>NZ_QOKX01000009.1:0-192390 GCF_013319255.1 Pseudoalteromonas sp. JC28 | reverse complement strand
CAACCGGGCAGAGCGCGCTATCAAACCGTTCGTCATAGGGCGAAAGAACTGGCTGTTTAGCTTCACCACAAGTGGCGCTGAGAGTAGCGCAATCCTCTACAGCGTGATCGAAACAGCCAGAGCAAACGGCCACACCCCATTCGATTATGTGATGCATTGCTTAAATGAATTAGCCCAGCCACAGTGCGATATCGACAGTTTACTGCCCTGGCATGTTAGCCTCTAGGTGTAGTTAGCCGTACGCTTACGAACTAACCTTAAGAAGCTAATTGTTTTTCGTAGCCAAATAATTTAAAGGATATTTATATGAATGTAAGGCACACACCACCAAATGATGAAAGCATAGTTCACAAAGGCCAGAAAGGTGGAACCACTGGGTGTGGATTTGATACCAGAGATAATCCATCACATTGGACTAACACACATGATAAAGTGACTTGCAAAAAGAATGGCTGTAAAAACTAACTGGAACCTGAAAGGGCTGAACCAATCCATATTTCAGCCCTCTTTATAACTTTTAATAATAAAACTCCCCCCTGTCGTCAGCTTCCCGTGCTTCTTGCTCCGTATATTCGTCACCATAGAAGTCTACGTTACCCATTCCATCATTGTGTTCATCAATAAACTTGTCTTGGTCTGATTTTTTATCGTCATCGATCATGACTTCAAGCGCTATTAACGCGGTTGCTTTCAGTGCTTTTAAAAACATGGTTTAACCTCTCACATTGAAACTAAGGATTCCTGAGTATCAGAACACCATTAAAGCTAAGAGACTCTTAGTTTTCAAGAATTAATTGATTTACGATGAAAACAAATGACGAGTCGCCCTTTCCAAAGCGCTTAAAAGAGGCACGAAAGAGGAAAGGTTTATCTCAAAAACAGCTAGGTATTTTGGCTGGAATGGACGAGTTCTCAGCCTCTGCGAGAATGAACCAGTATGAAAAAGGGGTTCATGCACCTGATTTTAAAACAGTCAAAGCACTCGCTAAAGTTTTAGACGTACCAACTGCCTTTTTGTTTTGTGAAGAGGATGAACTTGCGATACAAATAGCCGAGTACCCTGCTAATTTATAGCCTAACGGAGTTAATACTGTCATCTGATGAAGTGATAGCCGCTTTTAGTCAAGCATATGAAGGTAAATTGGTCAGATATACAGGCGTGTTTAAAGCAGGCACAGCCTACGGTAAATTACCAAGTCCAACTGGAAGTTTTACAGCTCACGAAGCTATTACAATTCTGTCGAAATATGGTGTTCCAACCATGAAGGACAAGTAAAGACATACACAATTTGCTTTTGTTGTGTGATTACTCTGTCCTATTCACGCGATAAAACCAAACCGCAAAAAATACAACCAACCCCAAAACAAGTAAGTTACTGACGATCACTGGTCCCATTTTCTAGCTCAAAAAAAAATCACAGTTTTAAGCCTAATTGAGTTTTTGTACACCTGCAAATTTGCTAAAAACCAAGCCCTTTTAATCGAGGCATCATGAGCAATTTCCTCCTCTTTTAAAAGGGGCTACGCCCCCCGCTATGTCGAAGCGATAAATCGCTCGCTTCATAGCGGGGGGCTTGGTTTTGTTAAGCTTATGCGCAGATTTTTATTTGCAGATTGAAAGCTGCCTTATTTAACGCTAACCTAAACTTGATTTAGCCCTTTGGGCATTGAAGAAAAACGGCGCTGCTCAGCTGCCGACAACACGTAGTGAGGACCCTCACTGTTTTAATATTTATGTCATGCCGCGCCACATTTATGGCGCTTTTCAAATTCGGCGCTTAGTTGCTGCCGCTTCCACGTATCTGAGGTTTTTATTTAAGGCGAGATCAGTCCGAGCCTTGCGCAGTTGCGCTTAACTGGGGCGAATAGGCTTTAGTGCCGCTGAGCAACTGTGTTGCCAGTTAATCTTACAACCAAGGAACAAGCATGGCTTTTAACCCCAATACTGAAGTCGCTTTATTAAAAGCGCAAACAAAACTACGTGCCCGTAAACGTCATAAATCATCCAAACTTGATAAGCATCGCACTCAACTTTGTAAGCTATATGACGCGGGTGCAACTAAAGCTGAGTTACAACGCTGGCTTGCCATGAGAGGTATCGTTGTACAGTGGACGACCGTTAAACGGTGGCTCGATAAAAATGCCTAAATTTGCCAAAGCCAGCACACAAGCCAAAAACGTTATCAAAGGGCTGACCAAAGCAAAACATATACGCTCTTTAGGCACAGCTAGAAACTACGAACAGGCACTAAAAACGGTTGCAAGTTGGTCAAAGGATATTGGCATAAACGGCATTCAATCTATGAGTATTGAACAAGCCCGAACTTATCTCGACTACCGAGCAGAAATTGTCGGCCAAAAAGCCCTAGATATGGAGCGTCAAGCAATACAAGCTATGATGCAACTAAACGGTAAGCTACAACCAAAAGAAACACTCTATCGAGTTAAGTCATGTCTAGAAGAAATCAAGCATTCTCGGGCTTACACTACAGATCAAGCCAGAGCTATTTCACATCGGCAAACAGCAAAGCATCAACTCGCTACACAAATCGCCTATGCCGCAGGCCTGCGCGCCCATGAGCTGCTAACACTTGCCAAAGCTAGTGAGCGAAGTGCAGATAAACGCCCTGCTCTAGCGTCAAAATGGTATGGTCGAAGCGGCGAGCTATATACCGTGCAAGGTAAAGGCGGCTTAATTCGCCATGTGCTGATTCCAACCACACTCGCTAATAAACTTGAACAGCAACGTTTAGCACAACCAATTACAGTGGTAGACAGAAAAATAAACTACCTTCAGCGCTATGATATCGCTGGCGGTAAAAAGTGGTCGGACTCTTTCTCAAAAGCATCAAACCGTGCTTTATTATTTTCAACTGGCGCACATGGTCTTAGACATAGTTATGCTCAAGAGCGGATGGTTGAGCTGAAAGGTTTAGGACTTAAGTACGAAACGGTCTTGGAGACCGTTTCACAGGAGATGGGTCATTTTAGGGCTGAGATTACCGAGGTTTACTTATATTAAATATTGGTTACCAAAATGGGTAGCCTTAAAGCGATGTATTAGGTAAAGTTAGACTCATTCAATAAAAATAGCTAAATAATTACTTTTTAATGGCAATTAAGAATATAAAAATAACAAACTTGCTATCTTTTGATGAGCTAGAAATAGATGATCTAGAGGATGTCAATTGTATTGTAGGTAAAAACAATGTAGGTAAATCTAATCTACTCAAAGCCTTAGCGTTTTTCTATAATAAACTAGGTGGCTTAGAGGAACTCCCACCTAAATTAAACTCTAACTACTCATTTAAAGGAAGTATATCGTTAACATTCGATACTACGAGGTTGTTTCGAATTTCTAGGCGTAACACATCCAGCAAGTATTTTGATTTTATTAATAGAAAATTAATTCCTTTGCATAAGAGAAGCCCTTTTGCACTACAAACCTATGACAAAGACCAAACACTATTCACTTTGACATTATTTGTATATAGCAATGGCTCTGTAAAATGGTCAACCAAAGACAAGAAAACTAGAGACCTAATATTATATCTTTTCCCATTTTTTTATATTGAGCCTCGCCACATGAATTTACATGAATGGGATGGGTTGTGGGATCTCATTGCAAGAATAAAGTCGTTTAACCTATCAAACATCAAAAATGATGATGTAATAAACTTTTTTGATAACATCATAAGTTCCGGAGGCGAAAATTCTTACAAAAAATATATTACGGAGTTGAACGAGGTATTTTCAACAAAGCCAAGCACCCAGAAAGAAAAGGTTTTGAGCTATATTAAAGCTGGGTTAAGAGGTTATAGATTTGAAATTGATGACAACGATTTAAAGCTTCAATCAGATGGAACAAACTCCTTCCATTTTATAAAAACATTTTTAAGAGTTTTAATTACCATTTCAAGGAGAGAGTACATAACACCTTTTGTATTCATTGATGAACCTGAAATCGGTCTACACCCCAAGATGATCGAGGTTTTAATTCATGGTATTTATGAGAGTTATAATTACAATATAAATAACAAAAACAATTTTACCAGACCAAAGTTATTTATTACCACACACTCACCGAGCATTGTAAAAGAGGCAATAAAGTGCTTTAGAGATAAACAGCGCGTATTCTGTTTCCAAAAGCAGAAGCAGTCGTCAACGAAAATTCACCCACTTAATTCAACATACGACAATGAAAGTTTCATCAACATATTTAGTGATAACGAATCTAGGCTCTTTTTTAGCAGTTTCATTTTATTTGTAGAAGGCGAAAGTGATATGGAAGTATTCGGTAATATGAGGCTATCGAGACACTTTCACCATCTTAAAAGCATCGATATATACAAGAGTAGTAGTAATGTAGTTGGAGAAAGAATTAACCCATCCTATTCAAATTCCTCTATTCCATATTTATTTTTATTTGATGCAGATAAAGCGATTACAATAGCTGGAAACCCGAACAACTATACTTTAAATTTGGAAAAAAATGGGAACTATTTTAGCTTAAAAAAAGAAGCTCTCGAGCTCGAGTATAGAAAGTACAAGTTTGGTTTCAGCCGTCAGTACAAAGAAAGAAAGAAAAACATAGGCCTGATAATAAAACATTCAAACACTGATCTAAAAGTAGAATTAACGAAACAGCTTTTTTCAAAAGACAGTCAATTTGATGTTATTTTCGATGCTATAAAGAGGCATTTGCTTCTTAAAAATATTTACTTAAATCGAACAACCATCGAAGGTTGTTTAATTCAAGAAGCTAGCGCTCCAATTTTATATAAGTGGCTAAACTATAAGTACAATATCGATATGAGCCCTGTTATAAATAGGGTTAGACAGAGTCGCTACTTAAATGAAAAGATGATAATCGATTACCTACGTGTCATTTTCGATGGTAAAACTGACACCTTAGTAGACTACAGCTCATTCAATCCAGAAGCATTTAGACAAGCTATTTCAAATGGTAGAAAATTAAGCGCCAAGTTGAAGAAAACAAGCAGAAGAGCCAAGTCCATAATGGAAGAACTTGAAAACTTTACTGTGAAAAATAGACACTTGTCAAAAACAAACGGATGGATAACTGAATTCTTAAACTATTCAATTATACAAATTGAAACTGAATGTGTAACAGATAAAAAGAAATTTGGAAGTATATTTAAACTTTATTTCCCAGAGTTGGATGATATAATTAAGCGGCTTCAACCCGATAGTAGAGGGGAGATAAAATTGTGAAGTCTTTATCTGAGGGCCTGTTCCTCCAGTCTTCGGACATAGTCCCAATGATTACCACTCGAAGTTGGCTATATTAGCGTGTAGAGGGGTCACACCTGCGGTGTAATGATGTTCTTTTGTATCGGGTTGAAGCACCTATGAATAATAAAATTATCAAAAACGATTTTTTTGAACAAGCTGTTCTTAAAGGCAAGACACAACTTTTAAATAAGTTTACTCCCAGTGCAGTAGAGCGAACCGTTGGCAATGATATATTTTTCGAAATCCCCAAAGATAGTGACCACTTTCTAATTAACAGAAGGATAGAACAGCTTATTCTTTCGTCTATCCCCGTTAACTCCTCCTGCTACGGCTTTGTAAAAGGAAAATCTTACCTCGACTTTCTCAAACCACACATTAAAGGCTATTATTTTTTACGGTTGGACATAAAAGATTTTTTCCACTCTATACAG
This sequence comes from Pseudoalteromonas sp. JC28, assembly GCF_013319255.1. Classification (NCBI taxonomy): domain Bacteria; kingdom Pseudomonadati; phylum Pseudomonadota; class Gammaproteobacteria; order Alteromonadales; family Pseudoalteromonadaceae; genus Pseudoalteromonas; species Pseudoalteromonas sp. JC28. The sequence goes on along the minus strand of NZ_QOKX01000009.1, from coordinate 186,703 downwards.
CTTTCTGATATCAAAGCACTTCTTGGTGATTATTTTGAAGATGATAAAAAAAGTTTCAAATATTCTCCGTTAGACATCGCACTAATGAGTTTAACGCACTCTGTTAGCTCAACACATCCTGCAAAAGATATGAGAGGCAAGACAATTTTGCCTATTGGCTTTTCTTCATCTCCTGTTATTTCAAATATTTTGTTTCGGAAAGTAGATATTACAATACAAAAATTTTGTGAGGATAAGAAAATAACTTACAGCAGATATGCTGATGACCTACTTTTTTCTTCAACAAGTAGTAGGTTCCTTCATAGTGAGCAGTTTGAGAAAGAGATATCTATTTTCATCTCAATGTTGGCGCTAAGGTTGAAAAGAAAAAAAAGAATCGCTGGTGAAAATACTATTTCGTTAAATGGCTACACAATACAAAACAAGAAAAAAAGCAATGTATCATTCCTGAAAGACTACCAGCAAGATCCAATTGGCAGTATTCGATTATCAAATAAAAAGCTCAAAACCCTAAAGAAGCTAGCGGCTAGCCTTATTAAAAAGCATTCTGCCGTTTCAATAATGGAAAATTTATTCGGCCTATCTTTCCAAAAGTTTAAAAGGAATCACTTCCCTAATAAAAACTTTTACAGGAAATACGCTAGGGATCAGCTGCAAAATAAACTAAAAGGGTATCGCTCGTACTTAATATCTTGGGTTATTTTTGACGATAAACACTCTTGTGTCGCTAGTGATTTTTTATTAACCGCAAGGTACTTGATTGATATTTATGAAAGAAATATCGAATAAACACTTCTTATCCAGATGATTCAAACATATTTAACATGTTCCCCGCCATTACGGGGAACACCCTAAAAAATTTTTACCACATCCGCTTTTTCACTTTTCACATTCCCTGAGCGGTAGCGGCTTTTCAACTCCACAACATTATCCGTATGATGTGCATCGTCAAAGTAGCCCATTGGCAAACTCATCAACTTTTCAGCAATATGAGGAGATAAAACCAACTCATGTGCCAACTCAAGTTTGCTCATTAAATTTTCAGTGATCAGGTTAACCGTTCTAGGTAAAACACGAGGTATCTCAAACTCAATTTTGTCATCAAAAGGCTCTTTGGTTCGCCATTTTCTTGCCGATAATCTCTTATAAAGGTTTAACTTTTGATCATCATCAATTACTTCTAGATGATGTAAACGCATGATCATTGCAGCAATTGAAACCTTCCACTTTATTTTTAATGCGAGCAAAGACTCTACTGTCACGTATTTTACTTCACTTAAAAATGCTCTTTCAGGCATCAAAAAAGCGCCAGCAAATAAGTGTGCCTGCCGTTCAATTTCTGCATGATGCTTCTTGTGTTCGCCATCAGTCACAAATTTGTGTAATACCAAATGCCCTAATTCATGCGCTGCATTAAACCTACTTCTACACCCATTACTTTTGTCGTCAGCTAAAAAAACGAATGGCCGTTTGGTATTCGGGCACCAAAAAGAAGTTCCATCAATTTTTTGATAGCCAATTTCATCCCGAGTAACAAATGCACCACAGTTTTCAATAGCCAATACCATATTTGGCACAGGTCCAGATTTAACACCAGCCGCCTCACGAGTAGCCAAAGCAAATGATTCAATTTCCTCATCAGATAGCTGCAAAAAGTGGGTGCTATTTTCTGGTAACCTTATATCAGGCCAGCTCACATATTTTGAAAGCGTTTCAGTTAACTCAGATAGCCAATTAAGCCTAACCTTTGTTGTCATCCTTCCTCTGCGAGACGACGAAGCCATGCTCCTATAAAAATACGTACTATCTGCACCATCACTCAACTCCTTGATAAACCACTCAATTGACTGGTTAAGACACCGACTTAGTGCCTCAACCTTCTCAATTTCAGGTTTTAGTTTCCCACTTTCCCAGTTGGTAACAGATGCAGGTGATACGCTAACCATAGTCGCAAGGTCGCTTTTAGAAATACCTAAAACCTCTCTTGCTTGAGTCAACCGCGCGCCTTGAAAACCACCTATACCCGCTCTCATTTTTTACCTTTTAAATATATCTTTCTCTCGGTCAGTCATTACATCTCTCAGCTCTACAAAGGCCATATCCTCCATCGCTTCAAGATCTTCATTTTCGTACATACCGAGAATTAATTGTAAACTTTCAAATAAATGAAAGCCTGACCAGTCTGAATAGGGAACCGCAACATACACGCCTTCAGGTTCTGTAGCTTCGCTGAGTTCCTTACTTTTGTGCACGGTATACAAAGCTATATGAATAGTCTTATCAAATTCTTCTTTTTGCTCATCATTGAACATTCCAAGTGAATATTGGTGCGGCTCTATTGCCTCATTCTTACTTGCCATCATTTTTCGATGTTTTACTGGGCGCTTTTTCTCACCTTGGTGTATTTCACAGTGGCTTAGCGAAATACTCCCATTGGTATACATAGTAAAAAATTCACCTTTGGGTTTGGTATTTTCCAAAACTTCAAAGCCAAAGTGATCAATAAAAATCTGGTCAATCGCGTACCTATGCAGTTGCGGTTTAAGTCTATGAGCAACATGAGGGCGATTTTCCATCAAGTAGCCTACATCTCTTGCATATTCAGTATGTATTGCGTTGTCCAAATTTTCTAGCACGTCCTTTTCAATATTAGCAACAATAAACTTCACTATTTTTTGTTCAGATTCGCCCAAACGGTCAAACTTACATTCTTCTACCATTAATCTGTGTCCTCGCCTGTTGATTTAGTTAACGCGAAATGTTGGGTTATTTTTTTAGTTATAACGAATATAGCATATTTTACAGCTAGTTTTGCAACTACTTATGGCTATTTCTCGAAATTACTTTTATATGTTTGTTTGACCAGTAAGAACTTATTCAGATTGATATCAATACTATTTAACAGATCTTATAAACTTTCGCTCCCAAGCCGCTAGTACTTGTACTCTCTTCTCCATATACTCCTGCAAGTTATAAACCTTCTGCATTCCCTGCAATTGGTGGTTAAGTATCTTCTCAACCACTATCGGATCAGCGCCAATATCATCATCACCTAACCGTGTCGCCATGGTTCTACGCAGGTCATGTGGGACAAACTTTGGTACACCTAGCTCTTTTTGTTTTCGGTTTACCGCCCTTGAAAGTGAGTGCCTATCAATGGGCTGTTCACCTACAGCGCTCGTGGTACAGGTGGTACTTGGGAACACGTACTTTGAGCCTAAATAGCTGAATGAAGCGCGCAGTTCATCAAGCATAATGATCATATTTTGGGTGATGGGCACTTTATGGATTCGCTCCCCGCCTTTGTTTTGCTTTACTCGCACGGCGGGAATGGTCCAAATCATTTTATCAAAGTCGAATTCTTGCCACTGCGCGCCAGTCACCTCTATCGGCCTGCAACCAGTTAGAGCTATAAACTTCAAAGCGTAGATCACTTGAGTGCTTACGCCAAGTTTGGGCAAGCGCTCGAATACTTGTATCAGCTCTTCAAACTCAAGGGCGCGTGTACGTGGCTTTTCAATACCGCCCACGTTCTTTTTCTTAGCGGTACTGATAGGGTTGCCCTGCATTAAGTCACGCTCAACAGCAAAGTCGAACATTTGCTTAAGAATTGAAAGGGTTTTATTGGCTTGAGTGCCTGCTCCCCTGTCGGTGATTGGGTCTAATACTTCGCTTAAAATGTCTCGGCGGGTAATGTCTTTTAATTTAACGCCCCCTATCGCTGGCAGCACGTCTTTTTCAAACATACGCTCAACTTCTAGAGGGTCTTTGCGATTCACCTTGATATAGCGCTCTAGGAACTCTGTAGCTAATTCTTGTACCGTTGGCGCTTCAGCTTCTTGTTTTTGCGCTTTGGTTTTTTCTTTTTGTTCAAGGAATACATCTATGCCACGTGATACATCACCAATGTATTGCTTTGCTAGCTCACGAGCTTTAACAACGCTCAACGCAGGCGCACGGCCTAATGCTAAACGCCTTTCTTTTGAACCTCGGCCGCCTAGTCGATAATAAAGGTAGTAAACTAAAGAACGCTTCCCATCTTTGTTAGGCTTGCCAACATTGAGATAAAAGCCTGATAGCTCAGTATCTGTTATTCGGGTGATCTCTAGTGGAATATTTTTGATCACGGACTCTGTTAATTTTGCTTTAATTGACGCCATTTATCGCACACCTAACACATAGCTAATAAATTTATCGCACAGTTATCGCACCAACAGGTTTTAACTCACGATTCTTCACGTTGCTTCACTATGTATAATTTACAGTGCAATTATTAGCAACAGCAATAAGTTAGGTTTTATTTAGATACTTCACGATGGGTCACGTTTGTTCATGATTGTACACGTTTGAACACAGCTAATTTTTATGGGGTGTCAGGGGTCGCAGGTTCAAATCCTGCTATGCCGACCAGCTTTTCTACACTCTATTCAATATAGTTAACTTCATTCATTTCCGTTCGTAAAATACGCTGTATTAGTATCTTCGTAATATAACTTTTCCGATTTTCGTTCGCTATTCCTGTTCAGACTTATGAACTTTGTTTTCTTTGACGTACTAGAAACTCACCTCAATGAGCATCGCTAGCGACTCCTTTCAATGTCAACGCCTTAAAACAATGTAAGAAAAATTCCTCGTCAGAGGCAAAGCCCTCAAAAACGAATGACTCTGATGACTAATTCAGCTTGAATAGATTGATTTGCCGAAATAAGAACACCAAAACATATCGCTGATGTCGGCTATTAAATGCTTTCTCCCGACACAACCTCTCACTTTAAACTTCAAACAGTGTAGTTTCTACTTCCAGTACTCTACGTGACAAGACCAAAAGGCATGCATTACTCAGGCTTGGATTATTTGTGCCTATTCCATTATGTCGGCTCTGCTCCTAGCCTCTATTTTCCAGTTAATTAGTAAAATGAAAATGAGGGATTCTTAACATAATTTATAGCTATAACGCCTTATAAATCGGTTCTTTCACAGTAGTTTTCAACTAACAGCAGTAATCACAAAACACAATATATTTACATTAAGGTAATAATACTGACAAATAACCAACCTAGTATTGCGTGACTTTCAATTAAGCACGGAGATTAAAATGAAATTCGCAATACTCATGCTTGCAGTCAGTGCGACTGCAAATGCAAACACCAACATATGTAGCAACTACGGTTGCCCAACTGGCACACCATCAAGTAATGATATCGTTGAGCGACCTATATATGTGCTTAGCAATAATCGCGCAACAAAGTTTGCGGACTGGGTAGCATACAAAGTCACACCAAGCACAATTGACGGACCAAGCCGTTCTAGAACTTGGAAATCAGACCCAAAAATTGCAAGTAGATACACGCTAGAGCCAAGTGACTACAGCGATGCGTGGGCAACTATCCATACAGATAGAGGTCATCAAGTGCCTTTGGCGTCGTTTTCCAATACATCCAATTGGAGCGATACTAACTATCTCTCGAACATTACCCCACAATCATCAAACCTTAATCAGGGTCCATGGGTTAAATTAGAGAATGCAGTGAGAAGTTTAGTGCGAACGGGCGAAAATGCCTATGTGTTCACGGGTCCCTTGTATGAATATTACTTTGCTACCTTGCCTGGTGCTGATGAATCTCACACTATTCCGTCAGGCTATTTTAAGGTCGTCGTCACAATAGCTGGCTCAAATGTGAAGGCTTCTGCTTTTATCATGGAGCAAACTTCTGGAAGATACCTTGATTACTGCAAAACAGAAGTAACCATTGACGAAGTAGAACAAAGAGCAGGCCTGAATATCCTACCTAGCCTGCCAAGCTATAAAGCCACCGACATTGAGGGTCGAGTCGGCGGTCTTAGCGCACCACTAGGTTGCTAGTTGTGACGGCTACCAGTTGGTAGCCCTTTAGTGCCTAGCAGGTCTTATTCGAACTTTAGGTTAGCTTAAAATAGCTGAGCAACATAAGCCACCCTGCACCAAACATAACCACATTTTCGGTTAATGATATAAAACCTAAAGGCACATCAGTGTCACCACCAACACATGCACATTTGAGCACTCTTTTATCAATATATACGGCCTTAAACACTGAGATTGCGCCTATAAACCCTATGAATATTGCCACTGGTGCATAATAAATGGCTGGCAAAGTTGTTAGCATGCAAACGCCGGCATATAACTCTAAGTAGGGGTAAGCATACGCGTATTTTAGGTGACGCATCGCTAACAAATCGTAAGTGATAAAGGAGTTTGTAAAGCTATGAACATCGCGTATCTTTTGTACCGCGAGTAACAGCATGGAAAACCCAATAAAGGGCATTACCCATTCCACAAGATTATTGACAGGAAATTGTATCGCGAATGTGACCAGCAGCGCGACTAAAAATATCGAAAGTACTGGCCAGTATACGCTTTTCTTTTCCTTATGTGACGGCTTACCTAGATATCGACGCAGCGCCTCATAGCCACCAATACGTTCATCGTTAATAAATATTTGTGGTGTAGTGTCAACGTTATGAGTGGCTTTAAATTCATCCGTCTGTTCCCTTGACTTGAGCACTCTGTCGTCTACATAAAAACCCTCTCGTGAAAGCAAATCCTTAGCTCTGAGACCAAAAGGGCAAATGTGCGATGAGGTATGCATTCGGTAAAGTGTCGCATTTTTCACTGGTGGCTCCCCCTATTTTATTACAAACATAAGTAGAAATTACCGACCGAGTAAATCAGCTAAGAAAAATCTGCCGACATTAGCGCAATTTCAGCTTAATGATTGTAACTAAAGCGAATTCCATACCACCTTTAATTACACTCAATAACATGAAAGCTGGTTGAATTTATTGATGCATCACAATCAAATTAACCTCGAATGAGGTAACCAAAGATAAACCTGATCTTGGTCAGAAAACACGTTATTAAAGCGCAATTCGGGTAAAAAAACCTTCTGACTATAAAGTCTTAGATTTATATTTCGCCTTGTCTTTAGCTACCGAGATAAAAAACAAATGTCAAAAATAATGGGTAGGGAAATAAAGTTAGGCAAGCACAGTGTATTGCTTTCAACAACGGATCTGGACAGTCGAATTACATACGCAAATCAATCTTTTTGTGACATATCAGGCTTTAGCATTGAAGAAATGCTTGGTCAGCCCCACAACTTAGTTCGTAATCAGGATATGCCAAAAGCGGCTTTTAGAAATATGTGGTCTACCATTCAAAATGGCCAATCTTGGATGGGACCTGTTAAAAACTCAACAAAAAATGGGGATTACTATTGGGTAAACGCTTTTGTCACTCCCATTAAAGACGAGCGAGGCAACATAGTTGAATACCAATCTGTAAGAACTTGTCCTTCTCCCGAGGTAATTAAACGCGCAGAAAATGCTTATCGCACTCTTGATAGCCAACAAAAAACGAGTCGCTATGACAGCACTCGCCTCTCATTTATGTTATTGCTTTTCATCGCGATAACTTTGCCTCTAGCATCGCTATTAAACAACCATTGGTTTACGCTGCTACCTTTGACTCTACTATTCATCACAATTGCGTTAACCGCACGTTTTCGCTCTAAATATAAAGCTTTGCTCACACAAGCCAAAACGATTTTTGATAATGATTTAATGTCTGTGGTATACGGTCAATCTCGCGATCGGGTTGCTGATATTACACTAGCATTTGAAATGCAGAAGGCAAAAATTTCTGCGGTGGTGGGCAGAGTAAACGACGTGTCCGTTCGAGTAAGTGAAAATGCAAAACTTACTACACAAAGCGGCCAATTTGTTGCTGAACTACTAAAGCAGCAAACAAGCGAGGCAAAAGAAATGGTCGTTTGCATGGACGAATTTTCACAAACGATTGACGAGCTCTCAGAAAACGTAAACCACGCTGCTGATGCGGCTAATAACTCAGAACAACAGGCTGGGCGTGGTAAAGCCGCAGTAAAGGATGTCATCGACTCGATTCACTACCTTGATGAGCATTTAATGGAAGTGAACAATGCCGTGAACCGCTTAGTCTCCGGTAATGATCGAATTCAAAATATCCTTAGTGTTATCAACTCTATTGCCGATCAAACCAACTTGCTTGCGTTAAATGCCGCAATTGAAGCCGCCCGAGCGGGCGAACATGGGCGAGGATTCTCAGTTGTAGCAGATGAAGTTCGCACACTTGCACAACGCACACAAACTTCCACAGAAGAAATCACGCAATTACTTAAAGAGCTAAATGATATTTCCAGCTCCGCTGTTGAGTCAGTGCAAAAAAGTAATAGCTTATCAAATCAAAGTGTTGATCTTGCAAAAAATAACGGTTCAAGCCTTGATACCATTCAAAACCATGTGATGCATCTAGCCGACTTAAATCGCAGTGTTGCCGCCGCCATTGAACAACAAAGTTGTGTGGTAAAACAGATAAGCATAAACGTTGACAGCGTGACTACGCTCGCAGAGAAAGGCACGGAGCACGGCGAGAAATCTTTTATTTTAAGTCAAGAATTGCTGACTCAAATCGAGCAGCAAACGCGCCTAATACAGCAATTTTCTCAAACATGAGAAATCAAAGTGAAACAGGACTTAATGTATGCGTACATTAAAGCCTAATCAGTAACTACTCTTAAATATCAGTGGACCTAAGCATTTTACTAGACAAATTAGGTCCACTTAGTTCGCAAATAAAACAATGTTATAGTTCCGCCTCAAGAATGGCGAGTGCCTCCTTTTCTGCCTGTTTCACATTGCCATCAGCTTCAATAACACGCACGGCTAGATCTTTCGCAAGTTTACGCATCGGTTCATCAATAATGTTATTCATGCGGTGTTGCACATAAGCTTCAATATCATTATTTTTTATCGCAACAACAGACTTTGACAGGCTGTCTTCAATATAATCGTCTAATGCGATTGCAGAGTTCCAATGTAGGCTTTTTGCCCACTTTCGCACAACATGCTTTTCACTTTCGCTGATGACACCGTCAACACCAATAAACAATAGTGCGATATCAATTAGAGCTTCTTTTTGCATCTGATCGACGCAAACACCAGTATCAAAGTGGTTTAATAGCTGTTCAAATTTCATAATTCTTCCTTAACCCTTTTCTGCAAATTAAGATCACAGATATTTCAAGACGGAACAAAAAACGCTAATGTTTAAACATATGCTAACTTTTTCCATTTGTCATATTAAAAAAGTGCAAGTTCATTTACACCTCATTCCAAAGCTTGTTAAAGGTCAAAAGGACTATCGAGTCCAACTTATTACATTTTATTTTTCACAATATAAGAAGCATCCAAACTCCATCAACATTACGGTCTGTATCGCTAAAATGGGTTACGTATGCTGGTCACAAGCACCAACACATACGAATAAAGAACCAGCCTCCCCAAAAAGCATCAATCTTAAAGTTTGAATTAGTAAGAAAAGTTCTAGACCTCCACAATTGATTCATTTTGTTGAAATAATTTGCACACTCTCAAAATCAATCAAAGAAAAATAGGAACAACAATGAAAGAGTTAAAATTAGGAATGAACTTATCATTTTTCATTTCCCTTTCTATTATCGCGCTTAGCTTGCTTATCTTAGATACTTTAATAGTGTCTGAAAGAATTAGCATGATTTCGTTTGTCCAATTAACGCTATCTGCGGCAATCATGTTTTATATTGCTACAGGGCTATGGGCAATATTCAGTGGTCAAAGCCGAGTTATCATCTGCAATCAAGGTGTGGTTTATCACAGCTTGTTAGGTCAAAAGCACTATATTCCAGCAGAAGAAGTGGAAAAAATTTCCGTAGAACGATTACTATGGTTTAGTTACACCAAACTTTATCTTACAACCGGAGAACTAAGGATCTGGTCTTTCAAACCCAATCTTGCGCAACAACATAGCCTTAAACTACTCGGGTACATTTAATCCTATCCTTATTCGCGTGTAGTAAGTCTCATAAAGTTGCTTTCAAAACGAGGCATTGAGTAAGATAACCTAAACTTATAACGAGGTTATTATGCAAAGACAATATGCTATAGGTACGCTCGGCGTACCTTGGACTTCCAAAGAAAAAACATTGTGGTTAGAAAACCAATCGATAAAACGCTCATATTCTGAAGAAGTCGTAACTCAAATAGAAGCGCTCAAGCACACTTTTGACGTCACCGAGTATGGTCAGCTTGACTACCCCAACCAAACTTATTCTCTATATGCATTAACAACAAAAAACTGGCAGCAAAACAAACCGACCATACTGGTTACCGGTGGCGTGCATGGCTATGAAACAAGCGGTGTACATGGCGCTCTTGCTTTTGCCAAATCAGAAGCACAACAATATGAACAGGCTTATAATTTCATTATCTTGCCTTGCTTGAGTCCTTGGGGCTATGAAACGATAAACCGCTGGAACCCAGAAGCCATTGACCCTAATCGCTCTTTTTATGCGGATAGTCCAGCGCTTGAGTCTCGATCAGCAATAGACTTTGTCAATAAGAAAGCCGCGGATATTCTGTGTCATGTTGATTTACACGAAACCACAGATTCCGACAACTCAGAATTCCGCCCAGCATTGGCAGCAAGAGATGGTAAAGAGAATCACAATTGGAACATTCCTGACGGTTTCTATTTAGTCGGACATACACAAAAACCGGAAGCTAAATTTCAAAAACGTATTATCGAAGAAGTGGCTGCGGTAACACAGATTGCTGATGCAGATGACCATGGGCAGTTAATCGGTGTTGATTTAGAACAGCACGGTGTGATTAATTATGACGGTACTGCGCTAGGTTTATGTATGGGTATGACAAATGCCGCTTTTGTAACAACAACAGAAGTTTACCCTGATGGTCAAAACGCAACACCAGAAAACTGTATCGCGGGTCAAGTGGCAGCAATTAGAGGGGCCATTAAATACCTACAAAACGAAAGCCTATAACGTTTCAGAAGGTGTGGTTTGTTAAAAACCACACCTAGGAGCTAGGAGAATGAACAGGATCTACCAAGTTGTCATATTGTTAAGCGCTAAACTTTTCCGGTGAAAACAGCACGACCTGTTATAATAAAACCTAATTCGCTAAGTCTTCCTTACCGCTAACAACCCCAAAGATTTCTTTGAATGAAGTCGGTTTTTGCAAAATACTCACTGGAATATGCAATGCTCTTGCGATGTCACTAGCTGAGATCATACCTCTGAGCCCTTCCGAACCAACCAATAAAACGTGCTGCAATCCTAAACTTTGTAAGGTTTCAAGCACATCTCCTATTGTACTTTTAGCAACCATTTCATAGGGAACAGCGTAGAGCTCTTCTTTACTCACCATCACATCTTCAACGCACACATCTTCTCTCGACACCTGCTTTCGCTGTGCAACACTTAAGACCTTTCTACCCGTAAGGTCGCGACAGTTTACCACTCCCAAGAAATTATCATCTTCGTCGACAACGAGCTTTGAGCGCACATGGCCATTTTTCATCATGTATAAAGCATGATCAATATCGACGTCTTTTGCTATCACCTGAGGCTGCCTGCGAGTAAAGTCAGTCACCACCTTAATCGCACTACTGTCCATATTTAAAGGTTCTGAATCGAAGTGATCACAAAGCTGAAATACCCCTTCCAACTTAACGGTTTTTAACGCTTTGTATTGGCCCATTTTATACTCCTGCTTCTATAAAGCTCTTCGAAAGTCTGGTTTTTATGTTGCTGTGAACAATCCACAACTAAAAATAAAAAGAACAACCAGTGCAAAGGCAGTAAAAAATTATTTTAGGTAACTGGAAAAGTAAGAGAAATTACGAAAACTCGAGCACATGAGAGCTAACCTCACCCCTCTCTAATTAAAATATGGTTTATTCAGTGAATATATTCAAGTCAATGAAGTCTAAAACTCCTGTAATCTCAGTGTAATGCCGTGTAATAGCTAAATTTAAGCAAACGAATTAGACTGAAGATGTTTGCTAGGATTTATCACCCTAATATCAAACAATTGGTTTAGGCATTGGAATTCCGCGTCAAACTAGAAAAACTGTAATTCCAAATTAGACCAAGCCGGTACGATAAGTACTGCTGAATTCTTCCCTCAACGAGACCCACCTCGTGGGTCTTTATCATTGAGTAGAAGGAAATAAAATTGTATGCTTCACGGCACTTATACATTGATATAGATGAAATTTACGCCTTGCTGAATTGTGATATCTATTTTGTATAAGCATGTAATTTTCATCAAAGTTATACGGAACTAACTATGGCTTATTTAATCGACGAACAGAAACTCGAACGAGTCTATCTTAAAAGCTATCATACGGTAGGCCGCTATAAATATAGTGTAGATACCTTGATAGACAAGCCGGGAGTATCGCGACATCACGCCATTATCGAACTCAATGAAAACAAATGGTTTATCAGAGATGTGAGTACAAACGGCATCTGGATAAACGATAAAAAGCTCGACAAGAACCTGCCGTATCAGCTATTCGAAAATGATAAGATTGATTTTGCAGCACCTGGTCAAAACTCGTTTGTGGCGGCGAACTTGCAAACCGAGTGTCAATATCTAGTTTCTCAGTCAAACAACCAAAAAGTAGTAGAAGTAACGAATCAACTTCTACTACCTAGTGAAGATGATCCTAAACACATCATTTACTATGATAAATTGCTCAACTATTGGTTTTTAGAAGATCTCAATACTTCAGATCGACAAGCCTTAATAGATGGCAGCATTGTATCGCTGATGAACGACCAATGGATGTTTTTTTCTGCCACGACAATCGCTGTAACTAAGCACCTTGAATGCCAAAAAGCTGCCAAGCCAATGGCGCTAGAGTTCAATGTAAGTCAAGACGAAGAAGATACCCAATTAACACTAAGTGTTGACGATAAACACCTAGATTTAGGCGTCAGAAGTCATCACTACTTACTGTTGCTGCTTGCCAGAACTCGGATCCAAGATAAAGATGCTGGCCTTGAATCGGATGTTCAAGGTTGGGTTTACCGCGATGACTTAGCAAAAGCACTCGGTGTACAAACAAACCATATGAACATTATGGTTCACCGCGCACGCAAGCAATTTGTCGATTCTGGTGGCGAAGATTACCCAGAAGCAACCTTTTTATTAGAAACTCGCTGTGGTCGAGTAAGATTGAATTGCCAAGATATCACGATAATAAAAGGCTCTAAATTAGAAACTCGCATGACAACTTAAGCGATATTGTTAGTTGGGCAGAAATAGCATTTCTGCCCAACTATTTACCTATGCCTTATACTCTCCAGCATTATTCACTATTTTGCTTTCGAGCTCTTTACATAGCCCCAATACGAATAAAAGCTCTACAAGTACAAACAGTGGTCCAATTGCTAAACCAATCAAATCATCGACAAACGCAGGCTTTTTTCCCTCAAAATAATGCCCTATAAACTGTAACACCCAACCTACAAAGAAAACACCAGCCCAAAACAATACCGTCATTATTCCTGCATTAACGATGAGCGGATTCAACGTTTGAACAAGAAAATAAAAAGCCAGTATGATGGCGCTCATCATGAGCCCAAAAATGGGGGATAGCATCAGGTAATAGCCACATAAAACGACCCCTATCAGTGCGGCAAGGGTAATGGCTACTCCCGATACACTGAATAGCGGAATAAAAGTCATACCCACAACAGCAATGACAATTAACGGGATCCCAAAAAAGTGAGTCAGAATGTTTCTTTTGCTGCGATGATACATGGCATACTGACTTAATAACGTCTCTAGTTTATTCATTATTGTTCTCTCATTGATACCAATTATCCTACTGATAATTAGTCAATAAAGAAAATTTATCAATAAAAAATTCTATTAGCTTATTAGGGCCTATATAAATAACCAAATAAACAGCATACCGAATACAATAGTCTGCATTATGAGCACCATCAACAACTTAAAATTAAAACTAGGTTTGATGGTTTTATGCCTGAGCATATACATTGCCACTGGTGTGATAATATTGAGCCCAAGTAACCCACACAGTAGTAAATTACGCTCAGGAATGCGTGATTGAGCAAGCGTTGAAGCGCGCTTATCCCACCAAAAAAGTGCAAATATAAATAAATTAATAACCAACAACACCGCTGCAGAAATAACCGCTTGCCAAGGTAGCTTAGATACGCAAAGCGCCCCTAACCACACGCCTGCGCCCCAAAATAGGCCCATCTGCTGATGCATTAAACGAACCGCTGACATGCTACTTTCCCTGTCTTATAGTGTTGATTTCAATGAAAATTTCAGCTGTAGCATAAGCATCATCCATCGCCCGGTGATGATTAACCAAAGGTACATTCATCGCTTGGCAAAATGCCCCTAGCGCATATGAGCGCAGGCCCGGCACAAACTTTCGGCCTAACTGCACAGTACATAACTTCGCACGAGTAAACTCTCGGCCGACTCGAGCAAACTCCTGCCGAATAAAGCCATAATCAAAGTTCACATTATGCGCGACAAAAATAGCACCTTGGCTAAACAGCTCAACTTGCTCCAAAATTTCAAAAAAACTTGGAGCATCACTCACCATTGCCTGAGTGATCCCTGTCAGTTCAGTGATTTTTTGTGGGATACGACGCATCGGATTAACAAGTGATTGCCATTTAGCAACGACCTCGCCGTTAACGACTTTTACCATGGCTACCTCGGTAATGCGATCAAACTCTTTGTTGCCACCGGTGGTTTCAATATCGACAACGACATAAGGTTGCTCTTTGCAAATATGCCATTCAACGGTTTGCAGTCGCGTGGGAATATTACATTGCAAGAGTTTAGAAATGTTAACTAGCTGACTTCGGCTAAGACTATCACCTGGAGCCTTGATTTCTTCAAACCTTAAGCCCGCTTTTTCGTCGACTATCATCAGATCGGGAAAACCAGATTTCATCAGATGAAAATCACTACACATTAGCCTTAAAACAGATTTGACATCCTCAATTGCCAAGTAAGACAATAATATTTTTATTGAGTCGAGCATCTTATCATGCCAATTAAACAACCGATTGGCTTCTCCGTAATGTTCGCTCATCTGGCGTAGAAGCCAGTTCACCCATGCAGAAGTATCTGTAAAACTCGCTAAGCGACATTCAATCTCCTCCTCAAATTCGTTGTAAAAGCGATTTTCTTTTAACGCCAGCGGAGTTCTAGAAAACCCATTAGCAACGATACTTTTTGGGTGATAAAACAGTTCTTGCCAAAAGGTCAATCCAAATAAGGCCAGCCAAATTTCATTTTCAACATGATAGGCCTCAATGTCATGACGTTTATAATAAGCAATGACGCCAGCCTCTGTTTGTCCCTTAAAAGCCTCATCAATTTGAATTGCAGGTTGACTTTTTCTTAGCATATCCGTAAGTACAGAAGTGCGTTTTTGGTTAAATTTACGCTGATAAAAGTCTTCCGCGAAGATCATCAATGTTTCATCGCTTTCCCCCTGCAAAATGCGCTCTAATTGCTCTCGCACCAGCTCAACTTCACCTTGCTTATAATTATGTCGTATCAACATCTCACAAGCTTGAGGGTGCTCAGTCATACCTAGTAAGGTTTTAAAATGGGAAAATTCAGGACCTAACTTTCTGGCAAGCGTTAAAAGGTACTTTGCATGTACAGTCACTGCATATTGCCCATCAACCTTAGGCAATTGTTGCGCTGCGGCCTGTTTAGCACGCCACACTAATTCATCTTCAGGGGCATTTTTGAGCTCACTGAGTGCATTTGCATAATAAAACGCGCTCACGGCTTCTGCTTTTTGCTCAAAATGTGCATGGTAAGCGGCGTCAGCGCTCCTGGTATTCATTACACCAAGATCTCGCATCGAAAATTGCGCTAAGCTAAAGCCTACCTTGCCAAAGTACAAAAATAGAAAGTAGTCGATATCGGCTTGAAATGAGAGCGTGAGATACTGGGATAGGTATTCTTGTGCATTTAGATGTTCAACGCAGACAGATTGATTGATATGCGCTACCCATAGCGATTTTTTTGCCGATTTACTTGGCAGTGCAGTTAAATTCTCTCGCTCGGCAAGTTCAATTAAACATGGTTTAGTTAAGCAATGCAGCAGCGCTTGAAAGTCGTCTTGTTGTACCTGACGAAGTAATCCCTTTGCTTTTAATGAAAGCGCGACTTCACAAATATTATCGATCTCTTCGTAGCGCAGTGAATTGATATCCAGAAAAGGAGTTTTGCGGGAAATAAACCGCACTAACAAACACAATTCATCTTCAGGCAAACGGTGTAGCTCAGCCAGCAGCTCACGCTGAGCACTACTTAATAGCGGTTGACATACTTTAAGTAAATAATCGCTAAGCTCACTAAAGTGGCTTAAGTAATATTTGGCGGGTAATTCTTTTCTCAACACAAATTCAGACAACTGTTTTTATATACAGTAAAGATTATCATAGATAGGAAATATTGCCAATTTGCTTCAGTTACCCCCTTAAGTCGTTTCTTCTGTATCGTCTGTGGAAGCATATTCGCTTTTGTATAGCCAATATTGTAGTTTCTCGCTCAATGGCTCTTCCGAAATGGGCTTCGTGAGGTAATCGTTCATGCCTGCATTTAAACACTTCTCTCTATCACCGGACATTGCATTGGCTGTCATGGCTAATATTTTTACTCCCTGATAACTCTCACCTGCGGCTCCGTCTCGGATTAACTCGGTAGTCCGATAGCCATCCATTTCAGGCATCTGACAATCCATTAAGATTAGCTCAAATTGACATTCATCTTGATGTGACTTGAGCAGTTCAATGGCAAGCAGTCCGTTTTCGGCAACTTCAATATGGGTTATCCCCAATTTTTTGAGCATACTTAATGCGACAACTTGGTTCACCTTATTATCCTCAACCAGTAGAATACGACAAGGTTTTGGCCACGTAAATTCGGTTTCGTTCGCCTTTCTTACCAGTTTCAGATAGTGACTCGTAACCAGTGGTTTCGCATTCGCCAGCGCCTTGCCATCTTCAGCTAAAATGGTTAACGCATCAAAAAGGTCTTTGGTTGTCACGGGCTTTGGAAAATAGCCTGAATAGCCACGCTCCGCGTAAAACTGGCCATCCCCCTTAGTACCCATTTGCGTCATCATGATAAGTTTTATCGCTTTGAATCGCTTATCATTTTTTAGTGCAGCGCCGAGCTGCTCACCCGACATGCCTCTAAGCGTCATATCCAGTAAGGCGATATCAAACACATTTTTATCACGTTGGTATTCAGCTTCACACAGCGAGAGTGCTTGTATTCCAGAGCTGGCTTTATACACATCCGCCCCCCAGTGCCTCAATTGAGATTCCAAACTCGTCAAGGCTGAGAGGTTATCGTCAACTAGGAGTATTTTTATCCCTTGTAAATCAATTTTTGCAGCTTCGAATTGAGTATTATCGCCATGGATCAAAGTCACGAAAAATTCAAATTGGCTACCATGTCCAAACCGACTACTAACGGCGATATCGCCATCCATTAATTCACAGAGTTGTCTGACAATGGCAAGCCCCAGTCCAGTCCCTCCATACTTTCTAGTCGTAGAGGCATCAACTTGAGAGAATTTAGCAAAAAGCCTATCTGCTTTGTCCTCTGGTATCCCTATGCCGGTATCTTCAACTGAGCAATGAAATCTCAGTTTATTGCCTACCTCACTGAACCAAGCTCGGATGATGATCTCGCCTTGCTCGGTAAACTTGATTGCATTACTAATTAGGTTGGTGATTATTTGTCGAATACGGCTCGGGTCCCCCTGCACCAATGGCTTTTCAAGTTGGGTTACATCTAGAATAAGTTCAAGTCCCTTTTTCTGTGCTTGCAACGCAACGGATTCAATCAATTCGCCAAGTAATGCCCTAACATCGAAATCTAGTGACTCAAGTTCAAGCTTACCCGCCTCAATTTTAGAAAAATCTAAAATATCGTTGATGAGATTTAATAACGACTTGGCACTCCCCATTGCTAGACTCACTTTATGTAGTTGAGTTTGAGTAAGGTGCTCATCTTCTAGCAGACTTAACATGCCTATTACACCATTCATTGGCGTGCGGATCTCATGGCTCATTGACGCCAAAAACTCGCTTTTAGCTTGCGCGCCCTGCTCCGCCGCTTGCTTCGCTTGTTCTAGCTCTTTTTTCGCTTCAACCGCAGCGGTAATATCCTGTTGGATGCCAACGAATGCCGTTAATTGATTTTGTTCGTTGAACACCGGAGAGATCTGTAAACTATTCCAAAATGCCTTTCCAGATTTGGTGTAATTGATCAATTCAACTTTGACGAATTCGTGAGCTATTATTGCTTCCCTGATTTCCTCTAACGCTTGCTGCTGGGTATGTTCACCTTGCAAAAAGCGACAATTTTTACCCAGTACTTCATCACCATATTCGGTGATTTGTTGAAATGTTTTATTCGCAAATACGATTGGCAATTCAGGCTTAGTCGCGTCAACAATCGTTATGCCGACATTTGCGCACTCTATTGCTTGAGCGAGTAAATCATTTTGTTCCTTGGCCTTTTTCAGCGCTTCTTGATGAAGCTTTTGATCGGTAATATCTGAAAGTGAGCCAACTATCCGCTTCGCTTGTCCATCTTTAAGCGCCGCGGCACCTTTTAGCCAAAAATAGCGATAGCTGTTTTGCCTCGTTTTTATTCTACACTCGACACCAAAAGGCTCTTCTTCCGTCATATGAAACTTAATTGAGTTTTCTAAATTGGGGAGATCTGCAGGGTGGACTCGGTCAAATAAACTAGAAATATGCGCAGAGAATAAAGCTTGTGTCTCTTGCGAAAAGCCTAGTAAAGATTTAAATCTATCTGAATAAAACACCGCATTCCGCTCAAGATCCCAGTCCCAAAGGCCATCATCGCTACCAAATATTGCAAGTTTAAATCGCTCTTCACTGCGTTTGAGTGTTGTCCTCGATTCTTCTAGTTTTTTGAATGGATTTAACAGAAGTTGCTTACCAAACAAATAGAGCAAGCCAAATGATAGGAATAGCCCAAAAGCAATAGCACCAATAAGATCCCACACAAATATTTTCACTTCGTCAGTGACCTGACTTTTCTCTACTCGATAGTCTAATACTAAATCGGTGGAGCCAACATCGAGACTGCTTACACTAAAGTAAGTTTCAACTTTTTGGGTGTTAGAAAAGTTAATCCACCTGCCTTTTAAACCAATGCTATGAAAAGATGTGGATGATGAGGAGCTAAGCAGACTCTCTAAACTCGTAGAAAATTCGCCAATAAGTGCTCCCTCAGCAAAGCCGTTATAGTAAATCGGTACTGCTATTGTGAAATAGTGCAGGTTGCCAACCTGAGTGAGATCTATCGCACTGACCAACTCTGCATTGATCACTTTATCGAGCCACTTTGGTTTTTGGTCTAACACTTCATGAGAATCAAAGTTTGCGTAAACAACATCGCCCAATACATTGATCACCATTAACTTTTCTTCTCTACCTATAATTTGAAAACTGCGCATAAAGTCTCGTAACTTAGCAGCGGAGAGCCCTGTACCCATCGCACCATTTACGATAATAGGATGTAGAGAAAGATCAGAGAGGATCTGCTTACGGCTCTCAAGATACTGAGTTAAGTTGTTAACTGCGAGTTGAGCTTGGGTTTCATTCGTTTCTCTCACTAAGTCTTCGACAATGACATTTGATCTCAGCCCAACAAAAAGTGCACTGAGCAGAAGTGAAACAATAGCCGTTAACCCTAAAAAGGTGTAAAAAGCGCGATTACTCGTTAAGGTGAATTTAGTTTTCAATGCGACCCCGGGTAACTATAAACTAGTTTAATACTGCCATTAGACTGGTATTGCCCCATACACAAGTCTTGCACGGTTAGCGCTTCATGGGCTGAATCATTTTTATCACTCCAGACACTAAAAGGCCGTTGATACATTTTTACTAGGCCGCTGACCGGCGATTGCAAATCCTCAAATGCGCTTTTTAATAAGACTCTGTTGGTCGCGACTGAATCTGTCAGTTTTATCTGCTCCGCTGCTGCAATAAGAAGCTTGGCAATGTCATAGCCATGGATAAATCCGGGAGCTGCTTGAACAAATCCATGCGTTGCAAACCGGGTTGGGAAAAGCTGTTTTGCACGATTAAATACTCGTGCCGAAAACATACTTAATGGTTTATTCTCAAAAGAAAAACAGCTTTGTAGGACCGCCAATGAGACGTCAGCAGATAACTTATCCCCAACCACTTTAAAAAAGTTACCCGCAGTTACCCCCCAATGACTAATAATGGGCAGGCGCTGCGCCTCGTCAATACTCGCCATGGCTTTTACGAACTCTGCGCCCTCAATCGCATTGCCAACAAAAATGATACATTGCGGCTCACTTTCAATAATATTATGGATCATGATCCGAGCCTCATTTTCTTGTGTCGCCCAGTTAAACCAAGATACAGGCAGCGCGTTGTTAGGCTTGGCTGTTTTATATTCCGCTAGCAATGTGTCGTAATTAGAGCGCCCCCATGCGGTATCCTCAAGGAGTAAATGAGGTGCAACACAACCTTGTTGCTTTGCATAATTGATGAGTACTTTACCCGCTTTGGTGTCATCCACAGAAAGCCTAAAAATCCAATTATCCTTACTCGGGTATCTTGTAATTGGCCCACCAGCGGCCCAAGGAACCAACAGCAGCGCTTCACTCTCATTGATAAATTTACGAAATTTAATATAAGGAGGAGAATGAACACCACCAAGCACGAGTAAGGCATTCGGGTCTTTTAAAAATTGCTTAAAGTGAAGCAAACTACGATTACTATTACCACGATGGTCTTTGGCCACCAATTCAACCTTATAACCTTGGATTTGATTATCTACTTCATCTAATGCGGTTAGAAATCCCATTTTTATCGCTTCGGCTGACTCATTTAAATTAGAATAATCAGCGTCATGATAAATACGAAACACTTGCTTGGAGTTTGCGGCGAGACAAACCGAGCTCAGGAGGCAGAAAAACAGTAATAATATTCTCATCGTATTACTAATCACCCAACACATAACTAAACTTTAGTTCAAATCATTGTGATTGCTTAATTTTGTAGCGAATACCTTGCTCGTTATAAATCACCAAGACAATGCATGGCAGACAAAGAAACCGCACCCAAAGGTAGGTGCGGTGGTTGGGATCATTCAGGGCCATTAGCAAGTTGGCTCTGAATGTAGTTTGGTAAACCAATTAGTTTGATTAAATTGATATGCTGTTCAAGCCAATAAATGTGATCCATTTCGGTGTCATCTAACAGGGTTTCGAGCATTTCACGAGTAACATAATCTTGCGCTTGCTCACACACTGCTATCACCTTTTTCAAATGATCTTTTACCAGAATTTCCGCAGCCAAATCATTTTCTAGCATTTCTTTCACGTCAGTACCGACGTGGATCGGCGCACGAGAAGCGGTATCTGGCGTGCCTTCCAAAAACAAAATGCGCTCCGTGATCCGCTTAGCGTGATCGAGCTCTTCTTCGTATTCGTGAGATAACTTATGGTGTAGCTTCTCCAGTCCCCAATCTTCATACATTTTGGCATGCGCCAAATATTGATCCATCGAAGAAAGCTCAAGCGTAAGTTGCTTATTGAGTAAGTCGATAACGGTAGAATTGCCTTGCATAACTTACCCCTCAATCTGCGATTGCAGATAGTTTTCAATGCCGGTATTTTTGATTAAGAAATGCTGCGTTTCGAGCCAATCCACATAGCCCTCTTCATATTCAAGAATATCTTCTAGTAGCTCTCGACTAACATAATCCTGTTCGTGTTCACACAGCGCAATTGCATCGCGCAATGTCGGAAGCTGATCGAGTTGAAATGCTAAGTCGCACGCCATCATTTCTTCGGTGTGCTCACCTATTCGTAGCTTTTCTAAATGCTGGAGGTTTGGTAACCCTTCAAGGAATAATATGCGCTCGATAAGATCATCAGCTTGCTTCATATCCTTGATA
Organism: Pseudoalteromonas sp. JC28; assembly: GCF_013319255.1. Lineage (NCBI taxonomy): Bacteria > Pseudomonadati > Pseudomonadota > Gammaproteobacteria > Alteromonadales > Pseudoalteromonadaceae > Pseudoalteromonas > Pseudoalteromonas sp. JC28. The sequence goes on along the minus strand of NZ_QOKX01000009.1, from coordinate 164,782 downwards.
GATTTTTTATACGCTTTCTCGTTTAGCTCTTCAAGCCCCCAATTTTTGTACATTCTTGCGTGTAGAAAGAACTGGTTTATTGATGTTAACTCTAGCGTAAGCACTTGATTTAGCGCTGTTATGACTTGCTTATTACCCTGCATAGGGCCCCCTAATAATGTCGAGTGACGCCCTATAACCCTAGTTCAATATTTATTCTTCGCAAGATTAAATAAAAATAACAGTTTTCTTAATATACCCTTTTAAAATAAACAACTTATAAGAGTATTAATAACAATTTTCATTACATTTAGGGTTTCATTTTTTGAACGGCTTGTATTCAATCAAAACTCAGAATAAAAAACTTGCTAAGTTATTGAGATTTATAAAAGCAGCTCCGGCTGCTTAACTCATCTGCTTTTTAACATCTAACCCTAAACGCTTTGCTAGTCGAACTAAATTTGCTCTATCCATTTCCAGCTCTCTCGCAGCTGCCGACCAATTAAACCCATGACGTTCCATCGCGTTAACGATCATGTCTTTTTGTAGTAGCTCGACGGCGAATTTCATGGCGACAGGAGGTGTTTTCTCTTGCGTGGTAATGCACTCAGCCTGCTGAATTTGTTGATGGTGTTTTGGCGCGATGTCTATGTCATGGATCTCAATGATATTAGCCTGCCACTGTTGATGCTTAGCTTTTAACGCTGCACGACTGACACAATGTTCAAGCTCTCTGACATTACCCGGCCAGTCGTAATGCATTAATCGGCTGAGTGCTTGCCTATCCATCACCACTTGTTTTGCGTTGAGCGTGCCTCTTAGCTGCTCTAAAAAGAACCCAACCAGCAGCGGGATGTCATCTAGCCTTTCGAGCAGTGGAGGAACAAATAAAGGATACACACTCAAGCGATGATAAAGATCAGCCCTAAATTTTCCGCGCCTCACCTCTTCTTTTAAATCACGATTAGTGGCAGCAACCACTCTAACATCCACAATATGAATGCGGTCAGCACCTACCGCTTGCACCTCACCGCTTTGCAGCACACGTAATAGTTTGCTCTGTAAAGTCAAACTCAGTTCGCCAACTTCATCCAAAAACAGCGTGCCGCCGTCCGCGGCTGCAAACTTGCCTAACCGGTCTTTATCGGCCCCAGTAAACGCCCCTTTTTTGTGACCAAAGAGTTCACTTTCTGCTATCGAGTCAGGAAGCGCCGCACAGTTAATTTGTATAAACGGTTTGTCATTTCGTTGGGAATTAAAATGTACGTGTTTTGCTACCAATTCTTTACCCGTTCCCGTATCACCTTGAATAAGCACATTAAATTCAGAACCAGCAACCAGTTCAATTTCTGATTTAAGCGAGTGCATCACCGCACTCTCTCCTACTAAAATTTGCTTTTTAACGGACTTTTGAGATTGGGTAAGTGTAGATGCACGTGCTTGCTCATAGAGGCGCTCAGCCTCAAACATACGTAATGCACTACTTGAGACAATTGCTTGTAGGGTTTTCATATAAACCTCAGACAAGTGCTCAAAGCTATCCGGTTTAAGACAATCAAACGTCACCAATAAGATGCTACTTTGCAGCGCGACCTTAAATCCCATGCAGGCATGCACTGGTAAGCGACTTTCTTCGGCGAGCAACAGACCATCGTAAGGGTCAGGTAAGTCGCTATTGGCAGGAAAACTAACTAGTTCGTCAGACTCGAAAATGGACATCAATCTAGGTTGCTCTGTAAGCAAAAATTGCCGCCCAACAGCGTCCGCACTCAACCCATTGCAAGCTAGGATAGTTAATGCATGCTGATCGCCATAAAGAATGGCGATGGCATCAGCGGTAACAGATTGACTCAATGCTGAAAGCAAGGACTTAGCGTATCGCTTAACCTCGCGACCCTCTTGCGCCAACGAAAGTCGTGATAACGACATACTAAGCTCAAGCAATTTGGAGAGCGCTAACGAATTCATGTCAAAAAGACTCAATTTATTCAAATAAACACTAATTAAGATAGGTCAATTTGACTCAAACATCAATAATAAAATACTAATACAATGATTTATATAGCATTTTAAAGTTGGCGTGACACCTGCAATGTGCAATCTATATATCAACATTCGAAGAGTTAACGATGAGCCGTGCATACCAACTTTTAAGATATAGCAACATCGCCATTTTCACTTCACTCGCAGCGTTTATGCTGTCACTGCAAGTGAGTTTTTTTAGCGTTGAAAGCTTCAGCCTCTTCTCACAAATTGCAGCACATATTAGTACTATAGTATTGGCCGCCTTGATTAAGCTTGCCTACGTCATCCGCCTTGTCTGTCTATACCACCTAGGTTTGGAGGTTAAGTAAATGAGCTTAATCCAGCTAGAAGAGCCCAGTCCAAAAGCAGTGTGTTGGTATTTACCATCTACTTGGCCCGTGTTGATGCTCGGCTTTAGAGCGCTATTTTTACTCGCGGGCTTATTCGCTGTCGTGAGTATTTCTGTGTGGGCTTTATTGCTCAATGGCAATGTTGTTTGGCGTAATGATTACCCAGCGACCTATTGGCACGCCCACGAGATGCTATTTGGCTTTGGCGGTGCTGTCGTCGCCGGATTTTTGCTAACCGCTGCAAAAAATTGGACACAAAGACAGACATTACATGGTGGCGCACTGCTGTCACTCTGTATTATTTGGTGTGCCGCTAGGCTGAGCTTTTTTGTGGCAAATTCATCAATCATCATCACCTTGCTACTACAACTGAGTTTTTGGCTCATTGTACTAATCAATTTAACGACCGTAATTGTTGATGCAAAATCCAGAAACAATCGTGTTTTTATTTTTGCTGTAAGTATGTTGTGTGGCTGCAACATCGTATTTTTGATTTTACTTCACAACCAACACTTCTTATTGCTAAGCGCTACAAGCCAAGCAACGCTAATTGCTTACATGTTATTGATTGGTGTAGTGGGTGGCCGCGTTATTCCGTTTTTTATTGCCCGAGGATTGCAGCAAGCACAAAAGCCACATACTCCAAGGTTAGACAGGGCGATCTTTTACCTCGCCATCATCTGCGTTTTCACCTATATCCTGCAGTTTACGATGCAAAATACTCACTATTTAAGTGCTGCACTTCTGCTCCTTGGGCTACTGCATTCGATAAGAGCAATTTATTGGTTTAACGGTAAATTATTTAACGTACCACTGCTTTGGTCACTGTACCTGTCATATTGTGCAATCGCAGTGGGTTTAATACTTAGCGCATACAACAACACCTTTGCACCAGAGCATTTGCGCAGCCATCTTCACTTAGTGGCAATTAATGGCATGGGATTAATGATCTTAGCCATGATGACTCGCGTTACCTTGGGCCACACAGGCAGGCTATTACAGGTAGGCACGACAACTACACTGGCATTTATCTGTATCGCGGTATCAGGTCTTATCCGCGCATTCCTTATTCATTTTATAAACCCGCACAATGCATGGCTGTTAAGTGCCGTGGCTTGGGTTTTTGGTTTTATGCTTTTTTCCATTACCTTCGCGCCCATGCTGATACAAAAACGCGTCGATGGGCGAATAGGTTAACTCTACTCTCAAACAGGAGATATTAATGCTTACCCAAAATACGATTGAGTTGGTAAAACAAAGTGCACCGCTATTGGCTCAGGTCGGTCCCGAGATCACCGCCAAGTTTTATCATAGCATGTTCAATCAACACCCAGAGTTAAAAGGGGTATTCAACCAATCCCATCAGGCTTCGGGAAAACAGCCGCTGGCACTATTTGCAGCATTAGCGGCCTATGCCAATTACATTGATCAACCAGAAGTGCTCAGTGACGCCATTTTACGTATCAACCATAAGCACGTTAGCCTTGGGATTTTACCTGAGCAATACGCTATTGTTGGCCGGCATTTAATTGCAACGCTCAAAGCCGAGTTCAGCGAGCAATTCACAGACGAAATAGAGCAAGCTTGGCTTAATGCCTACCAGTTTTTAGCCGATTTATTTATCACCGCAGAGCATGGCCTGTACCAAACCGCGCTTGAGCAGCAAGGTGGGTGGCAAGGAACGCGTGAATTTACAATTGAAAAGGTGATAAGCAATACTGAAAATATTAAAAGCTTTTATCTCAAGCCTGTCGACGGTAAAGCCTTGCCTCATTACCAAGCTGGACAATTTGTTTCTGTCTTTGTACCAAAAGAAGTGGTAGGGTTTCAGCAGATCCGCCAATACTCTTTGTCTGCTGCGCCCAATGGTTCGTACCTTAGGATCTCTACTAAACACGACGGTGCCGTATCGCAATATCTTCATACACTTAAGGCGGGCGACACCCTCAAGCTCACTCCACCAGCTGGAGACTTTGTCAGACAACACACAGCCAGTCCAAAGGTATACATTAGCGCTGGGGTTGGAATAACCCCTATGCTTTGCATGCTTGGTGTTCATAGCCAACATTCACCTGAAGTCGAAGCACACTTTTTACACGCGAATAAAACTCACAGTGACTTAGGTTTCAACCAAGAAATCAATGAGCTTGGTAGCAATATCCGAGATTTTAATGTGGTTACTTGGTTGGAGTCAGAAGCCGACGGTACGCATTCCGGACTGATGGATATCAACGTAATCAAAGATACTTTGCCGCTAACAGACGGAGAGTTCTACCTATGCGGCCCGGTTGCCTTTATGCGCTTTATCAAAACCCAACTGATGAATGCCGGTGTAAAAGCCGAGCAAATCTTCTATGAGGTATTTGGCCCTCACGAAAACCTTCCAAACTAACGGCTTAAATTTGGCGTCCTGATACTGTTGGTATTAGCCGGCGCCTTATATTTTGCTCTAAAAAAATCGCTAGACTGGGTGAATGAATACTACTGGTATTAGCCGGAATCTTATATTTTGCTCTGAATTAAAAAATCGGTAGACTTGGAGAATAAATACTATTGGTATAAAAGCGTACTTGAAGGACAACAATATGAGCGCAATTTCTAGTATCTTAGTCGTCTGCATGGGTAATATCTGCCGCTCTCCAACTATGGAGGCGGTATTAAAGCACAAACTCGCAGCAACAGAGTTAACAACCCATATCGATTCCGCTGGCACCATTGGCTATCATCAAGGTAACCCTCCAGATCCACGCAGTGTCACGGCAGGCAGCGCAAGAGGGTACGACTTTTCAGGCATATCAGCGCAGCAAGTAAAACCCAGCGATTTTGAAGATTACGACTTACTTTTGTGCGCAGACAACTCAAATTACCGCGATCTACTCTCTATTTGTCCTACCGGTTTGGCTCATAAAGTTCAGCTGTTTTTAGCGTTTGGTGACATGAGTGAGCACGAAGTGCCTGATCCTTATTATGGCGGTGAACATGGCTTTGAACATGTGCTTGATTTAATCGAAGCCGCCAGTGAAAACATCATTAACAAAATTTGCTTATCGACAAGGTGAAATTAACTCGCTGGATCGGTACCAAACAAAGCGGTAAAAAGACCTTTTTTAGAGGCGCCGCTATTGTTAGATTTAGACTTAGAATTTCCGTTCGAGAAATTAGCTCAGGACTTACAAACCACAGGTATTAGTATTTTGCCAAATTTCGTCAGTCCCGATATTTTATCCAAGTTGGAATTGAGAATAGCAGAGCTAAGCAATGATGATTTTAAGCAAGCTGGCATTGGTCGTTTAGCCTCTCACGAGCAAAATAAAAAAATTCGCAGAGATAAAATTCACTGGCTAGATAGCAGCAATGAGTTGGAATCTGTTTGGCTCAACTACATGGGCGAGCTAAAAGCCTATTTGAACAGACGACTGTTTATGGGACTATTTAGCTATGAAAGCCACTTTGCCATTTACCCTCCAGGGGCGTTTTACAAAAAGCATATTGACGCCTTTAAGGGAAGAACCAACCGTATTTTGACCACGGTATTGTACTTAAATCAGTCATGGGCGTCAGACAATGGCGGCGAACTAGTTGTTTATAATCCCGATAATCACGACGAGATACTCACAACGGTACTGCCAAGTTATGGCACACTAGTTACCTTTTTAAGTGATGAATTTCCTCATGAAGTACTGGTTGCCAACGAAAAGCGCTATTCAATTGCAGGGTGGTTTAGGGTTAACACCAGCATTAATCATTCGATTGATCCACCAAAATAATTGATGAGCTCAGTCTTAAGTTAATTATCCTGAGTTAAACTCAGGATAATTTGTTCGGTAACCGAATTTCGACGCACAAGCCTTTACCTTCGCGATTATAGAGGCTGATCTGGCCGTTGTGTGCTTCAACAATTTCTCTGCACAGCGCTAAACCAAGCCCTGTTCCTGACGCTTTAGTAGAGTAAAATGGAATTAAGGCGTTGGCCATCACAGTGTCACTCATGCCTTCACCTCTATCGAGCACCCAAATATAAACCTCGTCGTTACGCTGCTCTGATTGAACGCGGATTTCCTCTATCTTTGAGCCAGACTCGATTGCATTCTTAATTAAATTAATGAGTAACTGTTCTAACTGTGTCGTGTCTGCCTGTAATTGCATTTGATTAAGCTGATACTGGAATGACCAATGGCTTTGCAGTCGCGCACACAAAACCTGCAAATTCACAGGTTCAATGTTTGGCAGAGGAAGTTTAGCAAACTTACCATAGCCCTGAACAAACTCGCTAAGATGCACAATACGCTCTTCTATCGTCGCAAAGACTCGACTTAGTCTAGGTTCATCCACGCGTTCAGCCAAGATCTGCCCGCTGTGCAGCATAGATGAAATAGGCCCTAACGAGTTGTTTAACTCATGGCTAATGATGCGGATCACTTTCTTCCAAACTTGCACTTCTTGGCGGCTCAACTCTCGAGTGAATTGCTTAAAAATATATAATTTGTGAAAGTGGTTGTTGAGTAATAACTCACCGTTGGCGAGATGCCACATTTGCGACTCTCCAATGCTACTTTGTATTGAGAACAAGCCATCAAGTTGGTTGCTTGCTGCTTGCTGAAGTTCATCGGGGACTTCGGATAACAATTTACTAAAACGCTCACCCTCAAGGCGGTGCTCACAGTTAAAAAACGTTTTTGCACTATTGTTAGCAAATACCACCACATCTTGTGAGTCGACAAGGACAAGTACCTGAGGTGACGACTCAAGCACTTTATCTAGCATCAACTCACGCTGATAAATCCATTGTTTTTCATCTCTTAACTGTTTTGCCGTTTCATTGAATAATTGACACAACCTACCGAGCTCATTGTTAGCGTTATAGGTGATTGACGTAGAAAATTCGCCATCTTTAAAGTTCATCAAGCCGACTTCTAATGCCTCCCACCCCGCTTTGTTTTCACGCATAAATAGTTTATACAGCACAAGCGCAACACTGACGGAGCCCAGTACTATTACAATGAAACCGCTGTGATCATCGAGTAAAAACCATAAAGGAATAAGGCCAATAATAATACTGATGGCAATGATCAATGCATGTTGCTGCGATGTCGTCATTATTGTCCTTAATATTCAATGCCAAACTTTTGCAAGCGACGATAAAGCGCTTGTCTACTCATGTTAAAATGTCGCGCCACTTTCGCAATCACACCGAGATGAGTCTTGAGCGCCTGCTCCAATTCTTCTTTACTGGGTTCTCGTGTGGTATGCGAGGCGCTAACTTGTGCTGTATTTGCCTGCACATCAAGACCAAAATCCTTGGCACTGAGCTCGCCATCTGGATTCAATACTGCCGCCCGTTTACAGGCATTTTCAAGCTCCCGTACGTTACCAGGCCAAGGGTGTTCACATAATGCTTGCTGGGCATCCGAAGTAAGCCCTCTTGCGGGTAAAAAATGCGCGACCAAAGGTAAAATATCATCCACTCGCTGTGACAACGCGGGTAGGTTTAGCTCGATGACATTTAAGCGATAATATAGATCCTCACGGAATTTCCCCCCTCGAATATCCGCTAGCAGATCCGCGTTTGTTGCTGAGATGACACGGACCGATACTTTTTTTGTCTCGACTGAACCCAGCCTCTCAAATTCGCCACTTTGCAAAACACGTAGCAATTTTGTTTGCCCTGGGAGAGGTAAATTACCAATCTCATCCAAAAATAACGTGCCTTTATCAGCGGCTTCAAAGCGACCAATACGCTGCTTATTCGCACCGGTATAAGCACCGCTCTCAGCACCAAATAGCTCAGCTTCGATTAAGTCACTTGGGAGCGCGCCTGCATTCACTTTGACAAACGGTTGGTTTTTTAGTGGTGAATTCGCTTGAATGATCTCCGCAATTTTTTCTTTACCGCTACCATTTGGACCGGTTATTAACACCGACACATCTGATTTGGCGACTTGCAGCGCCATATCTATAACTCGCTGCATGGCCACCGATTTATACACAAACCCGCATAAATCCGCGCCTTGATTAAACTGTTGGCGTTCTTGTTCAGCCCGTTCAAAGTTTGCAACTTGCTTATGTGCCTCACCAAGCGCGACGAGATTTGCGATTGTGGTGAGTAACTTTTGGTCGTCCCACGGCTTGGCTAGATAGTCTGCCGCTCCAGCTTTTACCAACTCAACCGCCATGGTGAGCTCAGTCCAAGCCGTTAATAAGATAATAGGGAGTTTTGCATTTAGTGCTTTTAATTGGTGAAAAAGCGCAGCCCCCTCCTCTCCTGAGGTGGTGTCTGCACTAAAGTTCATATCTTGGATAACTAGTGCAATTTGCTGAAACGATACCACTTTAATTGCTTCTAACGGTGAGCACGCGGTAACTACTTGATAATCATGCAGCTCTAGTAACAATGACAGTGCATCAAGCACCGCAGGGTTATCATCCACAATTAAGATTTTATCCATATGATTTTATTCTTGTTATTACATATTGCCACTTACCTATACTAGCACAACTAATACAAGGCAAGTTAAAGTAATACCAACTAGGTTGCTCACACAACCTAGTTGGTATAAGGGTTATACACTTCTTGTTGCGATACTCGGTGAAATGTTCGCCGCCTTCTTAGCAGGAAAAATAACTGACGCGATACAGAGCACGATAAGCCCAAGCGCCGTTATCAAAATATAGCTTACTTCTAGCGGTGGCACTGAATACAAAGACATTAGCTTTTGTCCTAGGAAAACCGTAGCCACTGTGCCAAGTACTAAGCCAATTGCACAAACAATGAGGTTTTCTACCACAAAGTAACGAACAATTGCAGACTTACGCGCCCCCAAAGCTCTGCGAGTACCAATCTGTTTAGTGCGTTTACTAATATTAAACTGAGTAAGACCAAATATTCCCAGCGCCGTCACGACGACTAATGCTGTGATTAGCACTAGCAACATTCTTAGCATCAATATGTCTTTAGAGTTGTACCTTTCCTTTACTTCATCAAGTCCTTTCATATTGGTGATCACTCTATCTGGATTTTCTTGAAGCAGCACCGACTCTATTTTTTTCATTACTTCGCCACGCAAACTCGGATCTGTGCGAACTAAGAAATCTTGAAATCCATTCGCATTGACCATGGGAAAAATAATTAAGCGATCAGCATTTCTAAAACGCGGCCAAGCATTAGTCATACGCTCAACAATCCCCACTACTTTTAACGGGCCGCCACCATAATAAATCGTTTCTCCCAATCCTTTACCCTCACCAAATATCTCGTCCGTAAACGCCTTACTGGCAATAACAACATCTGGTTGCTTAGCGTATTCACTTGAGATCAGGACATCACCAGATGTGAAATCACGGCCTTCTATCAATTTTACGCCCAAGGTACGGATCACTTGTTCATTGGCGTATAAATGCCCCGAGTTTGTATGTTTACCATCGTCTTCTGAGGTTAAGCTGAATCCCGAATTGCTACCTCCTCCTGAAAGCGGAACCGAACTCACTCCCACAGCTTCTATAACACCTGGGATACTTTTTAGTATTCTCTCATCAATGATAAGCTGCTGGTTTGCATCTACCTTGTCGTCAAACGACATGACACTGAAGGTGATTATCGACTCTTCTGGGTAGCCAGTTGGCTTGTTGAGATAGCTGACGCGCTCACTAATAATGGACAGCGAATTGCTGACAATTGCCAACGTCAAGGCAAGTTGTAGGATGGCAAGTACGGCACCAACTTTAGAGCGCAATAACGCATTGATAATGGGTTTTAATTCCAACATGGGACTCTCCTTATTGCCTTATTGCACTTTTAGATAAGTAGCAGGTGATGTTTTACACACTATCCAAGCTGGGTAAAGCCCTGCAAGAATACAAGTCACAATAGCGATGCTCGGCGCTGCTAACAGCATAGAGACATCCATCGTTGCAAGACTTTCGTATACATGGCTAGTTTTGCGGATCCCCCATAAGCCAAGCTGAGCAAAAACTATCCCTATCACTCCCCCCATAAAACCAAGCAACGCCACTTCAACTAAGTGTTGGTAAAACACTTGCGTTTTACTTGCGCCAAGCGCTCTTCTTACGCCAACATCAGGGGCACGTTTAAGAAATTTCGCTAGTAACAATCCGAGAATATTGGCTAAGCAAACGGCAAGGAACATAAAACTTAAACCAATCATGACTTTGTTATCTTCACTAACCACATTATTGTACTCAAGCCATTCAGTGACATTTCGAAGTGAAAACTCTCGTGTTTTACGGTTAAATCTTCCCAAATCTTGTTGGGTTTGGATGTAATTATCCAGTTGTGTTGCTAACGCTTGTTGTTCTTTTTCGTTCTCTAATTCAACCCAAAACTGAGTCCAAAGCATTTCTGAATTCATTTTGTCCGTGAAGTTGTTAATCTCTTCCCTCTTCCAACCATTTGTATTTCCCCAAGTATCAATCTCATAAGCTGCCGCATGACTGAAGGGAATGAAGATACGCTCGGCATCAGCAAACGCGCCATTGTTTAAGTCATACATTTTGACGTTTGGCTGCCACTCCTTAGTTACCCCTACTACTTGATATCTTCGCTGCGCTAAATAAATACTTTCTCCCACCACATCACTGCGGCCAAATAACTTTTGTGCGATAGTTTCGTCAATAACAGTAACTGGTGCAGCATTGTCTGCTTGGCTTTGACTCCACACTCCACCATACAAAAAATTCAACTCAAACATGGCGAAAAACTCTCGGGTTATTAGCCGTGTCGTTTGCAACATGGGGCTCACTTCAGGATTGTTTACATGAACTGCAAAACCAGATTTAAACATCGCGACTTTTTTGTCGATGTTTAGCGTTTGATAAAGGTTTTTCGCATCTAAAAATGTCAGCTGAAAGGGAATATCATCAGCTGAATGATAGGTTTGTCCCTCATCCATCACTTGTAGCTGTACAGCATAGAGTTTACTACTTTTGCTTGGAATTGGATCGGCGGACATCATGTGATACACAGACAAACTCACCATAGTGACGCCAATGCCAATGGCAATGGCCAGCGCCATTAGGCTAGTCGCAAGCGGCGTGGCTTTTAGGCTACGCCAGGCTAAATCAAGGTAATGGGCAAACATAACTTACGCTCCCACCTGAGATTTCAACGCTTGTGAAGCCGCACCTTTACCTTGATACAAAGTAAAATCCGCAACCTGTCCATCTACAATCTGGATGTTTCTTGGTGTACGCCTTGCAAGCTCAGGATCATGGGTAACCATTACTATCGTTGCGCCGTCACGGTTAATTTGTTCTAGTAATTCCATCACCTGACGCGCCATTAAACTATCTAAATTCCCCGTTGGTTCATCGGCTAGTAAAAAGCGTGGCTCACCAGCAAGCGCTCTTGCAATAGCCACACGCTGCTGCTGTCCACCGGACAACTGTTGTGGCAAATGTTTTGCACGGCCAGCAAGGCCAACTTGCTCTAGACAGTTTTCAATTCTGCGCTTGCGCTCAGCCGCCTTGATACCACGATAACGTAGTGGCACTTCAACATTTTCGTACAAGTTTAAATCTGGGATAAGGTTAAAACCTTGAAAAATAAAGCCGATTTTTTGGTTTCGCAGATCAGCTCTTTGGTTGTCATTAAGCTTACCAACATCAATTCCATCTAGCATATATTGACCACTAGAGTACCCTTCTAGCATCCCAGCAATATTTAAGAAGGTTGTTTTACCTGAGCCTGAAGGGCCTGTTACCGCGATAAACTCTCCTTCATTTACTTGCAGGTTAAAATCTCTGAGTGCGTGTGTTTGCACCATATCAGTTTGGTATACTTTGCCGATATTATTCATAATTAACATTATTATTTTCCTTCTTATCTTAATAAGATGCTGGGCGCACGTTCGAATGCGTCGTAACTACTGATGATGATTTGATCGCCTTGCTTTAAGCCATTAAGCACTTCAACTTCACTGATGCTTGAGGTACCGGTAGTGATCTCAATTCGCTCAGCGATATCACCACTTAGTTTGTAAGCGATGTGCCCACCTTCACTCATAAAAGCACCACGTTTAACCATTAAGGTGTTTTCTTTGTGTTCTAGTAAAATTCGAGCAGACAAACGTTGATTTTGTCTAATGCCATCAATGTTTTCGTCCGAAAAACGTACTCGAGTGGTGACTTCACGGTTATTTACTTCTGGAGAAATCGCAGATAACACGCCAGAAATATTTTGGTTGCCAATCCTGAGCTCGACGGCCATCCCGAGCCCAAGCTCTGCCGCATAACTTTCAGGTACTTGAAGCTCGGCTTCATAAGCACTTAAGTCAACGAGTTTCATCAACCCCTGATTGGCATTAACCAGCGCATTTTGATCGACTAATAAATTACCGACTATGCCTGAAACCGGCGCAATCACATCTAAGCTTGCAACTTGACGTTTTAATTCTTCAACGATTAAACGTTGCCGCTCAAGCTGATTCTCAACAGATTTAAGTTCAAAGGCCAAGGTATCTTTGCCTAGCGCAACTTCTTGCTCTGCATGATTGAAGTTTAATTTTGCCCGCGCTAGGTCGTCTTGCGCTTCTTCTAAATCAATTTGGCTGATGAGGTTCTTTTGGATAGACAACTGAGCACGTCGGTCTTCTCTATCTGCCGCTAATAGTTCGACGCGAGCGAGATTTAAGGAGCGATTTAACGCCAAGTTTTGACGTCTAACATCTAACTTTTTCCCTTCAAGCTCACCACTCAGTCTTTGCAGCTCCGCTTCTTCTTGTTGGAGCTGGTTGGTTAAAGTTGGACTTTTAACCGTGGCTAGTACTTCACCTTGAGTCACGCTATCACCCGCTTTGACCTGTAAAGAGACATAACCCTGCTCCGGACTATAAATTTGTGGTGCATTTGCAGCAACGACAAAACCTGTGGCGGCAATATCGCGGGTAAACTCACCGAAAGTCACGGCTGCAATTTGCACTCTATCTTTGGCCACGGAGCTACTAGCATTTGGCCCACCAAACACGACCTGTGCGGTAAGTGCTGCAATAATTACAACACCCGCTATTACAAGACCAAGCTTCTTTTTGGATTTACTAGTTTGGAGCACTTCATCTTGTCCGCTTGTGTCTTTAATCATAATGATTCTCCTCGAATTAACGAGTMAAATACCGCCACAACCGTTGCTACAGCCAACATCATCAAGGGTGAAATTAAAAAAGCAGTACTTAACCACATAACGTATCTTCTTTATTAGTTTGTATGCAGAAAGTGAGGCGAACTTCATGCCAAAACTTAAGGTGTTGATATTATAGATTTATTTTATTTTGGAAGAGGATAAAATGTGTCCGCGGACGGAAAAAGTGTCCGCAGCGGACACTTCTTCACCTAAAGTTATAGCGCTATAGGTGTCAGTCGCCACATTTCTGCATCTTAATATATCGACTGAAGAGATAACTTGAGGATTGGATAGATAGCAAACTAACTGATTTCTTTAAGTTCAGATTTAATAATTGGAGAGTGCATTAACCAGAGTTGAATCAAATTAGTGGCAAATTTATAGTCGCTCTGGTGCCTTTACCGATAGTAGATTTTATGATCAGTTCACCACCGTGAGATTTAATGATATTAGATGCAATCGTTAACCCAAGTCCTACGTGTTTTTCTGAGGCTTTAGTGGTATAAAACGGATCAAATACTTTATGCACCAACTTATCCGCAATCCCTTCACCACAATCGAAGATATCGATAGAGAGTGTTTTACTCTCAACTTTCGTGGTGATTTTAATGGCCTTGCGCATTCTACCGGTACTTTCTAAGGCGTTCTTTATGAGGCAATAAATACCGTGTTCTAGAAGTGCAGGGGCACAGTGCAATTCAAACCGTTCTCCTTTTTCAAATTCAATCAGGCTCAAGTTTGTACCATCCAACTCCAAATTAATCATCACAGAGTCCATAATTTGAGAATAGAATTCTACTTGCTGAAACTGGGTTTGATTGCTTTCAAAAAACACACTCAGCTCTTTAACAATCAATTGAATTCTGTCGAGTCCCGAGTGCATTTCTGCCATCACATCATCACTTTCACTCAAGGCCCAGTTTAGTTGATACTCTTTTTCCAATTCACTCAGCGATTTTGCACATTCAGGAGAGAGTTGCGAATTATTTGCCAAAAATTGCCAAGCTCGATACAACTTAACCAACGAACTTTGTACAAACTCTAAGTTACTTTTTAAGTACGCAAGCGGATTATTAATTTCATGGGCGACACCTGCAGCAAACTGCCCTACCGATGCGAGCTTTTCTGATTGGATCAAGGCTTGCTGCTGCTCAGCAATACGGTTATATGCCTCTCTTAAGGCATCATTTGACGATTCAAGTTCATGAGTGCGCTGCTTGACCTTTTCTTCCAATCCTTCGTTAAGTTTGGTTAGTTCATCGGTCAACAACTCAAGTCGATTTAAATCTCGGTAAGAGCGTAGCGAGCTGGTTAACATAGTGAAAAGACGAGATTTTGTGAGGTCAGTTTTATTTTTATAGTCATTAATATCATAGCGTAGCATGACTTCATGTTCCGGCACACTGCCGGGCTGGCCAGTGCGCAGTACTATTCTTACGTTATGATAGCCAAGTTCTTCACGTATGTATTGCGCACATTCTAAGCCCGCTTCTTCACTTTCCATGATGACGTCGAGTAAAATTAATGCAACGTCATCTCGATTGCTTAAGATATCAATCGCTTCTTTTTTGCTATAGGCATGAAGCAACTCAAGCGGTTTTAATTCAAACCGATAAGCCGTTAACACAAGTTTAGTCACATCGTGAACTTCAGGTTCATCATCGACAATCAACACCACCCAAGGAGATGCAGACTCGTCTAGGTTTTGTTCATCAGGCTCTGAAACGTTTAAGAATGATAATGGCTGCTGCTGACTCATTAAAATGACACCCTTACTCCTATTTCTTTAGGATGGTACAAATCCACAGGTTTACCAAATTATTCGAACCAGAAAATAGTATAAATTTAGCGTTATGGTAGGAAAAAATACTGAGTGACGATAGAACGGGATCTGTACTGTTAAGAAGCCACTCTTCGCAGTACATCAGGTTTAAATATACTTATGCGTTTAGCGCATCCTTATAGTGTTTTCTACAAAGAGAAACATACCTATCGTTACCACCAATCACAACTTGATCACCATCCGCAATGGCCTTGCCATGCTCATCGGTGCGAAGCACTCGGTTTGCTTTACGACCACAGTGACAGATGGTTTTTAGCTCAATCAATTTATCTGCCCACGCCAGTAAATATTGTGAGCCCTCAAACAGCTCACCACGAAAGTCAGTTCTCAGACCATAGCATAATACCGGGATCCGCAGCTCATCGACGATATCCGTCAGCTCTGCGACTTGAGCTTTTGTTAGAAACTGGCACTCATCTACCAATACGCAGTCAATTTTACTCTCGGTGTGGGCAGACATCAGCAGTGCTTTCACATCTGTTTGGCTTTCAAAAACTTGCGCCTCAGCTTCTAAGCCGATACGCGACGCTACTTTGCCCACACCAGCACGGTTATCAATTGCAGCAGTGATAATAAACGGGCGCATGCCTCGCTCTCGGTAGTTAAATGCCGACTGCAATAAAGTTGTAGATTTACCGGCATTCATTGCCGAATAGTAAAAATAAAGCTGGGCCATAATAGATATTTCGAAATAAAAATTCGCGCTAGTTTACTGGCTAACGATTAAAAGATCTATTGCTTATCCATTTGGCTGGGTTGTGAACGCAAATACTCACTATATAAGGTGTCGAGGTTAATAAGCTGACTTGCACGCCACACTTTCCAGCTTAATTCAGGGTGCTGCTGATAAAACTGCTCAGAAAATGCCATAAAACCAAACGACGTTTCTATCGGTGGAAAAACCGCTTCCAAGTGGTTAAAGGGAGGCGATAATGTGATTGGCATATTACCGATTTGGCAAAGGCCAATGGTCGCATCTAGTAATTCATTTTCAACCAGTGCAATAGCATGCTCCAACGAGTCGGTTTCGAATATGGAAAAATGCTTGGGCATACTTTCTCGAATAGCATACCCACGAGGTACTGCGAGTTCTATTTCTTTGCTCAGATTTAATGTTGCTTTGTTAGTTTTGCTTTTGAGTAAACAAGTGCTGATCCGATTAATTGCATATTGCTGTGCAATAGTGCCATCGGGATTCTTTGGATACGCCATTTGCTCTTCTCTGGATGCTCGGTGACTTGCCACCACAGCATCAACTTTGCCATTTTCCAGCTCATGCAAGCAACGGCTCCATGGCTTTCGAGTGTAAGTGAAGTTCACCTCTTTTACGTGCTCGTCAAGCTGTTGCACTATCTGGATCGTGACGCCTGGATTTGCCGATGGCACAGTTTGCCCTGCACCATGGATAAAGGGTGGAGCATGTTTATCTTCATAACAAAAGCGAACCTCTGTTGCCATACAGGTCCACGAAGTAAAAACGCAAAAAGCAATAAATAGCAGTCTCAACATTCACTCCAAACATGTAGTAAATCGAAATAACAACGATTAACCACTAGTATACTCTATTTTTTAAAGCTTACTCCCTCGTGTTGCAACAACCACTCTTTCGCTTCAAGTCCACCAGCATATCCTGTTAGTTTGCCATTTGCACCAATAATGCGATGACAAGGCACTATGATACTAATTGGATTTTTGCCGTTAGCAGCGCCAACAGCACGGACAGCATTTTTGTTACCTAAGCGCTCAGCTATCCAACCATAGCTATGCGTTTCACCAAATGGTACTTGTGCCAACACCTGCCAGACTTGCTTTTGAAAGTGCGTACCATCCACATCAAGTACCACATCAAAGCGTTGGCGTTTGCCAGCAAAGTATTCTGTTAACTGTTTTTTTGCCATTTCTGTATGCCGATTTTCCCCTTGCTCATAACGCGTCTTTGGAAAAAAACCAACATATCGTAAACCATTATTGGATGCTTGTATTATCCACTCTCCAGTGGGCGAGGCTAATGTAGTTTCAATCATAATTGTTGCCATAGTTGAAAAGTTAAATAAGAACGAAAAGGAGCACACTTTTCGATATCTATTGTTTTTAAGGATTTTTCCATTGCCTTTTTGACACCCAAATCACCACCCAAGTATATGTCTGGGTGACTCAATCCGCGCATTTTTGCATAGTCGACAGTCCAAGGGCCTATCCCTTTAATCTTTAACCAGTCATCAAGTTCAACATGTTCCGAACCAACATATTGCTCAGCGAAAGCTTTAATAGCCGCTTTTCTCCGCTCAGGCATTTTGAAAAAGGCGAGATCACTATCAAATACGGCCTTAGGCTTAGGGAAGTAACGCATGCCATCTTCAGCTACCTCACCAAGTGTTTCAACCAATAAAGCAAGTAAGTTTCTCGCCGCTTGAACACTGATTTGTTGACCTAAAATAGCTCTCATTCCCGCTTCAAACTCACTCCAGATCCCAGGTAATCTGAGTCCCTCTTGTAGCGGCAAATCAGGTGCGGCTTCATGAAGGTGAGACTCAATAAAACAGGTATCCGCATCCAAATCTAACACACGCCTGATCTGCGCAATCATCGGAACTAACAAGGATAAATCGCTGAGCGCGATAACCACTTTAAAGCGATGTTTTTCAGGCTCAATAGTCGCGGTGAAGCGCCCTGTTTCCCCTTCTATCATCACGGTTCGCCCATAACCGTTTTCTGTTAACCACTCGATACCTGGCACAATTCTCATTGCTAAAAACTGCTGCATTTTATCCCAGTTGTACGGTGGTCGATAAGACAAGTAAATCGCAATGGCTGAGCCACTACCTGCGTCTCTTCTGAGTTGACTTGGTGATAACTGATACAGTTTTTGGAATGCATCATTAAAGCGTCGCAATGAATTAAACCCGGCGGCAAACGCGACTTGCGTGACAGGAAGGTCACTTTGCTGTAATAGCTGCTTAGCTAAGTCACATTGCTTATAAAGTGCATATTGTTTGGGGCTGGTGCCAAAATATTGATTGAATACTTTATTTAAATAACGGACCGAAATGCCTAACCTATCGGCTAAGTCTTCTGTCGAATGACGTATCAAGGCCCCCTCGTCGATTAACTTTTTGGCTCTGACTGCGGTTGTTTCCGTGCCAAGCCATGCATAACTACCCGGTGCGCTGTCAGGGCGGCAGCGAATACAAGGTCTAAAGCCAGCTTGCGCTGCATTGTGGGCAAATTGAAAATACTCAACATTTTTTTCTTTTGCAGCAGGTGCTGGACATATTGGCCGACAATAAATGCCGGTGCTCTTTACCGCAACAAAAAACAACCCATCAAATCTAGCATCGCGACTATTTCTAGCTTGAGAACAAACTTCTGGTGTATACATGACTTTCGCTCGTACTTCGTTTTCACTCAGTCTAATAGCTATCACTATAGCAAACTAGCCATTTTTGGTACTCAACCATATTTGGAGTATTCATGAAAAAAGCCCGCTAGGGGCTTTCTAACCTGAGCTTCGGATAACTAATGCCTTTCTAGCAGCCAGTTTTAGCGCTAACTGCGTTGAATTCACTTCCAATAGCCCGCTATTAATGCGTAAATTCGCCTTGTTATCCCTAAAACTCTCTGGCTAGACAGAAAGTCATTCAAGATAAATTTTAAAACTATATGTTAGCTCATTACTTACCCAAACCTCAGGTTAAATAACTGAGGAAAAAGTACTAACCTATTGCTTGATTATATCTGCGCTCGACTTCAGACCAATTAATGACGTTGTAAAAAGCCGCGATGTATTCTGGTCGACGATTCTGATATTTGAGGTAATAGGCATGTTCCCACACATCTAAGCCCAATATTGGGGTGTGCTGCTCCATGTAGGGACTATCTTGGTTAAGACTACTCGTCACCGCTAACTTGCCATTTTCATCTACAACTAACCATGCCCAGCCACTGCCAAATCGGCTGACAGCAGCGTTTGTAAATTCAGTTTTAAAGCTATCAAAACCGCCGAATTCACTTTCTATCGCTTGTTTTAACGGCCCATCACACAAAGGCGCAGAATTCGGAGTCATAATTTGCCAGAACAAACTATGGTTATTGTGCCCGCCGACATGTTCTTGCACTGCTTTTTGTAAGGTTTCAGGTAACGTTTTAATGTTTCTCAGCAACGTTTCGGTGTCTTTACCCTCGAACTCCGTCCCCTCTAATGCTGCGTTTGCTTTATTTATATATGTCTGATGATGCAAAGTATGATGGATCTCCATCGTTTTCGCGTCGATATGTGGTTCCAGTGCATCATATACGTACGGTAATTCAGGTAAGGTATAAGCCATTCGACCTCCAAATGTTAATGTAAAACGCGAGAATGCTGGTGCGTTACCAGCATCGCTTCGTTAATTTGATGAATAAGCTCAGGTAAATGAGGATAGCGTGTTGCAAAATGGATCAGCTCTTGTCGAGTTTTATGCAAATGATGTAAGACGGTAGGCGCAAGTTCATTGTTATATTCAAGGTAGGTTGCATGTATCTTCAGATGGATTGAGATAAGTTGCTGGCACGCTCTATTTGGTTGGTCAAGCGCAATAAAGGTATCAGCTAGATTATGTGCGGATACTACGACGGCTGGTAAACTGTGCTCTATGGCACTCATCACGACGCTGTCCTTTTGGCATAATAAAAACTCATCTAAAATACCTGTCGCGAGTGTCAATGCAACCTGATATTCATCACGGGCACGCAGAAATATTTGCGCTTGATATGCTTGATTACCAGAGAGTATTTTAGCTTGCCAAGGTGACAACACTGAAGATAACGCGCAAGCTCCGCTTGCTAAGCGATTTGCACTAAGGTCCATGCGATTTTTCATATTTTACCCTTATACCGAACTAGCTTACTTGTGCAAGCAAACCAGTATGAGCTATTGGAGCACTATATGATCACACAAACATTAATGCAAACTATTTTCATTTGTATTTATTTAATTTCTACACACTGATGTGTTACCAAAGAGTCCTCGGTTAATTCAAGTGTGGTATGCGACAATCCAAACCGCGACTGTAACCCCTCTTTCAACCGCACTAGCGTGCTTTGGTCGCTCAAGGACGTAATGACAACTTGCGCCTCTAAAATATAATCATGCTCATTGAGCTGCCAAACATGAATATGGCTTACTGTCTTAACATTCTCTTGAGTCTCAAGGTATTCCTTAACCTCTTGAATATTCAAATTATCTGGCGTCGCCTGCATGAGAATTCTAATACTACTTTTACTCAGTTCAACACCATGGTAAATCACGTACGCGGAGATCAATACAGTGGCGATAAGATCCACCACATACCATTGATATAAGATGATTAATGTTCCAGCCACGATCACCGCAACGGAAGCCGCAGCATCAGAAACATTATGAATAAATGCCGCACGAATATTTAGGCTGGTTTTTGCACCTGCAGAATAAGTAATAAGTGCTGTGATAACATCGATAACTAACGCCAAGGCCGCGAGCCACACCACTATCCAGCCATCAATTGGCTCTGGATTTAAAAATCGAGAAATCGCCTCGAATAACAGATAAACCCCAACAACGATGAGTGTCGCACTATTAATTAACGCCCCAATTATTTCAGCACGTTGATAGCCATAAGTGAGTTCAAGTGAGGCCGGCTTTCTTGCAACTTTTTGCGCGACTAACGCGATAATAAGCGCACCGGCGTCACTTAAATTATGTAGCGCATCAGCAACCAAAGAGAGACTACCAGAAAGAATGCCACCAACGACCTGCGCGACACTCAGTAGAATATTAACAAATACGGCCCAACCGAGCTTATTTCCATGATGGTGATGATGTGCGTGAGACATACTAAATCCTATTTATTGATCCGAAGAAGGAGCCACTTTCAATGGCCCCCACGGGCATTACGAATTTTTAATTTGCTTTGAGAATAGTGGATAAAGTGCTGGCAATACAAACAAAGTCAGCAAGGTTGACGTTAATAATCCACCAACAATTACACTGGCAAGCGGCCTTTGAATTTCAGCGCCCACTCCTGTCGATAGCAGCATGGGAATAAGTCCCAGCGCTGAGGTTATCGCAGTCATAAGCACGGGTCTAAGCCTTGAAACTGCTCCCTCAAAGACACCCGAATGAAGCAATTCTCCCGCAGCCAATCGCTGGTTTATGCTCTCAACCATGACCACACCATTGAGTACCGCGACACCGAATAAGGTGATAAACCCAACCGAGCTTGGGACCGAGAGATATTGTCCTGAGATATATAAAGAAAATACCCCACCAATGACCGCAAGCGGCACATTCACTAAAATAAGCGCAGCCTGAGCCATTGAACCAAATGCAAAGTAAAGCAAGAGTGCTATTAGCGCCAAAGATAACGGCACCACGATTGCCAAGCGTTTTTGTGCTCGTTGCTGGTTTTCAAATTGACCACCGATTTCAACACCATAACCTGTTGGTAAGTCAACTTTACTATCAATAGCCGTGCGAATATCACTTACTACACTGCCCATATCACGACCTTGCACATTAGCTTGGATCACCACTCGACGTTGAACGTCATCTCGTCTTACTTGCGGAGGACCAGATTGATATTCAACATTCGCAACATCAGCCAACCGGATCCACGCCCCTGAACTTGATTGTAAACGTATTTCTTCAATAGTCTGTTTGCTTTGACGGTACTTGGGTGCCAAGCGGACATAAATATCATAGCGTTCGTTACCGTTGATGACCTGCCCCGCTTTACTGCCACCAATGCCATCTTGCACTAATGCCATTACGTCTCCGACAGCTAAACCGTAGCGCGATAACGCTTGACGTTTTGGGGTGATGATCAGCTGTGACTCACCTGCTATTTGCTCAAGTTGTACACCTTCAGTCCCTTCAACTTGCACCACGGCCGCTTCAATTTCCTTGCCTTTTTTTGCAAGCACAGCTAAGTCTGGGCCAAACAACTTAATCGCCAACTGCGCTTTAACACCTGAGAGTAATTCATCGACACGCGTCGCAATAGGCTGTGAAAAATTAAACAGTAAGCCGGGATAAGCCGATAGTTTTTGTTCCATCAAAGCTTGTAATTCGTAGCGATTATTTGCGCTTTGCCACTGTGCTACTGGCGCAAGGCCAATATAGATTTCAATGTTATTTACCGGTTCAGGATCGCCCCCTATCTCCGCTCGACCAATTCTGCTTAGCGCGTAGTTTACTTCAGGAAAAGTGAGCAGCATTTTTTCCAGCTCAGGCGCAACATTAAGCGCGGTTTCAAGACTGGCGGAAGGCGCTAGCGTTACCCTTAGGTTGATGGTGCCTTCTTCAAGCTCTGGAACAAACTCGGTACCAATTTTAGTGAACGTAAAACCGGCCGCCGCCATCAATAATATGACGATTGCCATCAACAACTTTTGCCTATGCAACACTCGATTTAACGTCCAGCGGTAGCCTTTTTCTAGCGCGACGAGAATTATACTCTCTCGCGCTTTAACGCCATGTTTAAATAAGTAGGTCGCAAGCGCTGGGACAATGATAAGGGCAACAAATATCGCCGCAACAACAGCCAAAATAATACTGATTGCCATAGGCTGAAATAATTTAGCTTCAACTCCTTCAAAACTAAATAACGGGGTGAATACCACTAAGATAATACTGGCAGCAAAAAAGATTGGCCTTGCCACTTCCTTTCCTGCGAGCTCAACAATGAGTCCTACAGAAAAGTCATCACTTTCCTTTTGCTTTGTTAGGTGCTTAAAGATGTTTTCTACCATCACCACTGAGCCGTCAACTAACATCCCTATCGCGACTGCGATACCGCCTAGCGACATTAAGTTGGCCGAGACGCCAAGCCACGCCATAACCACAAGTGCAATGGCAATTGAAATAGGAATTGAAATGAGCACCAGAAAAGTTGCTCTCAGGTTCATTAAAAACAGCGCGAGCACCACAGCGATAAAAATAAATGCCAGTGCCAAGGCTTCAACGACAGTTTGTACTGCTTTGCTGATCAAATCAGACTGATCGTAAAACGGCTCAAACCTTACCCCTTCGGGTAGCGCTTTATTAATAAGTTCCACGCGGTTGTTAATGCTATCAATGGTTGCTTTGGTGTTTGCTCCCATTCGCTTTAGCACTATGCCTGTTACGACTTCACCGAGCTGTTCCACTCCACCAGAGGCGCTTTTTCTAGACATCGTGACAGCGCCTTGACGGATTTCTCCACCAATCGATACAGTAGCAACCTGAGCCACAGTCACGACCGTGCCATCAATGGTTTTGACGGGCACGTTGGCAATCTCCTGGATCCCCTTCTCCCCACTTTGAAACCAGCCAGTTCCGCGGATCACCAATTGCTCTTGACCGCGCTCTAAATACCAGCCGCCGACATTTTGGTTATTACGCTCGATGGCACTCACCACATCTTGCTGAGTGAGCGCATAAGCCAATAGCTTATTTGGGTCGATATTGACTTGATACTGGCGCACATCGCCGCCAAAGGCCAATACATCAGTTACTCCGTCAATTGGCATAATTAACAGCTTGACCACCCAGTCATTGAGACTACGCAAGGCCATTGCATCATATTCAGAGTTCGGCTCGCTCATCAGCATATATTGAAATACTTGACCAAGCCCTGAGGTATTTGGCCCCATTTCCGGCGTACCCACACCACTTGGGATCAACTCCTTTGCAGCTTGGAGGCGCTCAAATACCAACTGTCTGGCAAAATAGATATCGGTGCCTTCCTTAAATACCACCGTAACGCCAGATAGACCTGTTTTAGAAATTGAACGCACTTGCTGCACATCAGGCAAGGCATACATCACAGCCTCAATTGGATAAGTGATTAACTGCTCAACCTCTTCCGCTGCCAGTCCCGGCGCTTCAGTATTCACCGCAACCTGCACATTCGTTACATCGGGAAACGCATCTAAGTTGAGTTTTGGAATAGTCACGCTAGCAGTTGCCGTGATAACGAGTAAAAAAAGAATAATTAGAAGCCGATTGTTTACAGACCAATCGATAATTCGATTAAACATGATGAGGCTCCCCTTAATGGTTATGCGGATCGAAGCCTGATTTGGCTTGCTCTGACGCAATAAAGAACGCCCCGGTTACGGCCACGCGCTCACCCACAGCCAAACCGATAACTTCAACCTGAGCGCCAAAATCTTCACCTAAAGTCACTTCTTTGGGATGGAACTCGCCGGGCGCTTCTTCGATGTACACCACCCAATCACCGTCAGGACCACGACTTAACGCGTCTGCAGGTAACGCAATGGTTGGCTCTTTTGACGGTATGATAAAGTTGACGTTTACAAACATCCCTGCGTGCAGCTTGTCGTCACTATTTTCAACCAATAGGCGGATCTGCCTAGTTCGAGTAATGGGATCGATAGTATGCGCTTCTTGGATAACGCGAGCCGCATATTGCTGATCTTCTATGCCAATCAATGCTTTAGAGTTAACCGCTAACGAAAGTTGAGAGTTCGGTTGTAAACGGGCTTCCACCCATAGCTCGCTTTCATCAGTGATTGCCATTAAAGTTGTGCCAGAAGCAACATGCTGGCCCTGAGTAAAGGCATCTTGAGTCACCACCCCCTCGCGCTCAGCAACGAGCGTATATTGGCCAAGTTCACTGGCGGGCTTAGTGGCTATTTCTTTGATCTCCTTTTCTGTTACTCCAAGTGCCAACAACTTTGAATAAGCCGAACTAAAATCGGCACTTGCTTGAACGCGTTCACGCTCACTGATGGTTTCTTTGCTTAAGCGTTTAACTCTATCCCACTCTGTTGAAGCGACCAAATATTGCGCTTGGGCCTGCGCCATTGCCTCTGAGAATAAGGTGATAAGTGGGTCGTTAACATTAACCATAGAGCCAAGTGTAGTGTGTCGCTTTAACACGATTGAATCGGCTCTTGGCGATACTAAATAGCTGGTATAACCATTGGCTTTTACTTCTCCAGGTGCAAAATAAAAGCGCTCATGGCTTTCCAGCTTGACTTCCTTGGTCTGAATTCCGGCAAAACGCATCTGCTGTTGCGTTAGTACGATGGCATTTTCTTCCTCTTCATGTTCTTCATGACCGTCGTCGGCATATGCAAGCGAGCTAAAAAGCGCGTTCACCGCGAAATAGATGGAGAAAATTTTAAAGTTTGTCATTCGATACTCTTTTACTCAAGAACGTAAGTTGACGTTCAAAACCGTTAGCTTGTTTAACGAATTGCACCAAGCATTGCTGTTACAGTGCCAATTTGCGAACAAGAATGCACTTCTCAAGCAGACGTGATTTACCTGTAATCACGTCATCAGCTAAGAAGGAGTAATACCAATCAGGGTTAAAGTAGCTCATTTACTTAATACAATTGGTATAAACGGAGTGGGCAATATCACTGAAAGCAAAACACATAAGCATAGAAAACAGGTCTAGTTGTTTGCTCACTAACACGAATTTGCGCTAAGTTGGGTTTATCAATTTACGCATTAACCTAAACACAGGTTAGTGAAGTTAAATTGAGTTCACGCCTTCAATGATAACCGCGACTTAAGCGATCGGTGGACGATGTGCTTGCTCTACAAAAGCACGCACTTTAGTATCTGATTGAGGATAAATTTCGCTATTTGGTCGCATTTCAAAGGGGATAAAAGATTTTAAAATCACTAAATTCAAATGCGTCCCACTGCAATGGCCACAGTGGTGGCAATCTTTTGTGTGATGGTCGCTGGAGTCTGCTTGCGCATCTTCAGCATGGTCGTGAGTATGTTGGAGGTGAGACACTTCGATTTGATGGAAGCTAGATTCAGACGCGAACACACTCACAGCTTGCACCGAA
Organism: Pseudoalteromonas sp. JC28; assembly: GCF_013319255.1. Taxonomy (NCBI): domain Bacteria; kingdom Pseudomonadati; phylum Pseudomonadota; class Gammaproteobacteria; order Alteromonadales; family Pseudoalteromonadaceae; genus Pseudoalteromonas; species Pseudoalteromonas sp. JC28. Next base: position 138,624 of record NZ_QOKX01000009.1, on the reverse strand, counting down.
AGTAAGAGCATCACAAAAATCAAAACTAGCTTATTCAAATCTACATTTCTCTTTAAAACAAAAGATCGTTGTCAATTTACCACCTGCACTTGTTCTGTCAATAGTAGCGCTAAGCTTTAAGTCTTATTTTTTGCTGTCATTACTGATCCTACTCAAAATGAAATAACAATAATTTGCATTGTTAGGCCAAAACATCAACTTAAATGCGAATTATAATCAATATATAACACCATGTTTTATAAAGATTTTTCATTGACACATCACATAAATCCGTTAGACTAGCCGCATATTCACAGTTTGAGGTAACAGCATGCAAGGTAAACAAAAAGTCATCGACGCATTCAATAAGCTATTAGCCAATGAGCTTGCAGCTATCGATCAATATTTCATCCATTCACGTATGTACGAAGATTGGGGGTTGAGCAAACTATACCAACGCCTTGAGCACGAACGTGAAGAAGAAACCACGCATGCAGATTGGTTGATCAAACGCATTCTTTTCTTGGAAGGGGTACCTAACATGACAAAACGTCGTGATCTACTCATCGGCCAAGATGTTAAGTCCATGATGGAAAACGACCTAAAACTAGAGCTTGAAGTTGTCGAATGCGTTAAAGAAGCAATCAAAATCTGTGAAGAAGAGCAAGATTACCAATCTCGAGAAACGCTTGAAAAGCTGTTGTTTGATACAGAAGAAGATCATGTTTACTGGCTAGAGCAGCAAATTCGCCTGATTGATCTTATCGGTGCTCCGAATTATATCCAATCTCAGCTTTAATATTAAGGACTCGACAAATGAAAGGTGATAGAGAAGTAATCGTAGCGCTTAATAAAGTTTTGGCCAATGAGTTGGTAGGTATCAACCAATACTTTTTGCACGCACGTATGTTTAAAGACTTCGGTTTTAGCCAGTTAGACAAAGCGGATTATAAAGTCTCAATACAAAAAATGAAAAACGCTGACCGCCTTATCGAGCGAATTTTGTTCTTGGAAGGCCTTCCTAACTTACAAGATTTAGGTCGTTTAAAAATTGGTGAAAACAGCGCTGAGATGATTGATTGCAATATGGCATTTGAGCAAGCGTCTTTGGTCGACCTCCAAGCAGCAATTAAATTGTGTGAAGAAAAGCAAGATTACATCAGCCGTGAAGCGTTAGATAAAATCCAAAACGAGCAAGAAGAGCAAATTGACTGGCTTGAAACTCAGCAACATCTAATTAAGGTGATGGGAATAGAAAACTACTTACAGTCTCAACTATAAGTATTTAATTGAGGTTGCGTGATAATGTACTGTTACGCAACCTGATCAGTGACATCAACAATCGCAATCAGCTTTTCATTTAGAATTTTCTTCGCACAGTTACAGCACTTTCCACACTGCTTACCAACAGATAATGTCTGGCTAAGATCACGCATTGAACGAGCACCATCGTCTATCGTCTCTGCAATCTTTTTATCTGTAACACCATGGCAAATGCACACGTACATAAATGAAAACCAATCTCAAACTCATTAACTGAAAACAAGTCTAATCTAAACGATAACAATTATCAACACATACCTTAGCTATAAATGCGAATTATTTTTCTTTGTAAGCTGCAGCAAAGACTTCGTTATTCACACTTCGTAAAACGTCGTACTCAAGCCGACGTTTATTTCTATAAAATTAAGAAAAATCCAGTAAAACTGCTACGCTTAACTTAACCAGATGAGTTTCACTTTAAACATGAGAGTTTGGGTGCACTTTCACCCAAGAAGATTGTTTTGTTTGCTACAAATGACAAACCTTAAACATGTATAAATTGTTAAATATATTGCATAAAAACCAAGGTTTAAGTTGATTTCAATCTAGCATTTCCGCTAGACTTCGCGTCACCGCTAACAGTTTTATTAGCGCGGATCAGCTTAGTTTGATTGGTAACATGTTGTTAAAGGACTAAATGAGATTGGATAGAGAAAGGTCTTTTAATGAAGCAAGCGCTATTGTGTTTTTTTATATTATTATCTTTGTGTTGCATAGTCGCGCCTAGCCACGCCCATAACTTCGGTCAATATACTTCTCGTTTCTCTGTTGAGGAGGGGTTAAGTCAATCAGCAATCACCGCCATCACACAAGATAAACATGGCTTTATTTGGATCGGTACTCTTCAAGGCTTAAACCGCTATGACGGCAATCAAATCGTTAGTATTGCAGCCTCTCAGGGTCTTGATGAGCAAGAAATAGTTGGGTTATTCAATATCTCGAATGACGAGTTACTGATCTCTACTGGTATCAGCGGTGCGTATTTACTGAATGTTGATGACTACACAGTTCAACAAATCTACGACGGTAAACGTCAAGACAACAACGCAGCTCCAAAACCCATCGCTACAGCCATTGCTCATCGAGAAAATATCATCTTCTCCATTGAAAGTGACCTCTACACATTAGATCGCGATACGTTAAAGTCAGAATTACTCACTCACTTCGCACCAAGTAGCTACATTCGCGCCATAAACGTTATCGGTAATTTTGTGATTATTGGTACAACGGAAGGTCTATTCACCTATTCTCTTGCGACCGGCAATGTAGAGCAAATAAATTACACAGATTCAAAGTCAGAACTCAGTCATGATGTTAAATTACTCAAACGCGACCCATCGTTGGGGTTACTCGTTGGTACTGTAGAAGGCTTATTTGTAATTCCAGTCAGTAATCAAACACTTGTTGCTTCAAAAAGCTATGAGCTTGTGCCTGAGAAAAATATTTGGGGACATCAAATCACTCCCTATGGCGAGTTTATTGCTACCGAACATGGATTGTTGCTTATTGATAGAAGAAAAAAAACCAGTTCAAAGGTGCTTTCCTTAACCGAGGGGCAATATCGTCTCACCAATCCCAGTATCACTAACCTTTACGCAGATAGAAACAATAACCTATGGATGGGCACGTATAATGATGGTGCATATTTATGGCCTTCAAGCTCGCTGCGCTTTACAACATTTATAAACACCCAAGACAGATTTGCCAATAACAATATCTGGTCGATTCACCCTACCAACAATAACACGGTACTCCTTGGTACGGATAACGGCATTAATGAGTTTGATTTGAGCACCCAGCAATTGAAATCCAGTTACCTGCAAAATAGAGACCCAAAAGCGCTGTACGGAGCAGATGCTGTATTCTCTATTTTTAATTCTTCATATTTCGACAAAAATACATTTCTTATACAAACAACTCAAGAGACCGCACTATTTAACACCGACACCAAACAGCTAAACCCAATTACGCTTGAAAATGGTGACAAACTTGAACCATATAGCTGGGGTATCGCTAAGTACTCAGAAAGTAAGTTTCCATTTATCAATAGCAACGGGTTTTATGAATATGATGCTGCCACTAGTACAGTGCGGGCATTAGAAGGACTGTCAAAGCAGCTGGCAGCGGCACAGAGCTTTTTGATCCTACCGCCTTTGGATACGACTAACGATGAATATTGGATAAGTACGGACATCAGTTTGGTCAAATATAATGAGTCAACAGATACCCTAACAACAATTTACAACAAATCGGATAAGCACTTGGTCTCCGCCGTTAATAGTTGGGTAGTAGATAGAGCTGGAACACTATGGTTGGCAACCTCAACCGAAGGTCTAGTCGGGATCAATAAAGATACTTACGCCGAAGAATACAAGCTAACCACTGAACAAGGTTTGATGAGTAATGCTATCTACAATCTCCAGTTAGATAGAGATGGAATGATTTGGGCCAGCAGTCAACGCGGCATGTTTAAATTTGATCCAATAAATAAAGTATTGGAAACCTTTGGAACGAATCAAGGCCTGCCGACGCTTGAGTTTAACGGAGGGGCAGCAGCAGCACTTGAATCTGGCAAGCTGATGTTCGGTACAGTCAACGGCTCTATCACTTTCGATCCGGAACAGTTTTCAGATGGCGCGGTTAAGCGCCGCCCACTACTGGTCACTCAAATGGATATTTTAAGCAGGGATCAAACCTACTTAGCACCTGATGCAATTTTGCAAGCATTTGATTTTAAGTTTGATGACATGGGCATTGAGCTACAGTTTTCTGATTTTGACTTCAATGCCAATCATCATATTCAATACCAAGCTTCTTTGCATGGTCCAAGTGCACTTATGTTTTCAAGCTTAAAACGAAACAAAGTATTTCTAAATCAATTACTCCCTGGTGATTATCAGTTAATCGTTGCACCGCGTTCGCTTGACGGTGATGACCTGAGCAACGCACTCAACTTGCGCTTTCATGTTGCTCACTCTCCATGGCGCTCGCCTGTTGCATTAATCTTATACAGTCTAAGTGCATTCGCGCTAATATCGCTCGTCGTTATTAAGCACAAACAGAAACAACGTCAGCTTGAAACTGCACTTAAAGCCGTTACGCATGCAGGAAGGCAAACGAAGCTGGCGTTGAAATCAACCAAAAGCGGCGTTTGGTCAGCAGATGTCGTTGCACGCCAAATCACACAGCAGCGCGCCGAAGCGCTTGGCTTTGAGAGTGATACTATGACGTTGCAAGAACACTATAACGCCATTCATCCGGATGATAGAGAAGTTGTCGAGCGTGCTTGGAAGAAATTTATTTCTAACCCGACCAAAGAGCAGCTTTCTCTATCTTATCGACTGCGCTGCACTGACAATAATTGGCACTGGTTTCACGACTTTGGCCAAGTCGCAGAGTTTGACGCACAAGGCAAAGCCACTGAACTACACGGTATTTATACCAATGTAACCACGCAAAAAGCGAACCAGATGCGCGCAAATATGCTGGGTGAGGCCTTCAGCCAAGTGAACGATTGGATTGTGATCTTAGACCCTAACTTACAGCCCATTTCGGTCAATAGTAGCTTCTGTAGAGCATTTCAACTACAGGAAAACGAAGCGTTAAACGACTTAACGACTGAGCGTTTTGTTAATGCCATCGGGCAAAAGAAGTTCCACGGTTTAATTGCAAATTTAAAATCTCTTGGACCAAATCAATATCTAAGACAGGAAGTTCAAGTTACAGACGGCTGGGATAAAGTGCATCCAGTTCAACTAAGCATTAGCGCGGTTTCCAAGGACAATGTGAATCTCCAATACTTCGTGGTCGTTGTTACCGATTTGACTGAGCAGAAAAAAGCCGAGAATGAACTTAGATATCTCGCCAATTTCGACGCTTTGACGGAGCTGCCGAATCGCAGCTTAATGCTACAGCACATTGAATTTGCGCTGTTTAACGCAAACAACACACAGCAAAGCTGTGCCCTACTCTTTATTGACTTAGATAAATTTAAACCAATTAATGATGCCTATGGACATCATATTGGCGATAAACTACTGGTCGCGATAACTAAGCGGATCAAAGAGCAAATTAACAATAATTGTATCTTAGCAAGGCAGAGTGGCGATGAGTTTCTTGTGCTAATTAAGTCCTTCCCTAGCATCGAATATGTGAGCGAGGTAGTCTCCCGCTTAGTGAAGCACATACCCGAACGTATCGAAATTGATGGGATCACCATGAGTGTATCTGCCAGTATTGGCGTTGCAGTTTACCCGTTTGATGCACCGGACTCAGAATCCTTAATCCGTAACGCGGATATCGCCATGATCCATGCAAAGCAATCGGGAAGAAATGCATTCAAGTTCTTTACTGAGACAATGAATGAAGAGATCAGTAAAAAGCTTCGGTTAGAAACCGCAATGAAAACGGCAGTTAAAGACGGTGAGTTTTTCAATCACTATCAGCCTATCATCAATACCACAACGGGTCAGCTTGCAGGCGTTGAGTTACTCATGCGTTGGCGCAATAATGACATGCTAATTCCTCCATGCGATTTTATTCCAATCGCTGAAGAAAGCGGCTTGATCGAAACCTTGACTGAGCAAGCGCTTATCAGAGCCTTAATAGAATTGCGTCCATTGTTTACACAAGAACCAGACTTTTATTTATCTCTTAATTTAAGCGCGGTACATATTTTACGCTCAGATATCGCACACCAGTTCACTGAGATTTTAAAAGCGCATGGTCTTACTAATCGTTGCTTAAGACTTGAAATCACCGAGTCAATTTTTATGTCTGATATGGTTAAGGCACGAGCAACTATCAACGAAATGAAGCGGGCTGATTTTATATTGCTACTCGACGACTTCGGCACTGGCTTTTCTTCACTCACGTATCTGAATGAGTTCCCTCTTGATATTATAAAGATTGACCAAGGGTTTGTACGCAATATGAACGCAAAACCCGCGAATAAATCTATCATTAGAACCATTTATTTATTGGCGCAAAGCTTAAACATGAAGTGTATTGCAGAAGGTGTCGAGACAGAATCTCAGCTTAATTATCTAAGAGACGTAGGCTGTGAATATATGCAAGGCTACCACTTCGCAAAGCCTATGGCGATTGACGATTTGCTCGCATTTTACGAACAGCATGAACGCTCACGAGCTTGATCGCGGGTTGGGTGGGCTAGCCTAAGCGTTAGCCCTTATCTTGCGTTTCACTATCAGGCAGTTCTGAGCGCTGCCATTCACTAAGCTTTTGATAAAGTTCGTTAATATCAATGGGTTTAGCAATAAAATCATCCATGCCTGCCTGGATACATTTTTGTTTATCTTCTTCGTAGGCGTTCGCTGTTATCGCAATAATATGTGGATTGCCGTATATATTTGGCTCGTTTCTGATTGCTTTGGTACAAGCAAAGCCGTCCATATTCGGCATTTGGCAATCCATTAAAACCAAGGCATAGTTTTTCGCCTTCATTGCAACTAAAGCTTCGACTCCGTCGTCCACTTTATCTAACAAGCAGTGCGTTTTCTCTAGCAACTTACCAACAACCACTTGGTTAATTTTATTGTCTTCTACCAATAGAACATCGAGGCCATTAAAATCAGGAGCCCCTACTTCTTGTTGCTCTCTCTTAACCCCCTGCCCTTTTGAAGCTGGAATATCTACATAGAATTTACTACCGAGCCCAAGTTCACTGTGAATGCTTATCTCGCCATGCATCGCTTCGACTAGTTTTTTAGAAATAGCTAAGCCAAGTCCGGTACCACCAAACTTTCTTGTGGTTGAAAGGTCTGCCTGAGTAAACTCATGGAACAACGTTTCCTGTTGCGCTTTTGAAATGCCAATTCCAGTGTCAGCAACAGTAAACTTTAACATCCCTCTCTCATAATGGACGGAAAGTGTTATGTGGCCTTTGTTGGTAAACTTTCCAGCATTGCTGAGTAAATTATTTACCACTTGTGACACGCGTAGTTCATCTAACTCAAGGTATGTAGGGAGTTCAGCCCCCTTCTCGTACTTAAACTCAACACCATATCTGACGTTAGAAATTTTGAAAATGCTGACCAGACTGTCGAGCATTTCTTGTAAATTCACTGCCCGGCGTTCTATTTTCAAAGCCCCCGCCTCAATTTTAGAATAATCCAAAATATCATTGAGGATAAGCATCAGGTTCTTTGCCGACTGCCGTATAATTGTTATTTGGTCTGCCATCTCATTACTAAGACTTTGCTCTCTGATCAAGCTATCCGACATACCGATAATTCCATTTAACGGCGTTCTAATTTCATGACTCATATTGGCGAGGAACCGGCTCTTGGAATGATTAGCAGCGTTAGCGGCTTCTACGGCTTTGGTTAGCTCTTCCGTTTTCTCAGCAACTTGTTGCTCTAACTCACGATTGAAGTCGGTAAGCTTACGGTTAAGTCTTTCGTTTTCTAGGCTGGCTTGGTTTTGTTTTGTAAAACTCAGTGTTAGCTTAAAAGCCAGCTGATTGAACTGCTGCTGCAACTCAATTATTTCTAGAAAGCTGCTGTCTGCATTCGCCGAATTTTCGATTAAAGTTGAAGGTTCGTAAGCACGAATATCATGACTGAGCGCCACAATTGGACGCACCAACAATCGCGTGAGCTGACGGACAAAAATAGAGCTCAATATAATAATCGCAAGCGCAAGTCCCAATGCATCTGACCAAGCTTCAGCAGCAACTAAGTTAAGATATTTACGGTCGAGCATAGTGATAACTGACCATTCATATTGTTTAGATAACGCAGCCTGTTTAAATAAGATTTGCTCGGTAGAATCTTCAAAAGTTGAGGATTCCTTATCAAATAAGGCTTGCAACACCACATCACTTGGCATATCTAGGGTTTTAAATTCGGTCTTTAACGAGCTATAGACAACCCTTTTGTGTTTATCCAACACAATCAAATTAGCATCTTCAGCAAGAATTTTTGGAATAAAGCGTTCAAATGAACCAAATATTAAAGACCCTTCCACAATCCCCCTAAACTCTTCAGCGATAAAGATTGGTGCTGAAATTGCGACAATAGGCGCTTCATCAAAACCACGTCCTTGAAATATGCCTGAAACAAATCCTTCTGGGTATTCGGGAGCTTTAATAAAGTAGTCTCTATCTGACACATTGGCGTTTGTTCCCTTCATCGTCTCAGCAAAATGCTGCGGATAAAGGTGAGTAACATTAGCATCTTTGTCCGCAACAATCGCGGTTCTAAAATTAGCATGAGTTTTTAGCAACCGCTCAATAACATAATCAGCATCAATCCCTAAGGATACATCCGTTGCGGATATCACCATCGCGCGACGGTATGCATCAAGGTAGTCATCAATTTGAGCGACTATAGAACCGGAGGCTTCTTCAAGCTGTGTTTTTATCTCTGCTTCAATTCTTTTATAGTAATTGTTTGTCAGCACGACGGTTGTCATTAATACAACTAAAACGACAACAAGGTTGACGGTAGAATTCAGAATTTGATTGAGCGGCATCCCTTGCCATTTGCTGCGAGTAAAGAAAAAGCTCAGCAAGTCGACCACAGCGAGGCAAATACCAGCGTTGATTAGGTACTTAGCAAGTGCAGTGAATATAACGAGTAACGGCAGTTCGAGGGCAAAATAGCCAAAAATAAATAATGCAGGTAACCCCAACAAAATCCAATAAACGATACCCCGAACAAAAAATGGCTTGGCGAAACGGACGCAGACAAAGTGAAGCCACAACACTTCGAAGAAAAAAACCACAGAAGGCCAAGCATGCTCCCATCGATACCAAATAAAACCGGCACCTATAATCACAGCGATGATGGCATAGCGCCATCCGCATAGCAGCAGGATAAATAATACAAACAGCTGGCCAAAAAGGAATTCAGAACTATCCAAAAACCAAATTGGCAACAGATTGGCCAGCCCGCCAAGTACACCTAAGACTAAAGTTATGATGAGCGCTTGCTTTTGATTCAAATGTTACATCACCGGTTTTTGATACTGCCTATGTATAACAATAAAAAATATTTTAAAACCTGCCAAGGTAGTGCAACAAATAACTAAAAAATATATCACACATTGGGTTTATTTTCCCTAATGATGAGGGCAGTCATGGCTCTCTATTTGTAGCACACTACTCAGCACATTAAAGGACTTTTTCAACGCTTCTTCCACTTCCACGCGACACGCTGAATCATGAGATTCGATAGTACAGTGATGCTTTAATACCACATGTGCACCAACGACAACCGCCCCATCAATTTTGCTAACCGTAATATTATGGGCGCTTTCAACATGCTCCGTAGACACAATCGTTCTCTCAACTTCTTGAACCGTAGGTAAAACTTCTGGGGGTGTAGCAAGTCCTTTAAGACAAGCAATTATCACCTTAATTCCTGTGAACAATACAAAGACAGAAATCAGCATGCTCGAGAGAATATCAACCACCTCCCAGCCTGTGAGGTGTATAATCACACCTGCGATAAATGTCGATATGGTGGACAGTAAATCAAAAAATGAGTGCAAGAAAACAGCATAGACGTTAATACTGTCTTTACGGCCTTTGTACAGCACCCAAGCGGAGGCCCCATGAAACAAAAACCCAATTGCAGCAATCATAGACATTAAATAGCTATTCACCTCTAGGTCATGACCGCCCGCATGATGAGACAATCGCTCACTCCCTTCGAGCAAGATAATTACCGCAATTGAAAGGTAGAGAATGCCATTGATAAGTCCACCGGTATATTCAGCACGCTTGTAACCATCGTTATATGTTTTAGCAAGATAAACTGCCACACTTGACGCTATCAACGCGATAAATAAAGAACTATTGTGCACAAACAAGTGTCCAGCATCAGCTAACACAGCGAGAGAATTAGCGTAATAAGCACCAATAACTTGAATGATCATAAAAGAGCAAGTGATTGCAAGCGCAATCAATAATCTTCGGCGAGAAGCTTGATGCGTAGTGATATCTGTCATGAAATGAGTCGTGTACCTAATTTAATATAAGATGCTACGTACAACCACAGCATAAGATGGAGCCACTTGACTAAATGCACCTCACCTTATCTTTTTATACCGTGTAGGAAAAAGCTGTGATTCAAAAATACAGAAATAAATCTAGAAATATACGTAGTTAACCTGAGCTTAGGATAATTAATGCCTTTCTAGCAGCCAACTTTAGCGCTAACTACGTTGAATTCACTTCCAATAGCCAGCTATTGGTGCGCAAATTCGCCTAGTTATCATCAAAACTCTCTGGCTAGATAAGGTAGTAATTTAATGTTACTTTAGAAACAATGAGTTACCTCATTCCTCATCTAAACCTCAGGTTAGTTATCGTTTAAACATTGCCCTAAATGGCAATGATATACAGTCTCAATTGTAACGTTTCCACGAGCTAAATGCACTAACATTTGCGGCTGTAACGGCCGACTTTATAGAAAATTTTGACACCCATCGCTTTTACTTGCGGTAAAGTACAATTAGATTTTTTCCAACTGAGTCACAACGTCGGTTGCGATTTGCTTTAATATTTCACAATCAGCTTCACTCAACTCTCGGGGTTCTATATCGATAACACATACGGTCCCAACGCGAAAACCGCTGGACAATATGATAGGAGCACCAGCGTAAAATCGAATATGAGGGGCATTTAACACCAAAGGGTTATCCATAAAGCGAGGATCTTCGAGCGTATCATGAACCACAAATACCGTGTCTTCTAATATTGCATGACCACAAAATGAAACATCGCGAGACGTTTGCTCAGCATCCAATCCAAAGCGAGATTTAAACCATTGCCTGTTCTTGTCAACAAGACTCACCAATGCAATTGGAGCATCAAAAACATGGGCAGTAAATTGAGTAATTCGGTCCAATTCAAGTGTTGGTTTTGTATCGAGTATCTCAAGCTCCCTAAGCGCATGTAACCTAGCAGGTTCGTTTTTAGGTACCTCAGGGATTTTCATAATCTACTTACTTAATTAGACAGTGTTTATATTTCTACTATAGTTTGTTTTGTGAGATAACGCAGGTGGCAAATGTGAGCAAGTATTTTAAAATAATCTCCCTAACTCTTTTTTCCCTAGTCTGCTTAAGTGGTTTTTACCTTGAAATTAACGAGTTTAATAAAAATCGTGTAGTTCACCAGAGTCTGACTTTATACTACAACAACCTTTCCGCCCTAGATAAAGCGATTGAAGTGATCTTTAGTCTGCAACGTGAACGCGGCATGTCTACGGGGTTTAAGTCCGAAGAAGAACACGACGCGCGACTACTTGCATATTATCAGGAAACGGACGAAAAAATAATAAGACTCACTGCTGAAAAACTCACGAGCATTAATAACTTCGATCAGTTTCAATTGACCATAAAAGACGATATACAAACACTGAGAAAGCTCAATAGACAGGCAAATATCAACCACGAGCAACTATTTCTTCGCTACACAATTTTGATTAATCACTTAATCGATACAGTCCGAACCATACAAACTGAGCAGTCCTTCATCCATAATTTTGGTAGCAATGAGAATAGAACACAGTACCAGAATATTCACACACTTATCAGAGCAATTGAGTTAGGGGGCAGACTCAGAGCTAAGATCAGCCGATACCTAACGGCAGATGAAAAGGCCACTAGATTAAGTGCAATGAGAAGCGCACTACAATACTACGCCACTCATGTCACACTGATGGACAGCCTCAAAGATAATCAAAATACCCTACAGCTATACAATGCTGCTACGGCGTCTAGAGAGTATGACTATGTCACCTCAGCCCTAAACCGCTTTAGCCGTGGAGCTGAAGCCAACTTACCACACTATGTGTGGTGGGATAACAGTACTGCCTATTTGAACCTGCTCGCTAGTGGTAGCTTGAATTTGCTTGAATATATGAAAGACTCTGCTGCTGCATCTATGCAAAAGTCACAAGAGCGAGCTCAAACCTCACTCATTATCTCTTTAACCATTGCGCTGCTTTATATCATTTTAATTTGCCTATTGATTAGAGCGTTTACCGAATTAAAAATATATAAAACGGCACCGCTTAGAACACAAACTGCACAGCTCATTGTGATATTTTCGTCAGTACTTGCCGTGCTATTTGTGGAACATTTTGCAAGTCAAAAGCAGCTATTATATCTCTCTGAAGTGCAAACTCTTAGGCAGCTAAACAACCACTCATTGGAGCGTATCAACCACCTTAAAACGCTATGGTATAAGCCACATATAGAAAGCCTTAGATATGCTAGTATTAGCACCAATGCCGATCTCGCTAAACCATCTCAGTTGCAAACGCTAGCCGTGAATAATCTTAATAACACTCCGTATGTAGACAAAAGCCAGATCGCGTCGTTTTATTCTCAATATCAAGAAAGTCTGCACCGAGGAGGGGTAGTTACACAAATCATAAAAGGTAATGATGGTCACCGTATATTGATTATGACGGGTCTTGGGCTATCCGATAAGGGGCTGACGGACACACTGTATTGGTACGAAGTTCAGCTGGATGTCTTACTTGGCAGCCTAGAACTCAGCCTTGATACTCGCCTAGAAAACGCATCGGGTTACTACACTATGCAGGAAGTCGAGGCGATTAAAATTAGCGGCACGCATACTCCACTAAGTCAATTACTGCTTACTAATAATATTGACCAAACCGACTTTCTAAGTGCAAAAATCTGGGATCAAGAACTTCAAGTGGGTGCTTATGCTTATTCACGTGAAGCGTTTAATCAAGATCTCTTCTACACCATAGAAATTAAGTTTATCTGGCAGGTGTTGTCATTAGTTGCATTTTGCTTATTTGGTTTAGCAATTAGCTATCGCGCCCAACAAAAAGCAAAATTAGACAAGCAAGCTGCAAAAGACGCGATTCAAAAGCGCCAAACTTTATTGAATTCATCTGAGAAGCTTGCCGCCATCGGCAGTTTTGAGGTGGCTGTTGGACAACACTTAGCACATACCTCTGAAGGCTTTAGGACACTGTTTAACTTAACTCCCGAACTTGAGTACCATAATTTAAAACCAATTATAAAATTACTCGATAGTGACAATAGGAAGAAGTTACAATCAAACTTACGTTCCTTAACTCACGATCAATCTAGTGAATTTCAATTAACAATAAGCGACGAGTCTTCAACTAGATATCTAAATGTCATTTTCAATTTAAAATACTACTCAAGTGAAAATTCGCAGTTTGTTGTCGGGGTCGTAAAAGATGTAACGAATCAAGTTAATGAAAGCAATCGCCAAAAGAGAATACAAAAAGAACTCGTCGCCGCGAGAAAAGCGGCCCTAGAAAAAATGCATGAAGCGGATGTGGAAAGAATGTCAGCTCAGCATTTACTCAAAGTCCAAAAATCTACAGAAAAGCTGCTTCAAGAAGCCATTGATTCATTTCCAGCATTTATCCTGCTAATTGATGAAAACCAGCATATAGCTATGCTAAATCAGTTTAACGAACACATTAAAAGAACTAATTACAACGAATACCAATTCATGGGAAGCTCTCTCAACAAAGGTTCTGACGTTATAGCATTTATTACCCAACTGCCAATGACAGACAACAGCGAATTACTGTCCATGTTAGAAGAGGCAAAAGACAAAGAGCAGTATCAAGCACTAACGACGTGCCAGTATGTTAGTGAAGATACCCTGTACTGGTTCAACGTGTTAGTGAAAAATATCACCACAGATTCTGGGAAATACACCCTCATCTATCAGAATGATATTACTAAAAGCATCAACTTTTCTGCAGAGCTTGAGCAAGCTCGCATAAAAGCAGAGCAAGCAAGTGAAGCAAAGTCTCGCTTCCTCGCAACAATGAGTCACGAGATAAGAACGCCGATGAATGGCGTGGTGGGCATGCTGGACATTCTCGCCCAGTCTAACCTTGATCACGAGCAATCTCACCTCACCAAAGTCGCAAAAAGCTCAGCATTAGTACTACTTCGAATAATTAACGACATATTAGACTTTTCAAAAATCGAAGCGGGGAAAATGCAACTTGAATCTACGCCATTTAGCTGGCAAGAAATTATTAGAGAACTCGCGGAGCTCCTTGCATATCAAGCGGACTCTAAAAAGCTCAAGCTTGCCTTTTATCTTTCGCCACAGTTACCTAATTGGCAATTAGGAGATCCAGTTAGACTGCGCCAAATTTTATTAAACCTAATCGGTAACGCGTTAAAATTCACCAAAACTACTGCAACCGCCGCTGGCTTTGTAGAAGTGACTATTGGGCGCTCTCCCGATGATGGTTATATGGAAATTAGCGTGAAAGACAATGGTAAAGGTATGTCCGAAGAACAAGTAGAAAACCTTTTTAAACCATTTGTTCAAGCAGATAGCAGTATTCAACGCCAATATGGCGGCACCGGACTGGGCCTTTCCATTACCCACAAACTTGTAGCCATGATGGAAGGGGAAATTGACTGTAGAAGCCTCGAGGGTTTTGGCAGTAACTTTATTATTACTCTGCCATACTGTGAAGTGCCAAAACAAACCCGTGATATTAGCTTAACCTTAGACAGACTAAAAATTGCTGTGGTGGGCGACGAGGACAAATTTGAAAAAGACCTGCAAAATCAACTGCGCATCTATGAAGCCCAATGTGAAATATTCCCTCGAGAACTGTTTAACGCGCAACTGATTGATAGTCAACAATTTGATTATCTCGTTATCACTGCAGAAGCCTTCCAACAACTCACTACAGAAGGAAAAGAAGTTTTCATCGCGGAAAGCGAGTGCAAGTATATTTTACTAGACAATAATCAGGATAAGCTTCCGCATGCAAACAATATCAACGTCTCAAACCTCGCGCTATATCCTTATTACGCTTATAAAGTCGTTTCACACATTGCCACCTTAGAAGGGCTAATTGACAGTGAATCAACAAGTGACGACAGCGAGACTAAATCTAAGGCACTACCCACAATTAATGATGCCCAAGCACTAAACAAGCTTATCTTAGTCGTCGAGGACAATGTTTATAATCAGGATTTATTCAAAAGACAGCTAGCTCTGCTAGGCTATCAGTGCATTATTGCCGACAATGGTAAAGTTGCCTTGCAGCTACTCGAACAGTATCACTTTTCGCTTATTATTTCAGACTGCCATATGCCTGTGATGGATGGCTATGAATTCGCAAAACAACGTCGCGAGCATGAACGTGAACGCAATCTAGAGCACATTCCTATCATTGCTGCAACGGCTAATGCGTTAGACGGTGAGAAAGATATTTGCTTTAACGCCGGGATGGACGATTACGTTGCAAAGCCCATTGTCTTGCAGAAATTAAACAAAAAGCTAAAAAAATGGTTTTCGAGCAACATTCCAACAAACAGCCCAGAAGCAGAGCATGCCTCTTCATTGATTGAGGAACTAGATGCGCCAACCAGACATATCGACTTGGTGATACTCAGTGAATATGTAGGTACAGATAAAGAGTTACAGAGTATTTTCTTAAGAAGCTTTGTCGACGACACGAAAAAACTGTTACAAGGGGTAGACCTAGAACATCCTGAAAGTGTCAAGAATATTGCACATCAAGGGAAAACCTCGGCGAAGGCTGTCGGCGCAACACAACTCTCTGAAAAAATGGCAGAACTTGAACATGCAGCAGGTGAAGGTAAGCAGATAAAAATTGAAAATTTATTGAATCAATGTTTGATGCTTTTTGATAATGCACAAGCTGAAATCGCTTCTATACTTAATGTGGAAGATCTCACGTAACACGTGCTAAAAATTCAGGTCTAGTATGTATGATAAATGAAAAGCACCTTATTATTGCGATTGATGATAGCGAGCTTATTCTCACACAGTTGCAATTGTTGATTTCTAACCAGACACCGTGCGCCTTTAAAGGGTTTAACAGCGGGCTGTCTGCATTAGAAAGTCAAGAACTCCATCAAGCTTCCCTTATTTTACTTGATATCAACATGCCGCAAATGGATGGCGTAGAGATATTACGGAAATTTGCCGAACTAAGTATCCAAGCACCTATCGCTTTGCTAAGTGGTGAAAAAGGTCTATTTATCAAAAATACCGCTGCACTGGCAGAGCTTCATGGCCTCACCATTATATCTAGTTTAGAAAAGCCACTTTCTGCAACTAAGCTAAAAGAACTTTACAGTCAGCTTCAGTCTCAAAATACATCCACAAAGTCCCAACACGCTCTACAAAACTATAGTAAAGATGAGATCTATGAGGGATTATTGCGAGAAGAGTTTTGTGCGTATTTTCAACCTAAAGTCGCAAGTTCATCCGGTGCAATCATTGGCGCAGAAGTGCTTGCAAGATGGCATCATAGTACCGGTGGCACTGTGCCTCCTTCACAGTTTATCGCGACAATGGAAGAGAACGAATTAATTCACCTGCTATCCTATAGCCTGTTGAAACAAACCTTGTCCTTGCTTAGCTATAATCGAGATATTCTTAAAGCGCTTCAATTCAGCATTAATTTGAGCGTGAAAGAGCTAGAAGACATAAAACTCCCAGAAAAACTCGAGTCTATTTGCGAAGAGTATTGCACCCCCACCTCTCAAATCACGCTAGAGTTAACTGAGAGTCACTTGTTAGATAACATCAAGCGTGCGCTTGATGTGTTGCTGCGTTTAAAACTTAAAGGCTTTAAGCTGTCAATTGACGACTTTGGTACAGAGTATTCTTCTATTAAGCAGCTCAACGAGTTACCGTTTGATGAACTCAAAATCGATAGATGCTTTGTTGATGGCTGTTCAACGCAACCAAACAAACGCGTCATTATCGCGAGCACCTGTGAGATGGCTCACCAACTTGGACTAGAGGTCGTCGCTGAGGGTGTCGAAGAGATTGAGGACCTAGTCGTTGTACAAAGTTACGAAGTAGAATCGGTTCAAGGCTATTATTACTACCCACCTTGTACCCCGTCGGAGTTTTTGCAAACTGTCTCTGAATCCGCATTGCAAAAGTCTCATTCTAGTAAATAATTAAATTTAATAGGCTTTGATATACTCTCATAGTTAGAGGGAATCTATGCATAAAAAAGACGTTGAACACGCACAACGACATCCAAAAGTGATTATTATTTGCGACGATCCTGCAGAAATGACTGGCGTTGTTGATATTGTTGCTTCTCAAGTCAATGAATACCGTACTCTCACTAGTCATAAAGAAGTAGCTGAAGTGCTAACTGAGTCTCCACCAGATGTCATTGTTATTGCTCGAAAGACAGTCGCAAAAAGCGTCGAAATCTATAGTTTGCTCGCCAAGCATGGCTTACTTAACTATGCTCATGAAAATATTTTACTGTGTGAAAACAAAGAGTCAGGCGTGGCCTTTCGATGTTGTATGAAAGGTATTTTTACCGATTATTTTGTCTACAAACCGATGTATGAGAACTACCGATTTCGTATGATCTTACATAATGCTTTGGTTCGTACGGAAGGCACGTCTGAGGTTGCTAAAATCAGAGAGGAGCATTTTGGTCGCATAGATGACAAGCTAAAGCAATTGATTGATGATGCAGCTTTGTATCATCAAAAAGCGGATGAAACGCTACAAACGGTAAGACGTAATCTCGACAATGAAAAAGGGATTAATAAAGTTCAAGATGACTTGCTAAATGAATTAAAACAAAAACACTTATCGCCACTGCTGGATGAACTAGAACACCAATTGGCAGATAGCGTTCATGAATTAACAAAAAGATTGAAAGATAAACAATTCTCTATCGCTGAGCTTACAGCATTGCTGAGCGAAAAAGACAACTCTAAGTGCGCGCAATTAGCGCAAAATGTATTGCCAGTAGGTGATACCGGTGAGGTTGATGTTAGCGAACCAAAAGCGCTTGAAACCAAGCAAGAAGAAGTAAAAATAATGGTAGTGGAAGACAACGAAATTTATCGTGAGATGATAGCCAAGATCCTACGTGATGAGGGGTATAAAGTAGACTGTGAAACCAGCGGGTTAGGTGCTATAAAAACATTGAGAAAACATAAATTCACCATGGTATTTATGGACTTATTTATGCCAGAGCTTGATGGCTACAATACAACCAAAAATATTCGCAATATTCCACATTGTAAAAAACTTCCTATCATTGCGCTAACCAGCAATAAAAACAAAGATATAATCAGAAAGTGGGCGTCTTTGGGGCTCACTGGGTACATCACCAAACCGTCTACCAAATCATCTATTTTAAAAGCTGTGGAAAAAGCACTTACGGAAAACCAATAAGTTGCGTAAAGTACAAATCAGCAAACATTATCAAATCGAGTTCTGCCATGATAAGCCATATCAACTCTGACGTAAGTTTCGGAGTTGTAATACCAATTCGCCTAATTAAGTGATCTATTTTGAGGTGAATTGGTAAAAGTGGCCGCATAAACCAACAATGAAGTGAATGATGACTAGAAAAGCAACAACCCTGAGCCAATACACTACTCGCTTAAATATTGTTATTGATTACATCTATAACAATATTAATCGCGAACTTGATGTGATCACGCTTGCTGATCAATGCCATATGTCGACTTATCACTTTCACCGTGTTTATCGCTCAATCGCTGGGGAAACCATCAATGCAACCGTAAGAAGAATGCGACTACATGTTGCTGCAGGTATGTTAATTCGCACCCAAGACTCCATTGCAAAGGTGGCTGAGCAGACCGGTTATGCAAGTATTGAAGCGTTTAGCCGAGCATTTTCTCAACGATATAAGCAACCACCTAGCCTATTTCGCCAACATGAACAGGCCAAGGCAAAAGGCTGTGCGGCCGAGTTTTATATCATTAAGGTAGAAGAGGATTCGAATATGTTTAATGTAGAAATAGGCAGTAATGAGCAAATGACGTTAATCGGACTTGAGCACCATGGCGATTACATGCAAATCGGTCAAGCATTTGAAAAATTAAACGTACTGGCGCAGCAACAAGGCTTATTAGGTGCGGATACGCGTTTCTTTGGTGTATATTTTGACGACCCAAAAACCGTCGAGGAAAGCAAACTAAAATCAATGGCAACAATTTTAGTGCCAAAGACAACCGCATCTCTCCCAGAGGGGCTTTGTGAATTCGCCATTCCATCGGGCAAAACAGCTAGCCTACTTTACCAAGGTGACTATGCTTCTCTTGAAACGCCTTACGAGTACCTGTTTGGACAATGGTTACCTAACAGTGAGTTCGAACCTGCCGATGTGCCTGTTATCGAAGAATACTTAAATGATGTTAGAGATACACCACCACACGAGCTTCTCACTCGTATCACTTGTTACATTAAATAACTGATTTTTATCCTGTTCAGGGGTTAACTAATCTAAACGCGACTAAGCATCGACTGCTTAGAAATAATAAGGAGGGACTTCCCTCCTTATTTATTTGCGAACCAATTAGAACCTATAGTTAAAGCTCAATTTAGCATTTCGCTCGTTGCCAGGCGTGCCACCTAAGAACAATGCTTTACTGTAATAACGCTCGTCAGTTAGGTTTTCAAGGTTTAGCTGAATATCGAACTGCTCAGCATCGAACTTAATTGCAGCATCCCAGCGAGTATAACCATCAATAGTTGCCGTAGGCAGGCCGAAAGAAACAGAATTAATTGTTCGTTCACTCTCATAGTTAATTCCAAGACTGTACTCTAGAGTCCCTCCAAACCAATTAGCTGGCTGGGTATACTTCACCCACGTGCTGGCAAACTTTTTCGGTACCCCTTTCATTTGACCTGAGCGTTCATTCGAACGGATCTCAACAGCATCTTGATAAGTCGCGTTCATATTCACACTGATTTGGTCGTTCAATGCTAAATTTAAGTCAAGCTCTACACCTTTTGACTCATCTTCATCATCGAAGAAATAGCGTGGAACGCTGACATTGTAGTCGTCACCTGGCTGCTCGTTATACTCAGGATTGTTATACATTAGGTTTGTGCGTTTAGTTTCGAACCACACTAATGAGCCCAATAAATCTTCATCAAAGGCAGTAAAACGCACACCAATATCTAACGTTTCAGATTCAGAGTCAGGTCTGTTTTTACGATTTGCATCAGCTTCATTTTCTAGACTACCCAGTACACTGTATGCAGTACGACCTTTTGCCATATTTACAAAAGCAGAAAGCTGAGAGGTCACTTGATAATTCAAGCCAATATTATACGTCATACCTGCATCATCCGTGTCCAGCTCTTCACTCTCTTCTGGTGAACGATCAGTACCTAAATGCTGATATTTTTGTTCAACGCTAGTATATGCAAGACCAGCACGAGCAGTTAGTGCATCAGTGATATACACCACTTCTTGTGCACTAATGCCATACGCCGTAAGCGTTTTATCGTAGTTACTACGTAGCGATGGGTCATAATCCTCGAATTCGCCTGTTGGCCAGTTTGGACTGCGAATGTCTAAGATATATGGAATTGAACCTTTACCATCGGCATCATATGCAGACCAACTTTTTAAGCGCATATCACGATTTTCATAGTTAACGCTGACTAAATGCTCACCGCTCAAAGAAGCCATATCCCAAGTTAACTGTAAATCAGCAAAGTACTGCCAAGTTTTTTCGCTGGCAACTTGACGGCGATACTCTTGACGGCGAGCCGCATAAGGATATAGCACATCATCAATCACAAGCGGAGCTCTTGGGTTTGCATTGATCACACCATTGCGCTCCCAATAAACATAATTGTAAGCACCTGTTTGGCGAACAAAATCAGAATCATAGCTACGCCATAATACCTGCTGGGTTAGCTTCGAGTTGCGATTTAAGTACCAATCGTGACGAAGCTTTATCCGTAACTCTTCACCTTCATTAGGACGAGATAAAGGAGAAATCAGATTCCCATCGCCAAGATTGAAAGGCTTTAGGCCATCGCCAATACGAATTGACTCAGCAAGTTGCGCGCGCTGTTCATCATTCAGCTGTACACCTAACCACTTACCTTTCTCAGCATCATATTGTGGGTCATTTGGCAAGCGATCAGCTGTAACCAGTCCTGGTTGCCCAGTAATGCTATCCCAGTTAATAATCCGTACCGGATCGCCAATTGAATCTACTTGTTGCGAATCATCAATATAGGCCGCTGAAAGTAAAAATGAGTGCTCGCTGCTTGGGTCGAAACGTAAGCTTGCATAGATTTCGTCCCTATTAGATTCTAGATCTCGATAGCCGTCGCTACGCTCATGGTTTGCAACAACACGGTAGGCAAGCTTGTCAGTAATTGCATCTGTAAAATCAACGCCCAAACCATAAGTATTCCATGCGCCCACTTTACCGTTAATTGAGAGCGCTTGTTCAAACTGTGGCTTTTTCTCAACTAAGTTAACTACACCACCTGCAGCACCAATACCATAAAGGCCTGTAGCAGGACCTTTTAACACTTCAATACTTTCGATATTGGTTAAGGAGCGTGTTGGGTTAAAGCTGTTCCCTAAGTCAGCACCACCATACATACCATCGTAGGTATAGTTTACGCCTAGGCCACGAACCATTAGTGAATCACCAATGCCGTAGTTATTACCGGCCTGAGACAAACCACTTACGTTGCGTAGTGCTTCTTGTAAAGTCGCTGCGCTTTGCGAATCTAGTAGCTCTTTGTCAACAACAACAACCGCGGCGGGGGTCTGCATAAGATCCATATTGGACTTAGTTGCAGTTCCAGATTGCAAAATAATTTTATTATGTTTGCCATAAACACTGATTTTTTCTATGTCTTCAGAAGCAAAAGCCGTTGTGCTTGCACCTAGTAAAGCCAACTTAACCGCAACGCATGAGGCGGAAAGAACAGAAGAGCGAGAGTATTGCATTTTTAACTCCAAACTACGCAATTGGATAGTGGTGAAATAAGCCAAATACCTATTTCAGAAAATAATTTATCAGAGAGGGGGCGAAGTTTAGCAAAACAATAGTAATGATAACAACTATCATTTACATTTTAAAAATGTAATGTTTTTTGCAATACACGAAAAGATGATAATAAAGTGTAACAGATGGATATTTTTATTTAGCGAGCGTAATCTAACTTCGTTATTTGCTCGCTTCGCGGCTTACCCAATTTTGTAAACCGCGTTAGATTAAAACAATCCTAGCAGCGTCGGATATAACTCATAACAGGTAAAGCTCACTTCAAGCCCAATCAAGACTAAAAGAAAACTGACCAGATGCCCCACTTTTACTTTTGAACAAACATAAGCGCCTAATGGAGCACCAACGACCACAATCGGTATTGCCGCTAGCAAATAGCCATTTATTTCACTGCTGATCGTATTGAGGTGCCACGCATTAATGCTACTTCCAATCAATGAGGTAAACGTCATCACCACGACGGAGGTTGCAGTCGCCTTTTTCACATCTGCATTATAAGCAATCACCAACAAGGCAAAGAGTGCAATATCTGCACCCGACCCTACTAATCCACTCCCTATACCTCCGATTAACGCTACGGCCATAAAGCGTAGCATTTTAGGTTGGATAAACTCACTGCTAGGTTGATGATGTGCCTTACGCCACCATCTCAAAATCAGTGTTAGTGCAAAGCAGAGCAACAAAAAACTAAAAATAGACTTAACGAGGAGCCTTGGTGCCAGAGGCGCGATATACAATAGGCTGAGCGTTACACCAAGCGCAGCCATTGGCAACGCCATTAAAATAACGTTTTTATATACCGGAATACGGCGACAGAAAATAGTAATGGTCGCCGCTGTCATACCAAAACTTTGTATCGCGAGAGAAAATACCTTGGCCGTAGCGGGATCTATGTCTAATAATTTAGTCATCACAGGAAAGGCGACGGCGCCACCGCCTAATGCCGTTCCACCTGCCACAAACGATCCCAACGCCATGGTCAGCGCAATATGGGATTCACTGATAATTTGACCAAGTGCTTGATAAAAGCCTTGTACCCAGATCAACGTAGCGTACACACCCAGTGTAAAAAATAAGGGCCACATCGTCGGTTTTGTTATTCGTTGCAACATTATTCATCCATTACTCAAAGAGCCTTTCCTTATTGATACCCGTTACCATACTCATCTAGTATTTGAGCGAACGCAATTAAACATGATGAATACACTTTTTTCAAATTAAATTTACATTAAAAGTGAATACACCTGAATGCAATAAACACATCCTCAATAGTTGAAACGCACGCCTATCTCCCTTATTATAACTATAAATAATTACTTATTACTTTTTGTTATATCGGTAATTTGCTTATACCTAAAGGCACAATCATGACAGTAGAATCGGTGTTACCTCAAATATATCTAGATGCTAATGCAACAACCCCTGTATTAGAGCAAGCAGCAGACGCAGCATTGGTTACCATGAAAACCATGTTTGGTAACCCGAGCAGCAGCCACATTACAGGCCTACAGGCTAAGCAACTGATGGAACAAACTCGTCAAAAAGCACGTGCGGTGCTGGGTTCTGGTCATGGTCGAGTGATTTTCACCAGTGGCGCAACAGAGGGCATCCAAACCGGCATACTATCAGCCCTTTGTGAAGCAAAAAAGAAGATACAGCCAAACAAAAAATATACACTACTTTACGGGGCAACTGAACACAAAGCAGTACCAGAGTCACTTAAACATTGGAATCAAATTTTAGAAATTAATGCCGATGTCAAAGCCATTCCGGTTGATGGTGCAGGTAATCTGGATTTAGCGTTTATCGCAAATGAAGTACCTAATGCGCTAATGATTTGCACTATGGCTGTCAATAATGAAACCGGTGTATATCAAGACCTGAACCAATTAGAAAACGTAATAAGAAAGCATAATTCAAATATTTTTTGGATGGTTGACTGTGTTCAGGCGCTGGGTAAACGCAATTTAAACCTAGCGAGAACAACTATTGACTACGCACCTTTTAGCGGTCATAAGCTCTATGCACCAAAAGGCATCGGTTTTGTTTATATTCGAGAAACCGCGCCGTTTACGCCATTTATTGCTGGCGGTGGTCAAGAGAGCGGTTTACGCTCAGGGACAGAAAACTTACCTGGCCTTGCCGCGCTGAATGTGATTTTTGATGAACTGCTAAAAGAAAATGACAGCCAATTTGCAAGCGTAGATAAACTACACGATTTTCGAAATCAACTAACACAAACGCTCAAAGATGCGTTCCCGACTATTGTATTTAATAATCACTTCAGTAATAGCGTTCCGACTACACTAAACTTTGCAATTCCGGGATTTAGCTCAAAAGAAATCATGGATTTGTTTGACGCAGCAAACATCCGTGTCAGCTCGGGCTCAGCGTGCAGTTCAAAGGTAACGCGCAGTTTTGTGCTAGATGCCATGGGACTCCCTGCATGGCAAAGCGAATCGGCTATTCGACTGTCTTTTGGTCCTGCCACAACCCAAACTGAAATAGACGCGGCGTGTGAGCGCATTCTCCATTGTGCTCAGGCACTCGGTCACAGTTGTCTCATGCAAGCGGCGAATGGCGTTAACAATAAAGAAGCGCTTGACGGCCTAGTACAATTTAAAGTGGGTGGTGCATGCTGTTGGTTGTTTGCTGATAAGCAGTCAAAAACGGCGATTATTATCGATCCACTTCCTGAGCTGGTAGAACGTCTTAATACGATATTGGAATGCCAGCAGCTAACACTGCTCGCTGCGCTTGATACACATGGGCACGCCGATCACGAATCGAGTCGAACCACACTGAATTTACCAAAACAAACATGCGACCATTTAGGCTGGCCAACTCAAACTACACAAATTGACTATAAAGGCCAGTCACTTGAAGCGCTAGTTATTGGTCATTTCCGTCTTGCAAAACTAACCACCCCAGGACATACGGAAGATAGCGTCACCTTTATGCTATTGGAGCAACAACAAGATAAGTACGCCATCAGATACGTTTTTTGTGGTGACCTAATCCTGATGGGGGCATTAGGTAGAACCAACTTCTCCACCAGCTCACCAAAAGCGATGCTGAATAGCATTCAGTTACTTGCTCAGCTCATCGACACAGATACCTTGTTATGCCCAAGTCACGACTACAACAATGAGTTTGCAACCACCCTAGCGGCAGAGTGTAGTCGTAATTTACTATTAAATAGTGTGCTTCAACATGACATTGCGGTTGATGTATTTGTTGAGAAAAAGGCGCAAATAGACAAAAACATTGTTGATGAGGCTGGCAGTGAGATCATGTGTGGCGCAACGGTTTGCAATAAAAACCAATTTGAATTGCACGAGTACAACACAACAGAGCTCAATGCTCACATCGCTAACAACGAAGGTGTGCTGTTAATTGATATACGTGAACCGCATGAATATGCTCTAAATCACAACAGAGCGTTTGATCAAAATGTGCCACTAACCCGCCTTACTGACTTTATTTGCAAACAAAGCCAAGACAAGACGAAAGAGTTGGTGTTGGTGTGTCGCAGCGGCAGTAGATCACAAGTTGCAGCACGGGCGCTAGCACGACTCGGCTTTAATAATATCGGACATTTAAAAGGAGGGTATGCACTCATCCCATCAGCATAACCTTCACTGTTTCCTTTCTAAAGCCCCTACAGCGCTCGCTATGGGGCTTTTTTGATCTCACTTTTCATCACTACCGTATGAATACTAAAAATGGCTAATACCAATTGGCTTAATTAAGTGATCTATTTTGAGGCGAGAAAATCTTGTCGATAACCCCGCTACCGCGTCCTGCTATCGCCAAGGTACCTACATCCGTGTAGGCAAGACGAAAATTTTGCTATTTAACCTGAGGTTTGGATAAGGAATGTTCCAACTCATTGTTTCTAAAGAATAACTTAGTTTTTTCCTTGTCTAGCCAGAGAGTTTTAGGGAAAACACCGCTTCCGCGTCCTGCTCTCGCTAAGGTACCTACATCCTGTAGGCAAGGCGAATTTACGCACCAATAGCTGGCTATTGGAAGTGAATTCAACGCAGTTAGCGCTAAAACTGGCTGCTAGAAAGGCATTAATTATCCGCAGCTCAGGTTATTTAGTTGTTCTAAATGAGAAATTTTTAACTCAGTTAGCGTCAGATTGGCTCCTTCAAATTGAGCAAGTATTAAGACTAATTGGTATCAACCCTAAATGGCTCATAAGAAAGTAAACCTACCTTATAAAGTATGCCCTATTTGCAAACGCCCGTTTTATTGGCGGAAAAAATGGCAAAGAGATTGGGAAAACGTTAAATACTGCTCAAAGCGCTGTGCTGCCGAGCGCCGCTTAAGTATAGGGTACAACAATTAACAAAACGTGGCGAATGTTGTAACTAGAATAATGCTTTGTAATATTTGCAAATTACAGAACAATAATATTGATAATCACTCTCATCTACAATATCATTTGCGCAAACTTAGATCATAGGGATTAATCATGCGCTCATTTAAATACAAATATCCAAGCCTTATTGCCAGTGTTGCATTGGCGTTGTCTTGCTCGGCAATTGCACAAGAGCAAACAAAACAAGATAAAGACGACATTGAAATCATCGAAGTTAGCCCAAGAGGCTTAATTTCGTACGTTAGTGCTACCGCGTCAAAAACAGCAATTCCTATCGTCAAAACGCCTGTCTCAGTTTCGGTATTAACAGCGCAACGTATTTCTGATTTAGGTGCAGAAACGCTGCAAGATGCGATTGGGTATGTTGCAGGTGTTTATAATGGGCCATATGGTGTAGATACTCGAGGCGACTGGTCTAAAATTCGTGGCGTCGACCCCTTACTCTATGTTGATGGCCTGCAAAAATTGTTTGGCAATTACAACAATACCCGTACTAACCCATATGCACTTGAAAGCGTAGAGATCTTAAAAGGTCCTTCATCCGTGCTTTACGGACAGGGGTCTACAGGTGGTATCGTCAACGCAGTATCAAAATTACCAAAAGCAGACACTGAAGGTGAGATCTGGGCACAAGTGGGCAACTACGACCGTAAGCAACTAGCACTTGATTACAACACCACATTTGGTGAGCAGCAAGAGTATCAAGCACGTGCTGTTGCCATGTATCGAGACAGCGGCACGCAGACCGATTATGTTGATGACAACACACTGATGCTTGCACCAAGCTTTAGCTGGCTTGCTTCAGATGAAACTAAAATTACCTTGCTTGCCAACCTTCAGAGAAATGAATCAGGCTCTTCAACGCAATTCTTCCCGCATGAAGGCACTATTCTACCTGCAAAATACGGCCAAATTCCCAGTGAGCGTTTCGTCAGCGAGCCTGGCTGGGATAAATATGATACTGAGCAACAAGCGATCACCGCTATTGTTGAGCACAGCTTTGATTTAGACACACATATTAAGTTCTCCGGTCGCTACAGCGATAGTTCATCCGAGTACCGTACCATTTATTCTTGGCCACCAAAATTTGAAGCCGACAAACGCACTGTTAAGCGTATCGCCAGCCTCACCGACTCAAGTGCACGTAGTGTGACGATGGATCTTCAATTCCATAAATATTTGGAACTGGATGCGGTTAAACTCACTATGGTATCAGGTGTTGATTACCAAAATGCGGATACGGATTCTGATCGCGGCCGTGGCGTTGCAGCTCCACTCGACTTGTATAACCCAGTGTATGGACAAAGTACAGCGTTACCAACAGCAGTTGTCGATAACCCTGAAAACACGTTAAACAATAAACAGCTTGGTGCTTATGCTCAAGTTACTGCTGAAGTGAATAGCTGGGTACTCAATGCGGCACTTCGCTATGATGATGTTTCAAATCAGATGCAAACGGTAGGTGCAATCAAAAATAGTCAGAATGCCACAACAGGTCGGATCGGTTTGCTTTACCAATTTGAGAATGGCATAGCGCCCTATGCTAGCTATTCAGAATCTTTTAAGGCTGTATTTGGACAAAAACCACAAGGTGGCGCATATAAACCGCTAGAGGGTGAACAAATTGAACTCGGCTTAAAATATCAACCAACGGGTACCGAACACCTTATCACGGCATCTATATTTGAAATTAAAGACAAAAATCAAATACGGAAAGTTTCCCCCGAATTTGAAGTACAAGACGGTGAAATCGCGGTCAAAGGGTTAGAGCTTGAGGCCCAACTTGAGTGGCAGCACCTTGATATCTATGCAGCATATTCTTATTTAGATACGGAACAAGACGTTTCTCCGCTGTCACCTACAGAGCTCTATGTAGCACAAGATTTGGTTACGCTCATCACAGATGATACTCAGCTCTCAGCAACCCCTAAGCACTTAGCTTCAATTTGGGCGACGTACCGCGCAGATGAATGGCTTCCAGGGCTAAAATTTGGCGCGGGTATTCGACATGTAGGAAAAACCTATGATGGCAGTCGCACAGTTGAATTAAACGGCCAAACACTACATCAGCAATTAGTGACTAATAACTTTAACCTTATTGATATGATGATTGGCTATGACATTGAACAATATCAATTCAGTTTACAAGTCGATAATGTCACCGATAAAACGGTTATTACCAGCTGTTTGTTCCGTGGCGATTGTTTCTATGGACAACGTAGAACTATCAGCGCTAACGTGAAATACAAGTTTTAACGGCTAAATTATAAGAACTAAATCGCCCTAGAACCGAGACCAATGTTCATAGGGCGATGACTTAAAACTGATAGCTAACAATAAAACTACCATCAGCACGCTTTTTATGAGACTCGCCGCTTTCGCCATAACCAGCCACCAGCTTCACACTCCATCCAGACTGATTTATACCCGAGAAGTGATAGCTATAACTTAAACCTGCGCCATTGGTGGTTTCATCATCAAGTAAATCGATAATTGGCTCAAAAATACCACATGTAATATCATCATCTTCACATGCAGGGCCAGCATCTCGTGCCCCCAAAGCCCCTAACACCACGCCTATTGCATGTTTGTTATTATCAGACACCGCTTTCTCATAGCCTATAGAAAATCCATCATCTAAACCGATAAGGTAATTTCCGTACCACCGACTATTACTATCGGCTTGTGGAAGAGAAAGTTCGATTTGACCAAAAAATGGATAGCCAGTACCAACAGAAAAATCGACCGAATTGGCAATGCTTGCGGTGCTGATTAGCAAAGCAGAAATACCAAACGTAGCCTTTATCAACGAAAAGAGCATTGAATTCTCCTTATATAACTTTCGCACAAAACTAGCAGTAAACGTTCCCAAATAGAATACGTTAAATGTAACGAAATATAATACCTATCACATCAACAAATTGCTGAGTTCTGTTATTAGCTCATCCACATCGGCGCGGCTCACTCCCATATGCGTCACAAATCGCATGCCTTGATATCCTGGAGTGATATTAATGCCCTTTGCCTTTAACTGCTTTGCTATAGTAAAAAGATCAATGCCAGCTTCCACTTCAGCGAAGATAATATTCGTCTGTACTAAGTGCTTGCATGGCTTAAACCCAGGCAGTTGCTCAAGTTTATCAGCTAAATATTGCGCGTTTTGATGATCTTCCTCGAGACGCTCTACATTATGTTGCAAAGCATAAAGACCAGCCGCCGCGAGCATGCCCGCCTGACGCATACCGCCTCCAAGCATTTTTCTAAGCCTTCTCGCCTTTTCTATCAATGCTTTATCACCAAGCAATAAAGAGCCAATCGGCGCGCCAAGTCCTTTAGATAAGCAAATAGTAAATGAATCAAAATGCTTTACAATTTCTGTGATATCAACCTTTAACGCGACTGCAGCGTTATAGACTCTTGCACCGTCAAGATGGAGCTTTAAGCCATGCTCGTCACACAGCGCTCTGGCTTGTGCGATATATTCTAGACTTAAAACCTTGCCACCAATGGTGTTTTCTAAACTAAGCAGCTTAGTTTTCGCAAAATGAAAATCATCAGGTTTAATCGCTTGCTTAATTCTTTCTAAGCAAATACTGCCATCGGCCTCGTTTTCCAATGGTTGCGGCTGAATAGAGCCAAGCACAGCCGCTCCACCCGCCTCAAATTTATAATTATGCGCCTGTTGGCCACAAAGATATTCATCCCCTCTTTCACAATGGCTCATCAGTGCAAGCAGGTTTGCTTGCGTGCCTGAGCTGGTAAACAGCGCAGCTTCAAAACCATGACGCTCAGCCGCAAACTGTTCAAGTGCATTCACTGTCGGATCATCACCATAAACATCGTCACCAAGCGGCGCGTCAAACATGCTTTGTTTCATGGCGGGGGTCGGTTGCGTAACCGTATCAGATCTAAAATCCATCAATCTTATCCTTGTCAAAAGAGGAGCACACAGCATAACTGAAAAACGCGGATTGAAGTAAAAAACAAGATGAAAAAGGGAGTTGTTCACTCCCTTCAAGATCCGTTACTTTTGCAGTGTTTACTGCAACCCGGGCCAAGTACCGTTATCAATGGCTTTAGGATAACCCGCATCCACTTTGTCAAAAGTAATGCTATATCTTAGATAGCGACCGTCAGCTAAGAAGAAATAGGCACGCGTGTCGTTCCACTTTAATGCTGCACTTATCTTTGTCGCATAGGCACCAAGTCCCGGCCAAGTATTATCGTTGACAGCTTTGGGATACCCACTGTCCACTCGGTCATCTCCCAAGTCATAGCGTAAGTATTGACCATCATCTAGGAAGAAATACACCTTATCGGACGTCCAACGAAGGGTTGCGGTTATTTTATTTGCGTAGGCAGCAAGCCCCGGCCAAGTATTGTTATCAATTGTTTTAGGGTAACCTGCTCGTACCTTATCGTTCTGTACGTCATAGCTTAGGTATTGACCATCCGATAGGAAGTAGTACACCGTACCACTGTCTTTATAAAAACTTGCACGAATTTGTTCTGCATAATCGCCAAGTCCCGGCCAGTTGCCATTAGTCACCGATACCGGATAGCCATCATCCGTTTTATCTAACACAGTATCGTAACGCCAGTAGCGTGCATCTTCAGAGAAAAAGTAGCTTTTAGTATTGTGCCACTGATGCGCCGCACTGAGTTTCAGCTCGGTAACTCGATAACCAACATGCACACCCTGTTGCTCAAAGCTATAGTTATTGATGCCAGATACGGGCTGCGGGTCTTGCCACTGGGCAACACCCGCTGGCAAAGTTTCAATCAGTTGATCATTTCGATAAACACGCGTTTGTACATTCGCACCATTTAGCCACGTAAATAGTTTATTACCATAATTGAGTTTACGAACCCCTAAGTCACCGTACATCGGCGTGCTTTCAAAACCCGCTTGCACATTTGTTTCAATGCCCATGTAAGATAAAATCGTCGGTACAATCGCTGTTTGTGCTGGATAGCCATATAAACCAGAGAAGTCGGTATTAGCAGGATTAACATCTTTTGAGCTAAATTCTTTATTCAACACTTTGTTAGTGGCCATAAAGATGGTTTTTTCCGGCTCGGTTTGCTCACCGTGATGACAGCCAACAACCGGTGTACGGCCATGATCAGTGGTGACCATCACCAACCAGTTCTCACCGCTTTGCTCTCTTGCTTCAACCGCGTCGAGCAGTTTACCCAGTCGCTTGTCCGCATCTTCTACCGATTTATTGTAGGCAGAACCAAAGCATAAGCTGTGGCCCACAGCGTCCGGTTCATCTAAATGTAAAAAGACAAAATCTGGTGAGCCGCTGTTTAAGGTAGCCAGCGCTTTATTTAAATTATCGTCGTCGCTGCCTCCCTCCGATCTCCTGTCCATCAAGGCAACATCGTCACTGAAGAATTGCGTATGAATAGGTCCCCAAGTACTAAAACTTGAGATATCGGCGTTAGCATCATGTTCTGCGATGTAACGATAAAGACTGGGATAGGCTTTGTTTGCTAGGCCTGAGTCGTTGCTCGGCACTTGATGCTTATTCACCCAAACCCCAGTTAAAATTGTCGCCCAACCTGGGCCACTTTTGGTTTTTTGCTGTGTTTGTGTTTTTGCGATCCCGCCAGTGTAAGCTTGAGTTAGATATAGGCGATCAAAGTTCGGTGTATTATTGGCACCAATTTTTTCGTATTGCAGGCCATCAATACCAATAAGCAATACTTTGTTTTCAAATGCATCTGCACTTGCGGTAAATGAAAGTGCAAGTAATGCACTGCTAAGCACGGGTAATTTCATTATCTTTCCTTTAAACGTGAATCTCTGGACTAGTCCAAGAAAGATAATAAATCCCAAACATGAAAAATCGTTTACAAAAAAATTACATGGAAAAATATTTTATCGCGGGTTTTGCTAACTAACCTGAGGTTTGGATAAGGAATGTTCCAACTCATTGTTGCTAAAGCACAACTTAGTTTTCTCCTTATCTAGCCAGAGAGTTTTAGGGAAAACACCGCTTCCGCGTCCTGCTCTCGCTAAGGTACCTACATCCTGTAGGCAAGGCGAATTTACGCACCAATAGCTGGCTATTGGAAGTGAATTCAACGCAGTTAGCGCTAAAACTGGCTGCTAGAAAGGCATTAATTATCCGCAGCTCAGGTTAACTAGGTTTCGCTTCCAAACTTTCGCTTAGCTGCTCCAAGCTCTTACCTTTGGTTTCTTCCACAAACAAAAATACCAGCGCAAACGAAAGCAATGAAAACAGGCTATACAATAAAAAGGTGGTGCTTGCCCCTAAATATTCAAGCTCCCACGGAAACACTAGTTGTACAGTAAAACTGGCGGCATTATTAATCACACCGACAACGGAAATCGCAACGGCTCGAATTGCATTTGGAAATATCTCCGAAAACATTACCCACATGACTGGCCCCAGCGACATCGCGAACGACGCGACAAAAAGGGAAATCCCAAGCAGAACCAGTTTTGCTGGCATATTAATACTGTGTGCGAAAATCACTGACTTGTATTGCCGGTACTCATCTGCAGTTAAACACTGTTTTATCGCGTCATTAAATGCAACATCGGAGGTGAAAGTCTGGCCTAATATTGGTGCTAATGCATGCACAGGAAAATCGGCTACTTCTGCCTTAATTTCAGCAATATGTGCTGTATTTAGCTGATAAGTTGCTTGTTTAAAACCCCAGCTACACAACGCCATACTAAAGCAAATGCCAGTTAACCCGATGAGTAACAATGGCCGCCGTCCGAGTTTATCTATGGTCAATAGCGCAACGATGGTAAAAACCACATTGATCAGACCAATCCAAATCGCTTGCATAAATGCAGCATCAGTACCAATACC
Source organism: Pseudoalteromonas sp. JC28 (assembly GCF_013319255.1). Taxonomy (NCBI): domain Bacteria; kingdom Pseudomonadati; phylum Pseudomonadota; class Gammaproteobacteria; order Alteromonadales; family Pseudoalteromonadaceae; genus Pseudoalteromonas; species Pseudoalteromonas sp. JC28. The sequence goes on along the minus strand of NZ_QOKX01000009.1, from coordinate 105,240 downwards.
GCTTTGCTCAAAAATGGTCGGGGCATAAAAAAACACCACATTAATCCCGGTGACTTGCTGCGCGATGGCAAGCACAACCCCTACCATCAGAGGGACACGAAGTCGCTTACTAAACAAACTGCCCATTTTGCGCGCAAGCGACAAACTACTCAGTTGCAGTTTAGGTAACGCCGCTTGAATAGCATCAAGTTGCTGTTGTGCATTGTTGCTACCAAATAATCGCGTTAATGTGCGTTTAGCCTCTAGCTGCTGATCTTTCATCAATAACCACCGAGGGCTTCGTGGCAATAACAGTAACAACAAAATCCACGCCAGTGCTGGCAGCGCCTCAACACCAAGCATCCAACGCCATGTTTGAGTATCTATTTGCCAACCAGACACCCACATTGCTTCGCTATGACTGAGCTGAAGTAAGAAATAGTTAGTGAAATAGGAGATAAATAGGCCAACGACTATATTGAGCTGATTAACCGATACTAAACGCCCGCGCTGATCCGCTAAGCTGATCTCAGCAATATACATGGGCGCCACCATCAAAGAACAAAATGCCATTCCACCAATGAAACGCGCAATCACCAATGCTTCAAACGAAGTTGCGAAAGCCGAGCCAATCGCGGAGACAAAATACAAACACGCGGTCATCAGCAATGTTTGCTTACGGCCAATAGCGTCTGCCACCGGCCCTGCAATAAGTGTTGCGACCAACCCTCCTAAGGTAGGTGCACTCACGACTATCCCTTGCTGCCATGGGGTGAGCTTAAAGGCCTCACTGATAAAGCCAATTGCACCCGAAATCACCGACGCATCAAAGCCAAAAATAAACCCGCCTAACGATACAATTAAGGTGTACTTTAATGCATTGGATATCGACAGGCTGGTCATCGCTTATTACTCTGCTTTTACGGCGATAGAATCGCGCAAGATTAAGGTTGGTGGGTAGAGATTTTCTACATCGGGTTGGTGCTTCTCTTTATACACATACTTAAGTACCCAACGCGCGGCCGCATTGCCCATTTTACGAATAGGGTTATCTATGGTGGTGAGTTTTGGATAAAGATATTTGGTAAATAACACATCGTCAAAGCCTACAACGGAAAGCGCTGATGGGACATCAAGTCCAGCTTCTCTGGCCGCAGTCATCGCACCTGATGCCATCTCATCGTTTGCGCAAACCAAGGCACTAAAGCGCTGCCCTGTTTGCATTAAGTGATTAAATCCCGCGATGCCATCGGTTTCATGATAACCGCCTTCAAATGAGAGCTTAGGATCAAATGACACATTGTATTCAGCTAAGGCTTTTTGATGACCAGCCAAACGCGCTTTGGCGTCAAGCTTAAATAACGGTCCACTGATATACGCGATATCTCGATGTCCGCGCTGCAATAGCGCCTCAGTCGCTAAGTATCCACCCAGTTCGTTATCAGTATAAAAGCAGCGCTCTGCCAACTCTGGAATGTGGCGGTTCACTAGCACCAGTTCTACATCTCGTCCCGCAAGCTCAATGAGATATTCATCACTGACTGCTTCTGCATGCACAATTAAGGCATCGCAGCGCCTATCCAATAAAAATTCGATGGCTTGTTGTTCCTTTTCTTCATCACTGTGGCCCGCAGCAATAATGGCATGTTTACCCGCCGTTCTTAGCGTACTCTCTATGGTGCTCATCATGTCACCAAAGAAAGAGCCGTGTAGCTCAGATACCATAAGCCCCACACTGTTACTGCGGTTAGAAGCCAAAGATTGCGCGATGGCGTTAGGTTTATAACCTAACTCTGACATTGCCGCGAGCACCTTCTCTTTGGTTTTGTCACTCACCTTTGCATTGCCATTCATCACCCGTGACACCGTGGCTAATGATACCCCTGCAGCTTTTGAGACTTCGTAAATCGTTGCCATATCTATTACTTTTATTCCATCAGTTGTATCTGCGCACTATACCAATTTTGGCTAAAAATGCGCATAGTTTTAGACACTTGATTTACGCTCAAACAGCATCGTTTGGTAGGCTTTTGCACTCGCCTTTAAGGTTCTTTGCTGAGTATGATAATCAACGTGCACAATACCAAAGCGTTGCGTATACCCCTCTGCCCATTCGAAATTATCCATTAAACTCCATGCAAAGTAGCCACGAATATCAACGCCCTGCTCCATTGCTTGATTAACCGCGAGCAGGTGAGATTGGAAGTAAGCCAGCCTTTGCACGTCTAATACTTCGCCATTTTCCATTTTGTCGTCAAAGGCAGCACCATTTTCTGTGATATAAAGTGGTGGCAACTGGTACTCAGCATGTAACTCCCGAAGCAATGCACAAAATGAGTCTGGCACGACTTCCCAGCCCATTGTAGTGAGCGTTTCGGCACTAGGCTCAACTTGTTCATACCATCCATTACCATCAGATTGATAAATATTTCGGGTGTAATAGTTCACGCCAAGATAATCAATGGGGGCAGCAATAATCTCTAAATCTCCAGCTAGAATATCTGGTTGTACGTCTTTGGGGAGCTGGGCAAGTAAATCTGGGTACTGCCCTTCAAGAATTGGCTTGATATACCAGTGATTACAGTAATCATCCGCGATTTTTGCCGCTTCCACATCACAATGCGCTGTAGACACAGGATCCGCATTGGCAAAATTCAACACGACTCCATGAAGGCTATTTGGGCAATGCGCTCTTAACACTTGCATCGCTAAACCATGGGCAAGAAGCAGGTGATGAGCTGCTTGTCGTCCCGCCGCTTGGGAGCGCAAGCCCGGTGCATGAATACCTAATTCATACCCCAAATGTGCACTACAAAATGGTTCATTTAACGTGGTGTACGCATACACTTTATCGCCAAGCGCTTTACATACCACCTCGGTATACCGTGCAAACGCCACAGCCGTTTCTCGATTCAGCCACCCGCCCTTATCCTCAAGCGCTTGTGGTAAGTCCCAGTGATATAGCGTGACAAACACTTTTAAGCCTTTAGCAACCAACGCATCGACCAATTGTTGGTAAAATGAAAGTCCTGCATCGTTAACCGTGCCATCATCATTCATTACTCTTGGCCAAGAAATAGAAAGGCGATAGGCGTCAACCCCCAAACTGGTTATGAGTTCAACATCTTGCTGCCACCTAGATATATGCTCACAGGCAATATCACCGTTACTACTATCCTTTATCGCGCCATCATGTTCACAAAACCTATCCCAAATTGACTCACAACGCCCACGCCGCTCACCTTCGATTTGAAATGACGAAGTCGCAACGCCGAAAATATAGTCTGCCTTCAACATGGCCGAGTGTGTTGGCAGGATAATTTTATTCATGGTTAATCGTTCCAAGTTATGTGTTCACGCCAAGGTACGAGCGTGTTGTGTTAGTCACAGTGCAAGACAAAAACATTTTTTATTTGAATTCGTGTTCGCTTTCTGCAATCATCATTAAAAATGTAAGCGCTTTCATTTTTATAAATGTAAGCGCTTTACCAAAAAAAATCAACTAGGAGTTTATCGTGAGCGTACCGTCTCAACCACAGGTTTCAGCAGCAATCGCCACGGGCCATACTGGTCAGTACCGATTTGCTTTGGGGGCCCTCACCTCACTATTTTTTATGTGGGGTTTCATTACTTGCTTGAATGATATTTTAATTCCGTACCTCAAAGGCGCGTTTGAGCTTAATTACACTCAAGCGATGCTGATCCAATTTTGCTTTTTTAGCGCCTATTTTGTTGTTTCGGTGCCAGCTGGCAAATTGGTTGGAAAAATCGGCTATCAAAAAGGCATTGTAACTGGATTACTTACCGCAGGCGTTGGTTGTGTGCTTTTTTACCCAGCGGCTGAAAGTGGTATCTACAGCGTGTTTTTATTCGCGCTATTTGTACTAGCGGCAGGGATCACAGTGCTACAAGTTGCTGCTAACCCGTTTGTTAGTGTACTTGGCTCTCCCGAAACTGCCCCTGCACGACTCACCATGACCCAAGCCTTTAACTCTCTTGGTACGACTGTCGCCCCATTTTTTGGCGCCATGCTCATCTTCAGTGAGGGAAGCACAGTTGAGGTGGGCAATGCCAGCGCAACCCAATTGCCTTACTTAATGTTGGCAGCCATGCTGGCGTCATTGGCTTTGATCTTTGCCTTTATCAAACTTCCCCAGCTAAGTAGTACTACTGAGGAAGTCACCACAGGTGAAATCAAAGCATGGCAGCATAAACATTTGGTGCTTGGTGCAATCGGTATTTTCGTTTATGTTGGGGCGGAAGTGGCGATTGGCTCAACACTCGTTAGCTTCTTACATCAACCGGACATTGGCAACATGACCGAAGCCCAAGCCGCAAAGCTCATCGCATATTATTGGGGTGGAGCCATGGTCGGACGCTTTATTGGCGCGTTAGTCATGCAGAAAATATCGGGTCGAACCGTGCTTGCCTTTAATGCAGCCTGTGCATTTGCATTAGTACTTATCGCAGTATTTAGCAGCGGTCAGCTCGCCCTTTGGAGCATTTTGGCGGTCGGGCTTTGTAACTCCGTGATGTTCCCGACTATCTTTAGCTTATCGTTGAATGGGCTTGGAAAACAAACGGCACAAGGCTCTGGTATTCTCTGTCTTGCTATTGTTGGCGGTGCAGTTATCCCGCTATTTCAAGGGATGCTAGCAGACGGAATCAATCTGCAGCTATCATTCTTACTGCCAGCTTTATGCTATATCTACATCGCCTACTTTGGATTAAAAGGCGCAACTCCCCAGCGTTTCAAGAGTAATTAAGACATGAAAACGAAAATAACCATGCTAAGTCTTGCAATGGCTGTCGCAACCTTAACCGGATGTAGCGAAAGCCCAAATAAAACCAGTGTTGATGCAGCTCGCCAAGTGAAAAATTGGCCAGCGCTGACTCCTGCTATCCAAACCGATAACAATCTAGAAGAAAGAGTTCGGTCGATACTCGCTAAGATGACTCTGGAGCAAAAAATTGCGCAGATGATCCAGCCTGAGATTCGAAATATTACCGTCGCAGAAATGCGAGAATACGGATTCGGCTCATATCTCAATGGTGGTGGCGCATTTCCTTACAACAACAAACATGCAACGCCTGCTGATTGGGTCAAACTTGCCGAAGCGCTTTACCAAGCATCGATTGACGATAGCCTAGATGGCAGCACTATTCCTACCATGTGGGGAACGGATGCGGTTCATGGCCACAATAACGTCATTGGCGCTACGCTATTTCCACATAACATTGGCCTTGGCGCGGCAAATAACCCAGATCTCATCGAGAAAATCGCCCACATTACCGCAAAAGAAGTGTTAGCCACCGGGATTGATTGGATCTTTGCCCCGACGGTCGCGGTGGTACGTGATGATCGCTGGGGACGCACCTATGAAGGATACTCGGAGCATCCCGACATCGTAAAAGCGTATTCCAGCGCTATTGTTAAAGGCTTACAGGGCGATCCTAAGGCGGACTTTCTTGGTAAGAACCGCGTGATCAGCACGGTAAAGCATTTTGTCGGCGATGGTGGCACAGTTGATGGTGACGACCAAGGCGACAACATCGCCTCTGAAAAAGCATTAATTGCACTTCACGCTCAAGGCTACGTAGGCGGACTTGAAGCCGGAGCACAATCGGTGATGGCATCGTTTAACAGTTGGCATGGCGAAAAAGTGCATGGCAGCCATTATTTGCTTACCCAAGTGCTCAAAGAGCGAATGAATTTTGATGGTTTTGTGGTGAGCGATTGGAATGGTCACGGCCAAATAAAAGGCTGTACGAACGACAGCTGTGCAGAGGCCATTAATGCCGGCATTGATATTGTCATGGCCCCGAACGACTGGAAAGCCTTGTACAACAATACGCTAGCGCAAGCAAAAAGCGGCGCTATCGCGCAGTCTCGCATTGATGATGCAGTAAGTCGTATTTTAAGAGTTAAACTCCGTGCGGGACTTTTTGAAAAACCAAGTCCTGCAAATCGTCCATTGGCTGGCAACTCAGAAATCATTGGCGCAGAGTCGCACCGTAAAGTCGCGCGCCAAGCCGTACGTGAGTCACTGGTTTTACTCAAAAACAAAGATCAACTATTACCACTTAAACCGAACCAACATATCTTGTTGGCAGGCGATGGTGCCGACAATATCGGCAAACAATCGGGCGGATGGAGCATTACCTGGCAAGGTACCAACAACACCAATGCCGACTTCCCGGGCGCTACTTCTATTTATGATGGTATAAAGCAGCAAGCAGAAGCGGCTGGTGGCACCGTCACATTAAATACTCGCGGTGATTTTGAAGATAAGCCTGACGTTGCCATTGTGGTATTTGGCGAAGATCCCTATGCAGAAGGCCACGGTGATAGAGCAACACTTGAATACAAGCCGTCTGATAAATCTGATCTCGCATTACTCAAACGCTTTAAACAAGCTGGAATTCCTACAGTGGCGGTGTTTATCAGTGGTCGCCCAATGTGGGTAAATCCTGAACTCAACGCATCCGATGCATTTGTGGCAGCATGGTTACCGGGGTCTGAAGGAATTGGTATCAGTGACGTATTACTGGCCGACAAAAACGGCCAAGTTCAGTATGATTTTACTGGCAAGCTTAGTTATTCTTGGCCAAAAATGCCGACACAAATCGTAAATTACCAAGATAAAAATTATGACCCGCTTTTACCTTATGGTTTTGGCTTACGTTATTCAGACCAAAATGTATTAGCAGATAATTTACCAGAGCAAATACAAACTCAGGCAAATCTCGCCAGCGGTGTAGACTTGCTGGTAAGATCAATCAATAAACCTTGGCAAGGCCATCTATACAGCAGTGCCGAAAATCAACTGATAAATGCCAACACCCATACGCTTGGTGGTATTAGCTACCGCACAACGGACAGAGAAGTACAAGAAGATGCCATTCAGCTACTTTTTGACGGTAGTCGACGCAGCGGCTTTAGACTCGCTAGTGAAAGCTACTTTAGAGAAGACATAAGCCCAAGTATTCCAACCGACAGCGCTCTTACCTTTAAAGTACAAGTTGATGCAGCGCCAGATAAACCGGTTTGGGTAGCGATGAGCTGTGAAGGCGAAGCGGACGCAAACGGCTCATGCACCGCAAAAGTCGATATTGCTAAGCAACTTCAAGCTATGCCTTTAGCCAAATGGCAATCACTAAGCATTGACCTCAATTGCTTTACAGCCCAAGGCATGGACTTCACTAAAACCGTTGTCCCTTTCGAGCTTTCAACCGCTGGAATACTAGAGGTAACGCTGTCTGAGATACAGATCTCTTCAGAAGCATCACCAACACTAAGCTGCAATTAGTCCCCTTAACACGATGTGGGCACGAAGCTGTGTTCACATCGTTTTTTAGTGTCTAATGAAGCAACTTTAATGTGGACTAGAATTTAAGAAATCTAAGGTAAGCCAATTGTCTGATGCGCTCGTTTATTCTTTTTACAGGGCACAAACAAGCGATTTAAAAAGTCACACCAAGAGCACACTTGCCCTCACCTGCTCAATTTAATACTCTACTTTATGAGCTAAATGAGCTAATACCAAGGAAGAGCCAGAGTGTCAAACATAGCCGAACAAGTGATTAGTACCTATCCACCTGCTGCACAAGCAAAAATCAGGGCACTGCGTAGCCTCGTTATTCAGGTTGCCAGTGAGCAAAACTTTGGCGCAGTGATTGAGGCAATAAAGTGGGGAGAGTTAAGCTTTAGTGTTAAATCGGGTAGTCCTTTCCGTATGGCTTGGAAAGCCAAAACGCCTACTAACTATCACCTTTATTTTCACTGTCAAACGAAGCTAGTTGATACATTTAGGGTACTATTTTCCGACGAGTTACAGTTTGAAGGAAACCGAGCGATAGTCCTTAAACTGGAAGAAGACATGCCAGCCGCGCTACTCTACCGCTGTATCGCCATTGCAATGGACTATAAAAACCTCAAAAACTTACCTTTACTCGGACAATAACAACCAATCTGGGTAAACCTTGCCCGGAGCGAAAAACCCACCGTTACCAATTTTTACAACCGTGTACTTCTTACCTGAATAAAACGTGAAAAATTTACCCCATTAAAACACGAAGATTAAAAACCAATTAAATTCAATAACTTAAACATTTAAATTTGTGGTTCGAGCCTTGCTTACATAGTGATAGATAAACAATGTAGATGCATTTCGCCATTCAGCATTGGAAACCACCAAAACCAACTAGCGCAAATAACAACATTAGGAGCATAAAACATGACACCACAACCCGAGCTGCAAGATAGTTTTATTGATTTCGTGAACAAGCAGCAATTTCCATGCATTTGTGGTGGTAATAGAGCCGAATTAGCGTTTAACCATGTTGAGGTTTTAGGTTTTGGCGATCTCACCTCAAGACACAACAACTTTAGTTTGATAACGAGCCTCTATTCTTTTGTCGAAAAGGTAGATTTTGACAGCATGAAAAGTGCCGCGTTTGTGGCGGTTTTTGAGCAGAGCCAACACTTAGATGACAGCGACTTTAATAAGTCTGTTTGGCGTAAACTGCTGGAATTGCAAAACCTAGTTTCGCAGAGCACTCCTAGAGGGCCGCATTCTCAATCGTCAGATTGCAGCAATAATTTTCATTTTAATTTGGATGGCGAGCCGCTTTATATCACTTGTTTAAGCCCTACAAGCGCATCGAGAAACAGAAAGTTTAAGTACCCAGCGATTGTTTTTAACTTAATGCCTCAGTTTGAGGTCCCACAGAGTTTCCGTGTCGTCGAATCACACGTAGAAACCCACAGAATTTAATGCACATTGTACCAACGGAGAGGAACTAGATATGAGCAACATCATGGTAATCGATTTTATTATTTACGTCGTCATTGGCATATTAACAACTTTGGGTTGTTTTGGCTTAATGAGTGCTTCAAGCGCTTATTCAAATCTAAGTAGCCCAACCAGTCGCACTAAGGCGAGTAAGTCTGCTGCAGTGCGGAGCTAAGCGATGCCGAATTCAAGCTTTGCTCCCTTTAACTACTCACGGTAAAAGGGAGTATGCTTACATTTTTAAGCCACTCAAACTACTTACCGGCGGCAACTAAACCGGCGCCAAACCCAAAAAACACGCCACCGCTCACTTTGTTCATCATCGTCATACTCTTCGGTGACGACAATTTAGTCTTAGCAAGGCCAGAAAACACCGCATAAGAAATATGTACCATAAACACCAGCAGGCTAAAGGTAAAAACCAGCAACATAAATTGCGGCATAAAGGCATTTTCCACATTGATAAATTGCGGAAAGATAGACATAAAGAAAATAACAGCCTTAGGATTGGTGATCGAAACAAAAAAGCCTTCTAAAAAGCACTTTTTCATCGTACTTGCAGCAATAGACTTGCCTATTTTACTTTCACCTTTAGTTCGCCACATTTTGTAGCCTAAATAGAAAAGATATGCAGCGCCAATAAATTTAACGACCGTAAATGCCAACACCGAATTGGCTAAAATCACACCTAAACTTGATGCCGATACCGCAGCGACAATCAAAATCCCGAGCGCGACACCACAAATACCAGCTAAAGACTTGGCAAAGCCTCTTTGAATTGAGTTATTGATAGTCAGCATCACCGCAGGCCCTGGTAATAAAATTGTCGCCAAAGCGACACCTACAAACAGCAAATAATTGTCCAAAACATCAACCCCGCAAACATGTCCGATTCACACTCACTGCATCATCACACTAAATCATGAATTTACAAAGTAATATGCGATAGGTGGGAGCTACGTACTGAGTTTATCAATGATATTTATCTTCGAACTCAGCCTTATCATTTCCCTATGCAATATGCGCTTGAATGAGCGCGACATAAAGTCGCCCCTACTGAAGTAAGTAGTTTAGAGCCAAAAAATGCAGACTCATCGGTCTGCATTTTTATGCCAATTTGCTTAATTAAGTGAAATTGGTATTAGGGCCTGTTGATCTTTCAAGTTTGTTTTTGCAGCAGTTTGATTGGTATTTATACAAGGCAGAGCCTGCGTAGCATAGTTATTCTATGTAAGTTAGGCGATAACACAGTAGAAATGCCAATCAAGCACTGCCCTTTGGGTTCCCCTGAGTGCGCTTTGTTCATTGTTGCTCAACTTTTGCTTAGATTACTAGGCGGCAAGTCGAGCGTCGCGATCAAAACACACTCAGGAGAACAAAAATCAAACAGCAAAGGTCAACAGGCCCTAGTGAACGGATGCGAAAAAGATCACTCAAAAGTATACCTCACACCAACCGAGTATCTCGGACCGTATTGACGAGCAAATAAGAATTGCTCTTCATAACGACCATATCCTTGCTCGGTTTCATTGTTTAAGTTAATACCTTCAAAGAACACCGTAAACTGCTCATCAATATCGTAATTCACACTAACGTCCCATTGACCGTAAGACTTGGCATATTGCGGTGGTGCATCTGCCGAGCCTTGCGCTTGACCTACCCCGATAAGATAAGCGTCACGCCATGCGTAGGTTAACTTCACCGATAACCCGTCTTTTTCGTAAAATGCTTGGAAGTTAGCCGAGTCACTCAACCCCGTCAGCGGTGCTTGCTGCACTAAGCTTTCACTATCAAACTCAACATCGCCATCAACAAAAGTTGCGTTTACACCAAGGCCAAATCCCGTTTCACCAAATAGGTGCTGTACCGCCACTTCAAAACCATCAACCGATTTGCTATCGGTATTTTGTGGCTGACTGATGTTCCATACCATCAATGGATCGTCACTGCTTGGTTCAATTTTGCCATCGGCATTACCGTGACCATTGGCGATCATTTGCGCAAAAATGGCATCACTGGTTGCCTGCTCTCCACGGGCTTCAATGTCTGCAATCGCTTGTTTATACCTTGGACCATTGTAAATATCGTAAAGACCTTCAATGGTGGTTTGCGTGATTGTGGTTTGAATAAAGTTATCGACCTCTTTTTTGAAGTAACCAAGTGACGCGTAACTTCCTTCGTTGTAATAATATTCAAGTGAAAAATCTAGGTTGGTCGACTCAAACGGTAATAGATTTGTATTGCCTCGAGAGCCAGTTCTTGCTCCCGGTTTTGGGCTGCCTGACAAACTTCTGCCACCAGCGAGATTACTAAGCGGCGCACGCGACATTGTTTTGCCCCAAGACGCTCGTGCAATTAAATCTTCGGTGAGATCAAAACGCACATCTATCATCGGTAATAGAATGTCGTAATCCCCTTGCTGCGTTAAGAAGTTGTCATCACCGCCCGCAGCGTATTGCATAATCCATTCTGATGGACTGTCCCAATTCACTTGCGTTTCCACACGCTGACGCACCACACTTGTCACATCCGTTTGTTCATAACGAAGGCCTGCGTTGATTTGCATAAAGTAGTCAGAAAATTCAAACTCCCATTTGGATTGCAAGTAGATGCTGTCAGTGGTTTCATCAACTCGACTTTGGCTATCTATGCCATCAAAATAGGCATCCGCCGAGTAGTAGTCAGCACCGATCACATCTTCTGTAAGATACGCAAGCTGCCTTGCAATAGCTTCATCAAAGTCATAAGTATAGTAATACCCCGGCTGTAGGTCACTGCCACCACCAGCGAATTGGTCTAGCAAATCGCCAGTTTCATGGCGCGTAAACATGCTATCTGGGAAAATTTCTTTAAACGAAGGATTAAAGCCCGGTCCTCCTCGTAGACCACTCCACGCTTCATATCCCCCAGTTGACTGTTCAGTGCGAGCTGCACCAAACTGCACACTCACTAGGCCAATATCAAAACTGTCGTTAAACCAAGTGGTATCAAGTTGCAACTGCTCGACCGTTGCCTCTCCGGGAGAATGGATAAATTGGCTAAAGTTAGAATCAATTTCACTTGCCATGAGTTCATTCGTGCCATTTTTCCAAAGCACATTTGCATGCGGCACTTCGCCCTGCCGATAATCATAAATCTTAGTGAGCAACTGATCTGAGCCTAAGATGATTTGACCATCACTACCCAAGCCTTTATCTGCGCCATTATCGGTTTCGTTTTTCGAGTCGTGATAATCAAGCTCTACATGCCAATTATCGTTAATTTGCCAGTCCAGATTTAAGCCAAGTGAACGCGCCTCGACTTCCGTCGTATTCCTATTAGCAGTAAACGACGCATCATTACCACCAATATCGGCATAAACCGCGGTGCCATTTGCATCTAACTCATAGGCGTTAATATTACCGCCAAACTCATTCCAAATACCCCACCCCACCGTATTAGAGCCAGTTACGGCAAGGCTTGCCGTATAATCTAAGGTGGCAACAAAACCGTTAGTTGGTGCATATTGAAAGGTAACTTGACCGTTCGTTCTTTCTCGCTCTAGATCTTCGATGCCGTAGTTCATGTCTTTTGGAAAAAAGTAATTTCCGACTTTATTACCCTCGGCATCTTCAGCACGGCCATCAATGATTTTAGATGGGTCTAAATCAGGTAGATCAACATTGGCCTGCCAGCCTTGAATATTGGCTTGCTGCTTTTGAAAATCACGTTGCTGATGGGAGAAGGAAAATCCAAAACCAAAGGTTTCATCGGCAAAGGTATTACTATAAACCGCGGAAACCTCTGGTGTAACATCATCTCCCGCTTCGTTAGAGGTATCAACAATCGCCTTTGCTGTTGCGCTAAAGTGTTGCCCTGGGCGTTGTAGTGGCTTAGCCGTGACAATGTTGACCAAAGCCCCTAAACCGCCACTTGGTACATCAGCACGCCCGGTTTTATATACCTCAAGCGCACTCACGCCTTCTGCGGCTAGGTTTTCCAAGTTATACGAGCGAGTATTACCTGTGCCCGGCATTTGACGACCATTTAATGTCACCAAGTTAAAATCAGGCCCAAAACCACGTACGGTAATTTGGCTGCCTTCACCGTTGGCGCGGCTGACCGAAACACCGGTGATCCGCTGTAAAGACTCGGCTAAGTTGGTATCTGGAAATTTCCCCATTTCCTCTGCCGAAATGGCATCCATAACCCCCGATGCGGAGCGCTTTAAATCCATTGAACGGATCAAACTTCCGCGGATCCCTTTCACTTCGATCACTTCGACTTTTTCGGCTGTTTGTTGCTCTTCTGCTTGAGCTATGCTGACCATACCCGCATTCATCGCTATTGCTAGCGACAACTGAACGGCAAGCTTACTTTTATTGAATTGTTTGTTATTCATGACTGCCCTGCGATTCTATTCTTGCTGCTGGATCACCGAGTTCAAAGCACTATTGGCGATCCACACTGGCTTATTGACTGATGATTTCAACATTGTCTATGCGGTAAACGGCGCCTTCGCCCATTCCCCAGCTGGGGAATACCATCAAGACATCAATGGCACTAATATCGAGTCCTGCATCGTACAAAGCTTGAAGTGGAAACGTATAAGTTTGCCATTTGCCAACTTCTGGAGCTTGACCTTCAGCGCTTTGGTTTAGAGCAAGCTCTACCGCCGCACTAGCATCATTTGACTCAATTTTAAACAGCCATTGAGCGTCGATATTTGCAGGTGCTGAAGTCACCTTCATATCAAACTTAACTACGCCAGTTTCTAGTAAATGGGAAGCATCATAATAGACATCGTCATCCGCTAAGAACCCCATCACGGTTGGGGTTGCACCAATAACAAATTGCGCAACTTGACCATGGGCTGCATCTTCGTCTACTTCTATTGTGGGTGTAGAGCCACCACAGCAATCCCAAATTGACCACTGCTCAGCAGCTTGATCTTTGAATAAGCTTAGACCGCCACTCGCCTTGTCACCGTCAGGATGAAAGATTTTTGCGTTATCAACACGATAAACCGCACCGCTACCTGAGCCCCAAGCTGGGAAAATCATCACCACATCAATTGCACTTGGATCAAGTCCTGCCTGAGCCAAAGCTTCAATTGAGAAAGTATAGGTTTGCCATTCACCGGCCTGTGGCGCTGCACCTTCTTGTGATTCAGATAGTGGTAGCTCAACCGCACTCGCGGCATTGTCAGACTCAATTTTAAGTAGCCAAGGGGCATCAGGCGTTGACGGTAAGCTCATGACTTTCATCTCAAACTGTACTACGCCACCTGCTAAAATTGCAGTTGCATCAAACGGCTTTCCAGCTCCGCCCACTTCTGTTCGAGACGAAAACCCCATTACCGTTGGTGTGTCACCAATCGTAAATTCAGCAACAATACCATGCGTCGCATCGTCAGAGACTTCAGTCGGTGTCGAGCCACCACAACAATCCCAAAGCGGCCACTCAGCGTTAATGGCATTTTCAAATAAGGTCAACGAAGGTAAGTTTGTATCCTGTGCAATCTCAACCTTATCAACACGATAGATAGCACCGTTTCCGGCACCCCATGCTGGGAAGATCATCACGACATCAATAGCTGATACATCAAGTCCTGCATCAGCCAACTGCTGTAGTGGGAAGGTATAAGTTTGCCACGAGCCTGCGGCTGGTGATTGTCCTTCAACGCTTGCAAAAAGATCGAGTTCAGCAGCGCTAGAAGCACCTTGGCTTTCAACTTTAAATTTCCATGCTGCGCTTGGTTCTGAAGGCATTTGTGTCACTTGCATATCGAACCGAATATAGCCCGATTCTAGCATACTCGTTGCATCAAATGGCGAGGCTTTACCGCTTGGATCTGTGATAAATTCGGCACGGCTGGTAAAGCCATTTACGGTTGGCGTCTCACCGACCATAAACTCAACAACATTGCCACGGCTTTCGTCTGCAACCAATGCAGGCGTAGAGCCACCACAACAATCCCAAGCTGGCCAGTTAACATTAAAATTATCATCAAAGATGGTTAGGTTTTTAGCGGTACCCGAAGAAGGTGGCGACGGAATAGGTGCTTCGCCTTCGACTAACGCATCCTCAAGGTCGTCGTAGCCTGGACGCACCGTTTCACATCCTTTGCCCGTTTCAGGGTTAGAGCCGCATTCATACACTCTGACATAGTCAACCACAAACGATTGTCCGTTCACAAAGGCGTCCGAGTCGATACCTTTATTATTAACGTTTTCAGGCCAATCACCGCCAACGGCAAGATTTAAGATAAGATGAAACTGTTGATCAAAAGGCGCACTATCCCAATGAGTAACCAGCTCGCCAGAGCCTTGCTCGTAGTATTCAGCAAACCATCCACGGTGTTTTAAACCAACCGCTTCTTGCTTTGAGTTGTAACGAACCTCCGATTGACGTTGCGTGGCATAGAGATAACCATCAACGTACCAACGGATCTCACCCTCTTGCCACTCCACAGCATAGGTATGGAAGTCATCGGCTGGATTTACACCATCAGGTATGGCGTATGCTTTACCGGTGTGAACATTATTAGGCCAATCACGGCCGTAATGAAGCGTGCCATGCACGTTAGATTCAACCGAGCCATCTTCACTAGCGACCTTGAGATTTACCGCTTCCATAATGTCTATTTCACCAGACTTGGGCCAGCCACCGTAAACCTCATCCGTAGGCAACATCCAAAACGCGGGCCAACTGCCTTGCCCGCTTGGTAGCTTGGCCCGCATTTCGAATCTGCCATACTTAAAGTCAGCTTTATATTTGGTGTTCAATCTTGCCGAGGTATACGGCAGTTGTGCGCCTGCTTGCGCAGGGGTAGCGACAATATTCAGCATGCCATCGGCAATAAACGCGTTCTGTTCACTGTCGGTGTAACACTGTTTTTCATTGTTGCCACCGCCGTCGCAATTTACCTCGTGCGTCCACTTAGATGTGTCTATCGCATCGCTATCAAATTCATCGCTCCACACTAGCGTCCAGTCTGAAACCGGCGCTGTGGTATCAACGGATTTATAATTAGTTTCTGTCTCGGCGCTTCCGCCACATCCCGCTATGATAGCCACAGAGATTGCGGTACATAGCCTTGTTAATTTTCTTGCTGCAATTTTCATCAGTTACCCCGATGCAAAACGTCGTTGTCAAATGGTTGAATGCTAAGAACTTTATTATTTAACCTGAGGCTTAGATAAGCCGTCGATTAACTCATCGTTTCTCAGAGCAGATTATTTAGCTATACGCTGGAAGACTACTCAGCGCGTTCCTAGCAACAAATGTAAGCGCTTACAAATGGAGTTAAAAAAACACACGCAAAATGTAAGCGCTTTCACAAAAGTAAACTAAGTTAATTTATTCGTCAATATTAAATTGTCATAAGGTGAAAATCTGCATGGTATAAATACACACTTAACAGATCAGTAGCATCTAATAAAACCGCAGCAGAAAAAGCCGTAAAGGGGCTTTACATGTTTACGCAATCGTTACGTCAAGATACATCATACGCTTTAACTTAGTTGACAATACGGTTAAATTCACTGAGATTATTAGCAAAAAATTAGGGGCACGTTATGAAATCATATTTCCTTTTAGTTGCAGCGGCAGGTGTTATGAGTGGTTGCATGACCACCAACCTAAGCAGTAACCAGCGCCTCTGTGAAGCGACACTACACAATTACATAAAATATCGAGATTCGGGTTCAGCACAAGCATACCAAAGTGTTTTTACACAGGATGCAACATTTAGTATCCCAGCACTCAATATCAATATTACTGGTGCTGAAGAAATAACAATAAGGCAGCAACAAGCCATAAAAACAACAAAAAGTATGCACATGATAACCAGTGCCGATATTCAACCTATCGAGGCAAATAAGTTTAGTGCTAAAAGCTACTTTGTTCTTTATCAGCAGCCAAAATCTCAATCAGATACCCCAATCACCGTATTTAACGGTGTGTATGAAGACGAGCTTAAAGTAATCGATGGCCAATGCTTAATCAATCACCGCCTTGTTAACGTGCTTAAAAAAGAAACTTGGCATTAGGCGTTGTTAACCCGGTTATTGTTTGTGGCATTGTGCAATTTTGTACAAGACTTTTTGAGTGAAGACAGATACGCTTTTCATCAATGGGGGAGAGAATTATGCAACACTCAAAGTTTAGTTTTCATCGTGAACTCGGTGGCCTAGAAGTACTACACAACATTGATAAGCAGGAAGACTTTGGTAGACATAGCCACAGCGGCTATACGCTTGCCTTAGTGGATAGTGGTGCACAGCGATTCTACCGCAGTGGCGGTGAACACTTAGCTAGTCAGCATAGTCTCATTTTGATTAATGCAGAGCAGGTGCACGACTGCAGAAAGGCGTCAAAAGATAAGTCTTCGTACCGCTCACTCTACCCAACGCCTGAACTATTTAATCAGTTTCTTGGTGATGGCAAGGCAATGGCTCCTTTTTTCCATGATGCAGTGGTACACGACCGAGCGCTTGCGGCACTCATGAACACCACTTTTAACGTCTTAGAATGTGATACCAGCGTGCTTGAAAAGCAGTCTCAGCTTATTACTCTGCTATCTTATTTAAGCAATAAGCAAGGCAAAGTCACATTCGATACAAAGATCCCTTCGGTGAAGCAACGAATTACCACTGCACGCCATTTTCTTTTGGATAATTTATTTGAAGATGTATCACTCGACTCCTTAGCGAGCCTTGTCGGCATGAGTCCCTTTTACTTTATTCGTGTGTTTAAGGCCCACACCGGCCTCACTCCCCATGCCTTTCAAATACAACACCGGCTTAATCATGCCAAGGCATTACTGCGCAGTGGCAAAAGTGTTTCCCATGCAGCATTAAGTGTAGGCTTTTATGACCAAAGCCATTTCAACCGTCATTTTAAAAAGAATATGGGGATCACTCCCAGTCAATATAGCAAGGCTTGTTAATATGAAAGTCGCAGTATGCAAAGGCTTTTGGGATATGTTGCCATTAAATCTCGCCGTGCTTCCTTGGGGAATATTGTGTGGCTCCCTTGCCGTGCAAAATGGCTTTACGCCGCTCGAAGCACAGTTAATGTCGTTATTAGTTTTTGCAGGCTCGGCGCAGTTAGTGGCAATAGAGCTTATTGCCAAAGACACCGCGCTTATCACCTTGCTTGCGACTACCTTTATTATTAGCGCGAGACATTTACTCTATGGCCTTGCTATCCGCAATAAAATGATAGATAAGCCCCTTAAATGGCGTGGCCCCATTGCGTTTTTTCTCACTGACGAATTATTTGCGTTTCCCCATCACCACCGTGCCTATCAAGGCAAACTTCGGCTCGTGTATGCGCTCATCGCTGGTGGTAGCTTTTATGTTGCATGGAATCTGTGGACGCTCATTGGTATTGTCGCAGGTCAGTTTTTACCTGACTTGACCAACCTTGGCTTAGACTTCGCGATTGCGGCAATATTTATTGCTTTAGTGGTCCCGAGTATTAACGCATTACCCGTGTTATGCGCCTGTTTAACGTCGGCCGTAACTATCTTAGTGTTCAAACTGATCCATTTTGAATTTGGTTTAATCGCCTCAGCACTGCTCGGAATGTCGGTAGGATATGTGCTACAAAGTAAAAAGGAGCGTGTATGATCACCACTATTTTAGCCATGGCTTGCGTCACGTTTGCAACTCGGTATTTATTTTTGGCAAAACAACTGCCTTTTACTATCGGCCCTAAACTACAACGCTTTTTAAGTTTTAGCGCCCCTTGCGTACTGACTGCCATTTGGGTACCCATTGTATTCATTCAGAACAAGCAACTTGCCATCACGCCAAGCAACCCCTATTTGGTCGCCGCAACGGTTGCGGTAATACTGGCGTTTCGCTTTAAAAACCTCTATATCACCACGTTTGGGAGCCTAGCTGTGTTTTACTTGCTGTACTAAATGCGAAATGGTTACGGCCGTTGGATTAAATCCCAAACGCATAAGTGCAGCTTCATCGTCTGCTTTACTCACGCAAGCCAAAGCGCGCTGGTTTAGCGCTTCGAAGCGCCCCGTCACATGGGCTTCACGGCCAATCGCAGCAAGTGGAAATACCATATCGCCTTGCTCAACTTCGATATTTACGTCTAGGCCATTTGCTACTCGCAGCGTCATCCAGCAACCTAACTTTCTGCATACATGAGTGACCACTCCTTTTACGGTCACAAGGTTTGTTGTGTAGTCATTGAGATTTGGCAATATGTGCTCTGCCTCGACTAACTTAGACATGTCTGCGCCACCGGCAAATTCTAGCGGGCTTGAAAAGCTAAACCGAGAAAATACCGCCAAAGAGAGTGCTGTTAGTTTTATCGTATCCTTCATCATTGCGACTCCATAGCTTTTATCACTATTTACCTCATCAATTGCTTACTCCTATAAAAAGTTATGGAGCATCAATCATATAGCTATATAAAAGTACAATTCGCAACTAAAATCAACACAAAAGTTAATAAAAGGTAAATTTAGAAGTTAAATGTTTTTGAAATTGACGCCACAAATGTAGAATCTGCATAAGAATCAATGTCATTGCTTTCATAACCCAATGAAAAAGACCAAGTACTAATCGAGTAAGTTCCAGTTAGATGCCAGTGGGTATAGTCATCATCACCCAACTCCCATTCGTATTTATCACTATCAAAGCTCATTGAATGATCAACCCCGAGCGTCAGTGACCACCGTTCTGTGATTGGGATACTATGCGTGAGCATCACTATCCCGTGAGCAGCCCCTGTTCCAAAGTAATCCCATGCATACCAAAAGTCTAAATTTGTCTGGCCGTAATTAAACTTTGCAAAGGCTTCTGCATAGTTGTAATCAGCACTCACATCATCACCATGATAGGTATATTGCGAGAGACCAACATCAAGCTTTAATTTTTCAGTTAGCGTAAATTTGTAGCCACCATACAGATCTCCTTCTAAATCCGTACCATCGCCAAAATCTACTTGAGATACCCAGCCTCCAGCATACCAACCACTTTTTCCAAACCAATCTAAACTGACTTGCAGCGCTTCGTCTTCCTTAGTTTGACTTACGCCGTTAAATAAATAATCGGAAGCCAATGTTACGGTAGAAGATGTCGCCGCATTGACAAATAGTGGCGTAAACAACAATGGCAGCAGCCAGTATTTTTTCATCTTTAAAATCCCCCTTTAATTGCAGTCATTTCAAGCATAGACCGCCGTTCCCGCCCTGTCACTGACACAGTTTCATCCGCTTTTTAACGTGCTTGGTATGATTCTTTTTTCGTTTCATAAGCGTCTGGCTGGCGGTAACAACAAAAGCACTTATTGATGCTAAAAGGCGATTAAGCAGGCACATAAAGTACGCTGTGAGTTATCAATAAATCACTCCGCTTGCAGGACAGCGCGTAGAGGTTCTGTTAGGATGCGTTTTTTGCCTGTAGAACCTTTGGAAAAGCCCTTGAAATTGTCATTTATGTTTCGCTTACTGGTGTTATCCGCGCTGCTGTTTACGCTGACAACTCAGGCCGAGTCTGTTTATATACAAGCCGGGCCGGGGAGTTTTAATCATGCCGCACTTAACCTACTCGCCAACCGCCAGTCGCAGGAGTATGAGCGTTTTTACTCGGGCACCCCGGAGCATACTTATGCCAATGCCGCACAAGCGCAGAGCTGGGCCTTTAGCGCGCTGGCCAACTCCACTATTGAAGGACAACTGGTCCCAGCCATTGTCAATGCGATGCGTAACTACAAGGTAACTGAGCTGAGTGCTGCTGTGTATATCCCTATCGAAATGTGTGTTTTTGGATTGAACAAGACAACTAAAATTACGCATGCAGCATCCCACCCGGCAGCCCTGAACCAAATTGGTCATTGGCTCAATGCTCATCAGGTACAAACCAAGCCCGTGCCCAAAGGCACCAACGAAGCGGCTCGCTTACTTGCAAATGGACAATTTGACCAAAACACCGTTGCCGTAGGTAGCTGCGCACTCAAAGTGGTTTACCCAGAGCTGATACTGCGCGAAGTAAGCATTCAGGATAACGCGGATAACCATACGCTGTTTGGTCTGATGAAAGTGGAGAAACGGTCTCAGCCGATAAGCGAAGATGAAGCTCGCAGCGCGCTGGCGCAGGTCGTTGAAAAGGCAAATACATTGGTCAAAACGCGAACAGACTCTGCTGAGGTGCTATTCTCACATATCAACCAACGTCTTGCTCAGATGCAGCCTGTAGCACTGTTTAAAGCACAACAACACAGGCCAATTGAAGACTTATCCCGTGAAGCCACTGTGCTCTCAAAAGCGCTAGAGCAAGCCCGCCAGCAATGTCTGGATAGTGCAAGCGTTGAGGCGTTTTTCCAAGCACAAATGGATGCTGCAAAGGCTATTCAATACAGATACCGGGCACAATGGCTGGCTGAAGGCGTACCAAACGAAGATGCCAATTTGGATCAGCTAAGAAGCACATTAAATCAGCTTGGTGCAGCCATTCTTGAAACACTGACCCAGCATCTTGCCAAGCACGGTAACCTCACGGATGAACTGGCAGGCTTGTTTAACCAAATAATAAACACCGAACAGCTCTTTGCAAACGACAAAACTAGACTCTTTTCGGCACTGCAAAAGGTACGCAGGGTGGATAACTGCACTATCACTGCTTCATAAACAAATTAGCAATAAGTCGGATTAGCTGATGTCTTGACTGATCATGATTACACCAACGACATCAGCCATAAGACAATGGTTTTAAAAGAACTACCCTCTTGTTTTGGCTGCTTGACGGCTTTCCATTGCATTGATGCCCTGAATATCTGGGCCTGTTAAGCTTTCATTTTGCTTTTCACTCTTTAATTTCAGTCACTTCACGCAAAGAACCGTTTTATTGATCTGCATCCATTTACATTCACCCCGGCAAAGATAATAATGAGAATGATTTTTAATTAAGGAGTTAAATATGAAAACCTCTCTTTCCATCACTTTGCTTAGCCTAGGTGTCTTTCTGTTTTCTCATACTGCATCGGCAAACGAATGTGAACTCAGCATCGAAGCCAACGACATGATGCAGTTTTCTAAAAAATCACTCAGTGCGCCATCTAGCTGTAAAGAAATTTCAGTCACGTTAAAGCATACGGGCAAACTGCCAGCCACCACCATGGGCCACAACTGGGTGTTGAGCAAAGCAGCAGATGTTCAAGCCGTTGCAACCGATGGTATGTCGGCAGGTGCAAATAATAGCTATGTAAAGCCAAACGACAGTCGCGTTTTAGCCGTATCAAAGGTGATTGGCGGTGGCGAGCAAACCACAGTGACCTTCTCTACTGAGCAGTTAAAGCAAGGTGACAGCTACAAGTTCTTCTGTTCTTTCCCGGGCCATTTCGCCATTATGCAAGGCACTTTTACACTTAGCTAAAAGTGCTACAGAGCAGGGATCAAACCGTGATTTCCTGAAGCCTCACAGCGCAGCCCTGCTTTTGCCATATCATTAATTTATCTAATTTGTGACAATTATTACTCAAGCCTTGAAGAACATACCTATAATCATTACAATCAATTGCAAACAATAATGATTATCACCATCATGAGCTTTTTCTCAATTATACCGTTTTGGTTTGCCGCAGTGTTACTCTACTTGGCAAGCCCTAAACAACGATTTTTGGCTTCATCTATTAGTAGACTCGCAGCATATCCTTTAGCCACTCTACTAATTTTGTCCGGACTTGGTATTTTAACTGTGCAATATCCTGTTATCTCTGCGATGTTAGCAGCACTTGTTATCTTGATGTTTAGTTTAGTTTCAGTAACTTTGTTAAGTGGGTATTCAATAAGACGTTTCTATCTCAGTTCAGCATTAGTCTTCTTGTTATCTCTATTTGTAGGGGGAATAAGTTATGTGGCCTAAAACCTTACTTGGATTTTCATTGGGATTATTACTGTCTATTTCTTTGGTGCTAAACCTCAACTTGTTACTACCATTTTCTGAATCGGCAAAACTCATGCTGGGTCTGATCTTAGCATTTCCTATCTGGGCGGGTTTTATCGTATGGAGCTACGCATTTCCAAGTGCAAAAGCAGCCTGCAAGCCGTTATTTGCTATTTTTATCCCTTCGCTGCTACTAAATACAGCATTATTGTTAATGAGATAAACAATGAAAAACCAAACACTAAAATCATTAACCGAAGCGCACGCCTGGATTGGACTCATTATTTCAACGGTATTATTCATCGTTTTTATCACAGGCTCACTTAGCCTATTTAGAGATAATATTCGGGGTTGGGAGCGTGCACCTCTGGCTGTACAATCAAACGAGTCAATAACCACAATTTCTTATGACAACGCCATAAACTCTATTCAACAACAATACGATGTTGATACCGATCATGGCTTTTTTATGCGAGAGCCTACGCCGCATAATCCGTTTATTGAAGTATATTTTGCAACCCATTTAGATCAGCCCCACCCGATCACGGGGGAGGATCATCAGGATCAACACCTATTGATATCACCGCAATCTGGTGAGGTACTTGCTGACGCCGATAAGTTTGAGTTTTCTACGTTGCTTTTTGAACTCCATTTCGATTTGGGGTTAGGTAGGCCTGGACTCTATTTTGTTGGAGTGATTACGTTATTTTTCTTCGTTGCTATACTAAGTGGCGTTGTGATCCATTGGCGTAAAATTGCTAAAAACTTCTTTCAATATCGCGCCGAAGGTAAAAAAGACAAATGGCTGGATGCTCATAACCTGATTGGCACGATGGGCCTACCTTTTCACATTATGTACGCCTTCACAGGGCTTGTTTTCAACCTCGTGATTATCTACCAGATTTCATACGCCGTGCTGCTCTATAGTGGCAACCAAACTGCATTACTGCAAGCTGCTGGATTTAACGAGCCAAAAATTGAGGCCATAAACCAAATACAACCCATGCAAGGCATTGATCAACTAAGAGCTCAAGCACAGGCTAAGCTTGGGGATGTTACCTTTACTATGGTTGAAATTAGCCACTTTGGTGACAAGAATGCGGTGGTAGGCTTTACAGCAAAAAGCAATGATGCTTTCTCTAATATTAAAGAAATTCAATATAAGCTAAGTGACAGCTCGCAAGTTTACCTCACAGAAAACAACTATGATAATGCAGTACGAGCGGGACTCTCTACCATTGCAAGTCTGCACTTTGGTGATTTTGCTGGATATGGCATGCGACTGGCGTTTTTATGCCTTGGTCTTGCAACCGCCTACTTAATTGTTACTGGCAATTTGATGTGGATTGACAAACGAGCAAAGCAGAAAAAACAAAGTCCTAAAAGCCTAATGTTTGTCAAAAGACTGACCAGCGGCAGTTTTATTGGGGTGATTTTAGCGGTTGCTGTTGGCTTTACATTAACCACTTTACTTCCTGCGACGCATGCCGACAAATTAGAAACCGTCAAGTCCTCTATGTTTATAGCCTTTTTCTTCGCCCTGATAAGTAGCCAATTTGCCAAAGATGTTTTGTCCTTTAGCAAGGTGTTATTAGGACTAAGTGGGATTTGCTATTGTTTAAGTTTAGTGATGAATTTGACCTACTTCGGTAACCAATACAACTTGTTACCGCTACAAACTAAAGTAGACTTCGCGATTGTGATTGGACTAATAGCACTAATGGCCTTGATTTGTTGGAAGGCAGTGTCACGGATCAACGCCGCAGCGCAAACCACAAGCGCAACTTCGTCTGAACAAACTTCGCACCAAACTGCGAACTAAAAAAGCGGGCTTACATAGCCCGCTTTGTCTTACTCTCACAGGGAAACAATATGAAGTTAAAACTCTGTCTTAAATCTTAGGTAGTACTCACGACCCAAATATAAAGACGAATGAATGGGATCTGCGTTATTTCCATTGCCGGTCGCGAAAGGCGGCGCTTCATTCAGTAGATTGTTAACGCCCAGCGTAATTTGAGTATCAACAGAGTCTAAATGGTAGGTTACTTGAGCATTATGTGTCAGCGTGCTATCAACGGTATTGGTAAAGTTAACGATTTGGTCGCCTTGTTTAACCGATACTTCTTCTAACATTGAATCGATATAGTAACTTTGCCAACTTGCGCTAAAGTCGTCATGCTGCCAATTAAGTGCAAAGTTAACTCTGTGCTCAGGCACCGCCATCTGGCCATTAACGCGCTGTCCGGCTCTGTCTTTGGTTACAAGGCCTGGTTCAATGACTTCATGTTTACTCACAAATGACCAGTTTAGTGCGGTACTCAAATCACCAAATGAAAACTGCCCGATGTCAAAACGAACTTCCGCGTCCACCCCTTGACGGTTTAACGCATTGAGGTTTTCATTAAACACATCAACACCGGTGATCACCCCCTGAAACTCACCAGATTGAACACGATGTACAGAGTCGCAGTACAAACCATTATTCATACATTCACTCAATTTAGTCACCGCGCTAATGTTACCAATGGCATCTTTTAATTGGATGTCATAAAAATCTAAGGTGATTGAACCGTTAGTAAGCCAGCTCGGCTGATAAATCACCCCAAGTGTTTTGCTCGTCGCGGTTTCTGGTTCAAGTTCGGTGTTACCGCCAGTATTAGTTCTGATCTGTCCGATCGTTTCTCGGTAACTGCCATCAGCGGGAACGCCTGTGCTGACACAGTTTTGGTTTGGATTTGCTACGGCACAAGGATCGTCGCCATTTTCAAAATCAGGTAACCTTCCTTTATAAAGTTCCACCACATTAGGCGCTCTAAATGCTTGTGACCAAGTCCCTCTAAAACTCAACTGCTCATTCAACGCCCAAAATACGCCCACTTTTGAATTGGTGGTCGAACCAAACGTATCAAAGTCTGAATATCGAGTCGCGAGATTTAACTCTAGGCTCTGCGCCCAATCGTGGTCTGATAGTAGTGGTACGACAGCTTCTAGGTAGGCTTCATTGAGCGAATACTCGCCGCCAGTTGGTCTACCTAATCCATCAGTGACTAAAATATTAATAGAAACGGCATCTGTTTGATTACGCGCCTCAACTTTTTGATTTTCGATACCAAAAGACACACCTAGGTCGCCCGCAGGCAAACTCGCCACTACGCCACTTAGGTTCGCGCTGGCGATTTTAATCTGGTTATGACCCTGTTGGATCCCCGGCCAATCACCAGAGAGATAATTTAGCATGTCCTCGGAAATTTCGGAGTCGGTACCGGGTTGGCCAAAGATATTAAGCGGCACACAACCTGCAATTAGCGCATCCGGTGTAGCACCACAGCGCAGCACACCTTGCTCATCAAAGTGGGTAGGACCAACCGCATTTTTAGCCGCTGGCCAATTGAATATGCCGGTTTTTAGTCGTTTGTTTGAGTTGCGACCAAAATTGTAGGCCAACTCCCAGCTCCAATCTGCATTAAAATCACCAGAAAGCGCCATCACGATACGGTATTGGCTGTTTTCCACATGGTTCATACGGCCATTGGTTTCTACCATTCTGCGACGCCAGTCATTGATGGCATAAGGATTACCATCTTTGTCTTTCGGACCAAATTGTTGGTTGTAATAGTTATCAGGAGAGTAAGTGAAATCTAAATACCCACCCCAAACTGGAACTAGTGGCTGAGGCGCACCATTGGTAGTGGATTTTCGATGTGAATAAAGCGCCTCGAAATTGAATACCACGTCATCCGAAAACTTCAAATTGCCAAGATCATACTCGCCAAACGCACTCATGCTATAGCGTTCAAAAGGCGTTTGTAGCAAGCTAGGCTCTTGGTAGTTGTATAAATCATTTTGTGCAAGTGATGCATCGGAGATAGTTTCACGCCACTCGCCATATTCTGGGCCTCGGGTAACAAATATTTCCTTACCGTTTTCATCCGTGACTTTTAGGTTACTCCATGGCATTGCGGAACTACCGCCTTGGCCGTAACTGCCATCGGGATTAAGTGTTAAATCATAGCGGCTAAAGTCTCTGTCGCCAGCATACACTTCTTGTTTTTCATCGTAGCTGGCACTCACCATAAAACGCCCTTTATCGCCAACAATCCCTGTTACGAGTTCCAAAGAAGTCGTATCAGCATCACCTTCAGCGGATTGGCCAATTGAGCCACTGACCTCAAAAATATCGCCCGTTTGGCGAGTAATTATGTTTACGACACCAGACACCGCATCAGAGCCGTAAATAGAAGAGGCACCGTCCAATAGAATTTCAACACGTTCAATAATCGCTGTAGGTATAGCACTTAGGTCAACCGCAGCATCCGCGCCATTTCCCCCGTTTGGTAAGCGGCGGCCATTTAGCAAGACCAACGTGCGCTGCGCACCTAGACCGCGTAAGTCGAAGTTTGTCACGCCCGACGTATTTTCATTTTGAGAAGCATTAGGAGCACTGGCGGAAACCGTTAGATTTTGCAGCATATCACCAATATTTTTAAACCCGGTTTGCTCAATATCCGATCTAGATATTGTGGTTACCGCGCCGGGTTTACTTAGGTTTGCCCGCGCGATACGTGACCCCGTTACCATAATCTTTTCAACGGGTTCCGACGCTGCTTCCTCGGCAAACACTGGGGCCGTCCACACCATAGCGCCCGAACCACACAAGCTGGCGATTGCCAACGCCAAAGTCGTTTTTTGTTTTGTTATTGTCATAACGGTTTCCCTTGTAACGTTCCAAATTATAGTTAGACGCTGACGATAGAAAGTTTCTTATTATCACTATAGGAAATGAAATAGGTTATTTATTGCGCCTTTTTATACTGATAACACAATTAAATCGTTCCAACAAACAATTCTAGACGATTTGCGCAATATTTATTTACTTTTATTGAATATTCAAGCGTCTAATTAAAAATCATGTATTCAGTCAGATTTGGCGTGAACACTTCCCAGAAAGTCACAAATGTCGCCACTCTCTTGGTATTCAATATTGGCTTTTAAGGCCACCTAAATCTGGTAAAAAGCACTTATCGGGACTACCTTTATCTAGGGCCTGTTGACCTTTGCTGTTTGATTTTTGTTCCTCTGAGCGTATTTTGCTCGCGGCGTACAACTTGCCCTATGTATACATCAATCAAACTGCTGCAGAAACAAACTTGAAAGATAAACAGGCCCTAGCAATCTTCCGTCATCGAACAAACAAGGATCTCCCATGGATAAGAAGCAAAACACACCATCGATTTGTCCTTTTGCACATGGTGCAAATACGTCGTCAGAGCATAACGAGCACCAGTGGTGGCCAAATAGCCTGAACTTAGACATATTGCATCAGCACGATACGAAAACCGATCCGATGGATGCCGATTTTGATTACAAAAGCGCATTTAACAGCCTCGATTACCCCGCCCTGAAGAAAGATCTCGAGCAACTTATGACAGACTCGCAGCCATGGTGGCCCGCAGATTGGGGACACTATGGAGGATTAATGATCAGAATGGCATGGCACGCTGCGGGCAGTTATCGTGTTGCGGATGGTCGCGGTGGTGCAAACACGGGGAATCAGCGCTTTGCTCCGCTAAACAGCTGGCCGGACAACGGAAACTTAGATAAAGCCCGGCGTTTACTTTGGCCGATTAAAAGAAAGTATGGCAATCGTATTTCTTGGGCCGATTTAATCGTGCTGGCGGGCAACGTTGCTTATGAGTCGATGGGATTCAAAACCTTTGGTTTTGCCGGTGGCCGAGAAGATATCTGGCATCCAGAAAAAGACACCTACTGGGGCAGCGAAAAAGAGTGGCTGGCTCCCTCCAATAATTCAAACAGCCGCTATAGCGGTGAACGCGATTTAGAAAACCCGCTTGCCGCTGTGATGATGGGTCTTATCTACGTTAATCCTGAGGGCGTAGATGGTAATCCCGATCCGTTAAAAACAGCTGAAGATATGCGTGTTACCTTCGCTCGAATGGCAATGAACGATGAAGAAACCGTTGCCCTAACCGCTGGCGGACACACTGTGGGAAAAGCGCACGGAAATGGCAATGCCGATGAATTAGGCCCGGCACCAGAAGGCGCGGACTTGCATGAACAAGGTTTTGGTTGGATGAATCATAGCTCGCGTGGCATTGGCTCTGATGCAGTAACCAGTGGTATTGAAGGCGCTTGGACGACGAACCCAACTCAATGGGACAATGGCTACTTCTACTTGCTGTTCACGTACGAGTGGGAGCAGACCAAAAGCCCTGCGGGTGCATGGCAATGGCAGCCTATTAATATAAAAGAAGAAGATAAGCCGGTTGATGCTGAAGACGCATCCAAACGCTGCATGCCGATGATGACAGATGCCGATATGGCGCTGAAAATGGACCCTGCTTATCGTAAAATTTCAGAGAAGTTTTATGCCGATCCCGACTATTTTAACGATGTTTTTGCAAGAGCGTGGTTTAAGCTTACGCATCGCGACCTTGGCCCAAAAAGCCGTTATCTAGGCCCAGAAGTCCCTAACGAAGACCTGCTATGGCAAGACCCCGTCCCCAGCGTTAACTACACCCTAAACGACAGTGAAATTAGCGCACTCAAGCAACAAATTCTAGCAACCAATGTGACGCTTTCAGAATTAGTAGCCACCGCGTGGGATAGTGCTAGAACGTTTAGATATTCCGATTTTAGAGGGGGTGCAAATGGTGCGAGGATCCGCCTAGCCCCGCAAAAAGATTGGCTTGGAAATGAGCCGGAGCGTCTAGCGAAAGTACTTGCGGCATTAGAAACCGTGCAAAGTAATTTTACGCCTACCGTAAGCATGGCCGATCTAATCGTATTGGGTGGCTGCGCTGCCGTTGAACAAGCGGCTAAAAATGCCGGTGTATCAATCCAAGTGCCTTTTGCCGCTGGGCGAGGCGATGCCACAGACGAGCAAACCGACATTGAGTCATTTGATGTATTAGAGCCTGTACATGACGGTTTTCGCAATTGGCAAAAACAGCACTACAGCGTAAAACCAGAAGAAATGCTACTTGATAAAGCTCAACTGTTGGGCCTCACGGCCAAGGAAATGACCGTACTGATCGGCGGAATGCGCGTGCTAGGCACCAATCACGAGCAAACATCGCATGGCGTATTTACCGATAACGTTGGCACTTTGAGTAATGACTTTTTCGTCAACTTGACCGATATGGCATATCGCTGGGAGCCAAGTGGAGAGAACCTATATGAGATAAAAACACGTGATACGGACACGGTAAAATGGACCGCGACTCGCGTTGATCTCGTCTTTGGTTCTAATTCTATTTTGCGCGCTTACGCCGAAGTGTACGCACAAGATGATAGCAAAGAGAAGTTTGTCCGCGACTTTGTTGAGGTATGGACCAAAGTAATGAATGCTGACCGATTTGACCTAAAATAGCAGCTTATAACTCAGCCTAGCCACTGGTGCGTATTTAACAGTGGCTTGGCCTGTTTATCCTATCCGCTTTATTTTTTGCAGTACTCAACTCGCCGTCTTATGGCTCAAGCTAAAGTTAACCAAGAACATATAAGATCGCAATTTCAACATGCGCTAAGCTCAGCCACAATCCAATCTCGAAACGCCTTTAATTTAGGCCACTCAAAATGGCGCTCTGGCGCGACCAAGTAATACCGATATTCACATAACCATGCAAAGTCGGGATAGATTTCTAATTGGCCTAGCTCTAAAGATTGATTCACTAAACGTCGACGTAACAAAGAAAACCCCTGCCCTGCCACCGTTGCTTGCTGTACCAACGCCGCATTATCAATTTTGAGATTACTGAATGTATGACCACTCAAATCCAGTTGTTTGTTTAGTTCAAGCCACGCATGCTCATTATCCCGGCCTTCATCATAGATAAAATTGAGTTTAGATAGCTGTTCTCGCAACGGTTTGTTTGGGTCAATTAATCCAGGACGGTAGGCAAGGACTAACTCATCCTCCGCGATGAGCTCGCTTTTCAGTCCCGGATAGTTACCAAATCCAAAGCGGATCCCAATATCAATATCGTCGTGGTTAAAATCGGCGAGTTGCTCGGTTGGATCAATACGTAGCTGGTAGTCTGGTAATGCTTTGTTGAAGCTCGCCAATCTTGGCAACAGCCAACAAGTAGCAAATGAAGGCAAAACCGACAGGTTAATAGTGTTTGGGTTAGGATCTGATTTTAACGTCGATAGACCCATTTCCATTTGCCCAAAGGCCTTGTGTAAGTAAGGCAACAAGTCTTGTCCTTGCTGAGTTAGCAATACCTTTCTTGTTTGTCGTTCAAACAACATACATCCAAGCTGTTGCTCAAGGGTTCTTATCTGTTGGCTCACGGCGGCTTGAGTCACAAATAAGGCTTCCGCCGCCTGCTTAAAACTGCCTAATTCCGCCGCCGTTTTAAAATACCAAAGTCCTTTGAGTGGAGGTGATTTCATTCGCCATCTTACTTAATTAAAACTTAACTATAGGTCAGAATTTCTAGTTTGTCAGTTTTATGAATGCACACAATACTTAGCAGTGAAATCAGAGACGGAAGGAGTCTTTATCATGAAATACGCAATTATTCTTGCATTTCCTCTAGCAGCACTCGCATCAACATCCGAGCAGGTACAAACTGAAAAAGTATTTACCGATGCGGGATACCCCTACAAAAACTTAATTATGAAGGCCGAAAAAGTGGAGCTTGTTTATTCAGAAGAGCAAAACAAAACGACCTGTCGAGTTAAAGTCTATAGCGGTGATGTACTTCATGAAGGGGAGCCTATGGAGATATCGGCTAAAACGTTTTCAACCGATCCCGTCAAGGGCTGTCTTGCCCGACAAAACGCCAAACACATTTTAAGCTTGCTTTAATATGAGCTAACCCGAAATCAGAATAACAACTTGTGTGCTAGCAGTTGTTATTCTTCGGTTAGTTTCAGCTAAGCAACCTGGTTGATAAGTTGCTGCCGCTTGAACCAAAAAGGCGCATCACACCAACGTTTTTCCTTATTATAAAACTGCTGCTTTAGCGCTAAGTACTGATCAAACTGACGCGCTAAGTCTTGTTGATACATCTTGCTACTGTGCATAAACGCTTGAGATGTTTTGGTATTGCCGATAATGGCTGCTGCTTGGCATCCCGATGTCATGGCAAACCCTAATCCCATAGAGGAAATAGGGTCAAACGCACAAGCCGCATCCCCCACTGGTAAATAATTTTTGAGATGAGCAAAACTGTTAAAATGGCTCCCGGCAGGTCGGACCCATAGGTTTTCGTCGACCATCTTTGCCCCCTCAACACGCCTTGACATATATTTACTGCTACCTAAGTGCGCTTGCCACTGTGCCAAACGATTTAAGCGCTGCTTTGAGAGCAATTCAAAATCACTAAAATACGTTACAACTAACATATCGTTAGAAAGCGCCGCACTGTACCACCAGCCACATTCATCACTTTCAATTAGTTGAAGTTGCTCAAGCGCCCCCCGCTTTACTTTAAAGAAGGCACCAACCCCAGTAAGTCTGTCATATTGCTGAACAGCCGCTCCTAGAGATTTGCCAATAGACGAATTACGCCCTGACGCATCAACTAGATACTTGCAAACAATGGTGAACTGACCATAGTCAGGATGACTCACCACCACTGAGTAACGACCGTCTTGTAACTGAGTAATTGCTTTGCTTTTAGTGCGCGGGAACACCGTTCCACCGCGCTGGATTGTGCTTTCGAGCAAGGTTAGATCAAATATCTCGCGATTAATTTGATAGGTTGCTCTGTCTGGTGCAAAAATCGCGTGACGATTAGCAGATTTCTCACTTCCCCAAAATGCACTATTACCTTGAGTTGGAGTAAAACAGTGCGGACCGAAATCCGCTCTATCTATCTGCAAATAGTCCAATACCGAAAACACACTTGCAGATACACTTTCGCCAATTCTTAATTTTTGTAAATCAGACTGCTCGATTAAAATGACTGATAGGTCTGTGTGATTGAGCAAGTTTAACGCGGTGCTAGCCCCGGCAGGGCCAGCACCAATTACTAGCACATCACATTCGTGAGTACCATTCATATCCATTACCGTCTTGTTCGAGTACCGCTGCGAGGCACTTTTTTCGCAGCTCGTTTTTGCGTAATTGGCTTAGCCATTTTTTCTTCAAGTCCTTTTAATATTGCTTTGGCCTTAGAGCACCCGCACGATAGGTGATCTTTAAGGTCATCAGGAATATAAAACACCGGAATATCGGTTCCGTCGTCTTGGCAATTCCCAGTAATATCAGAGACAGGCACATCCTTATAGGCAAACAGTTGGTGATTACGTTCGATTTCCGTAAAGTAAGGGAAATTCGGTTCATCACTATTTTGATTGCGGATAAAACCAAGTGCAGACCAATGCTCAACCATTTGCACAAAACTATTGATACCACGTGCATAGTTGACTTGCTGGCCTGCTGGCAGATGGGTAAGTGATTGATCATCAAATTGATTCGTCAATACATCCCAAGGGCTTTGTGGTGGCCACCAGTAACTATAGTAAGTTGGGGCAGCTGGCACCATTTGCGGATCGTCTTCCGTGCCGACGTTCACTTTATTCACCGTTGGCTCGGTAAAGTTCACATTTTGAATAGTACAGTTGAAAAAGTCTGCTTGCCACGGGCATGCCATGCGCTTGGTTAAATCTCCAGGCTGACATCCACCGCCTTCGCACTCATCACGCTCAGCATCCAAGCCGCTCGGAAAGCCATTACCCATGCTTTGATCTTTAATGATATAAGGCGCCGCGTACACTGCTGGATTTTGTAAACTCCACGTTACCTCAATCCCTGGACACATAGGTAAGCCAACGCAATTACCCACGCTACCTTGATCCGCATAAAATACGCCAAACTCATCGACTGCGCTCTGTGGCGCTGAAGGTTTAGCACTTGAAAAGTTACCAGCAGCCCACTGACTCAGTAAGAAATATTGAGTCTGCGTTAACGTCAGAAACTTATCGACAATATTGTCTTCAGCGTTGCTCACCGAGTTACTACCAGAGTTCATTGGCATCAGTGGTAAATTACCCTCAATACCATACTCGAAGAGTTGCTGATTGGTTTGCTCGTTTGGCGGAGTTTGCTGCACTGTGGCTGGGTCAACTGGCTGCCTAAAGTACTTAAAGTAAGCCTGACGATTGGCTTTATTATCTTCAGAGTTGTCTTTAAAATCAAAAATATTGGAAACAAATGCCGACATAGATTGGACATTTGATACCCACTGATAACGGCTAATACGCTGGATAATCGGCTCAATATCTTGGTAATAATTTGCCTGATAAGAAGACTGATACTCACCATCGCTGTATAGCTCAGGACATAAGTTTTGTTCGCGCACCGCAACGTCAAACATAGTATCACTGAGATTGGAGATATTAACGATTTCCGGTGCAAAATCCGGAGAGCCAACAATTACCCAAGCAGAGAGTTGCAAGGTTTTACCATCGTCAAACGTAACCGTGCAATACACAGTTCCATCCGCAATATCATCATGCCATGTGTCCGCACCACCGTAAGATTCAAGAGGCTGGTTACCACCCGCATTCCCTTTACCGCCAAGTACCACTAAGCGGCCTTCGTTATCGGTTAAAATGTCTCCGAGCGACTTTATTTCAGTGCCTTGGCACGGTTTGGGAGGGAAACTAACCGGATATCCTGCAGGCGCACTGGCGGCGTCAAATTCAGCCTTTGCATTTGCGCCAGATATCGTTCTTGGACCTGGGTCAATAATTAAGCTTCGGCGATCCGTTGCATCCGCATTACGCCAAGGCGTGTTGCGATTGCTATAACTATTATCTTGACCATAGAGTAAGTTGCCTTGTAATTCATTAAACTCATACCATGCCGCCTTTTTATTAGCGACGTGTACAGTCCAACTAATGGATTTAACGTTATCGCTCGATAACGTAAGCTCATTGTTATTTTCGTCAATGATTTTAAAGGGTTGGCCCTGTCTGCGGATCCGGCCTTCTGCGTCTTTAAACTGACTGACAGGGCTGTCTATCTTATTGCCCCATTCATCGGATTCAAACGGTAAACCACCTATTTTGTCTGGTGCTAAATAAAACTGACCATCGCTATTACCGAGTCTTGCGACACCGACAGAGGGGTGAAGTGAATAGTTCATATTTATATCCTTTAGATATAGTAACCACGGCACAAAACAACACACTTGTTAACAAAAGATACTCAAGTGTGCGCTAACTTTCGCTTAAATTGATTCCCAGCTAAGTAGAGTAACTGTAGCACCAGCAAGAAAATGTGCATATTTCACGTCATTACAGAACATAAGACACGAACAAAACAAACTGTAACAACCTGATATTAAATAAAAATTACTTTTATCTTTTTTAAGCCATGTAAGAGGCAAACACTCACCAAACAAATCAGGTGATAAAAAACCTATTAGTTACAAACAAAAATCAATTGAAACATTTATTTCACAAACTATAATCTTTGCCCCTGCATTGAGTAAAAACTCTATTTTTGCTTTTAGTTTTCAAGGAGTAGATATGAAAATAAAGCCTCTTACAATTTCACTAGGACTTGCATTAAGCAGCACAGTTCAAGCATTCACCCAATTTGGTGGACAAGGGATCATGCCCATGGGACATGAATGGTTAACCCGCACCGCAGCACTAGAGGTGCTGGATGCCGAACATATTATCGAACCAGATCCCAACGACCCCAGACACGCTTGGCGCTATGGTCTGGCAAAAAACATCGCGCTACATACCGCACAAGATGAAATTACTCGACTTCAGTCCCAGTTAAACAATAACCCACTCTATGAACCAAGATACGACAGTGTGAACTCAGCTATCGTCGGTGAGCGTTGGGTTGATATTGCTGGATTTAACGTCACCAACGCCAGTACCGATCCTACCGGCCCAAACTGTTTTAGCGCAGTATCGCAAGAACCGGCTGACATTCAGCTAGATCACTTTATGCGCCGCTATGATGATATTGCAGGCCAAGGTGGTGTAGATGCAGCTTATCGCGCGCAAAAACGTTTTGTTCAACATTTTATTGATGCGGCCATGGCTGAGGAGAAGCGCCTCAAAGTGTGGGATGGTGGTGGTCACGCAGCCCTCGCGGAAGTAGATCATAATTACTTTTTGTTTGGCCGTGCCGTTCACCTATTTCAAGACTCATTTAGTCCAGAACATACGGTAAGGCTCCCACAAGATAACTACGAAAAGGTTTGGCAAGTAAAAGCTTACCTTTGTTCTGAAGGTGCCGAGCAGCATTCGCACGACACCAAAGATGTGCTCAACTTCGCCAGTGGCGATGTAATTTGGCGAGCGAATACACGCTTAGAATCTGGTTGGCAGTCTTATCGTATTAGTAGCATGAAACCGGTTGCAATTGTCGCGCTGGAGGCCAGTAAAGATCTCTGGGCTGCGTTTATTCGCACAATGGCAATACCAAAAGCACAAAGACGTAGCGTAGCCGAGCAAGAAGCACAGCGACTAGTACAAAACTGGTTGTCGTTTGACGAGGCCGCAATGCTGGCTTGGTATGAGGACGAAAGTAAACGTGACCATACTTATGTACTGGCCCCTAATGAGTCAGGAAAAGGGAAGTCACTTGAAGCCTGTATGACGGAGCTAAATGTAGGCACAACTAGCCAAACAGAGCGTGTTGCACAGCTAGATGCAGAGCGAAACCAATGTCTTTTTAATATCGAAGCCGAACCTGGTTTTGAAGATCTTAACGACCCACACTTAGATATTCCCTACAACTGGCGCTGGAAATCTCTAACCTGGCAAACGCCACCAAGCGGCTGGACATATCCGCAGTTAAGTGCAGACACGGGCACACAAATCACGATAAAGTCGCCCGTAAATAATCAGTATTTAGCAGCACAACCCCTGAACAATGACACCCGAATTACCTTTAGTCCAACTGAGCCTCTCGATTTAATTCAGGTAACCAATGCACAGGGTCAGCACTATTTTAGAGCCACTCAGGCCCCTTCACTGTTTTTAAGTTACAGCAGCAAAAGCGCCGGCTATCTCAAGCTCGTAGACTCTCCAAAGCAAGCACTCTACGCATTGATTTATCAAGGTGGTGTTTGGAATATCAAAAATCAATTTTGGCAGCAATATATTTGGTTTAACCAAGCGCAAAACCAACCTGAGTTAAATCGCCATGGCGAACCGGACCAGTTATCCGCAAAGTGGATGATTGAACCGTTTTAAAACGATTTATACCAGTTGTATTAAGTAAATGATCTATCTTGAAGCGGGGAAATAGCTTTAGTAGCAAGGCAAAAATTTTGCTATTTAGTTGTTCTAAATGAGAAATTTTTAACGAAGCTAATATGCTATTTCACCCTTCAAATTGATTAGAGAATTAATTCAATTGGTATTAACCTACACTAAGCTTGATACCAATGCATCAATAGTCTTATTCAACCTAGGTATAAGTACTCTTGACGCATTGGCTTATCATATTGAGGTCTGTTGCTCTTTCAAGCTTTTTGCACCAGTTTACATAGCTGTTGCGCCTCGTTAATCTATATCAGCATGACGGTAACATAGTGAAAATAAAGAGCTCATCTTGTCGCTCTTTGCTGCTCAACCTTTGCATCTAGCCTACTCGCAGCAAGCCAAGCACTGAGACTAGGACATTCCAAGAACAAAAACCAAACAACACCGAACGACAAGTACTGAAGCCTACTCTGTCACTTTGTCGGCTACGAGTAAAATTTGTCTCTCATAGTCTTCCAAGCCAAAGGTAGACGCTAAACTTCCACCATTTAAGTCCATATACATTACCCCAGCTTCAGACGCTAAGGGCGTAGCTGACCATACGTATGCATACCCGCCTTCTGCTTCAGCGATAGCAAAAATATTAGGAAAAACCGTTTGGTTTACCGCAGGGTTAACACAGGCAACTTCACGGATTGAGTTAAGCTCCTTGATATTAGGCAAACGCCAATTCTTAATACCCGCGTATTGATAAATTGCATGACCTGGAGAAGTCCGGATCTTTTCTGCTGTTTTAAGGGCATCTTGCCAGTACATAGCGGTTGGCATTCCATCACAACTTGAAGTTTGTGCATTAAAAGTTTGCCCAATACTACAGCGCATCCAAGTAAGCTGTGTTGCTCTATCAGTTACTGTACCATCTTTATTATCGATAAAACCTACGCTAGGTGAAGAGCGCTCGATAGTTTGTGAACACGCTTGCTCAATAGCCTGTACAGTAAAGCACATTGATAAAGTCAAAGTGACTAATAAATATCTCATTTTTCTGCTCCTAAAGTTACAAGCCTCACAGGTAATACACTTGGATATTCACATTCTTGCGCACTATCACAGTATTCATAAGAAGTCGTTGCACCAATATAACCACCGTTAAATCCAAGCGCCCACATGTGAGGGGCATAGTACATAGAAGTGTGCCATTCTATCGATGGCGTTGCTGTCCATATGTCTCCGGCATGTGTTTCTGGGAAGTAATTAACGTCTACTCCAAGTAAAACATCACCGTCATTTTTATCTGTGCTCGCAAAGTGCACTAAGCTATACAGCTCGTTGAATTTAGGTAACTTCCAGCCAGAGTGTCCACACAACCCGACACCGTTGTTTAGATTGTTTATGTAACTTTCATATTGCGATACTGTGCATACACCTTCTGCATTATCACAACTGGCTTCAGCCACTTCAGCAGGAAAAATCGATTCGCGGTCGCTAGGTTTAAATGCAAACAACGTGTCTTTGTGGCGAATACCTGCGTTTGCATCTTTTACTTCCCAAATTAGCCCTGTTTGTAAGTCTTTTACACAGCTCCATTGTTCAGCATCAGCTGCAAGCATTTCACCGGTACTACTGAGTTTTACATAACTAAAACCCGCAGCCCCATCCGCATCATTATTTTGTGTAAGATCAAGACCATAATCTGCGTCTTGACCTGGAAAGTCCGCAACAGAAGCGGTATTGTAAAAGCCATCTAGGTTAGCAAATGCAGTGACCCCAGTGTCAGTCATAGGGAACCCTACGGACCAATTTAATGCATTCGCAACAAAACGATCTAGCTGATTAAAATGACTATTGTTTTTTATCGCGGTAATAATATCTGCAAGTTGAATCGCAAAGCCCGCAAGAATAGCCCCCTTATTTTCACTTTGCTGTTGCGCAGCCTGCCACAATTTTACAAATTCAGTATTGAAGTTTGCTAAGTCTGCGTTTTGCGCTGTCAATAAAGTATCCGCTGACAAAGACAGTGATAAGCCATTGTTAAGTGTAGAAACAACAGCCTCAATTGCTCGCTCTCTACTTATGCCTTGTATCATATTCGCGTAAACCAGAGTCGTTGCAGGTGTCATTACGATACTAGCGTCATTTGCAACTGCAGCTGGCGCACTGAGTATCATCACATTGCCTTCTGTCACAATGTAGCTCTGGTTAAGGATTGCAACATCTTCACTTGTTAATGTTGCGGTTCCATCTGTAATTGAAGTTTGCACCTCGACACTGTCACACACTAAGTTTTCGTTGCTATCTGCGCATAAAGTACCGGTTACTGCGTTATCAACGCTGATCGAAACCGAATAACTAATTGGGTCTACCGTTGTCTCATTTTCAGTATTTGTTTTAGTGTCACCACTCCCCCCACCACAGGCACTGAGACCTACAACCGAAAGCGCAAGCGCAAGCGGTTTCAATTTAAATGTCATGTTTACTCCTAGTGTGTATTTTGAGTCGCCTAAGCCCAATCAAAATTAAACCAATATTTAGCCAATACAGGCTGCCACTCGTGTTGTCATTTATTTTTTCTAGATGATTATCTTGGTCATCTGTATGTTCTTTATCGTCGGATGCAGAATGACAGTGATAATCGGTAACTTGTGAAAGCTGCCAAGCTTTAAGCGTAGGCGTATTAATTAGTTCGGAGAAATCAGGCTTGTGGTCTACAACCTGAAGCTGCCACTGGCC
Source organism: Pseudoalteromonas sp. JC28 (assembly GCF_013319255.1). Classification (NCBI taxonomy): domain Bacteria; kingdom Pseudomonadati; phylum Pseudomonadota; class Gammaproteobacteria; order Alteromonadales; family Pseudoalteromonadaceae; genus Pseudoalteromonas; species Pseudoalteromonas sp. JC28. Next base: position 65,630 of record NZ_QOKX01000009.1, on the reverse strand, counting down.
GTTGAATGACTGGCCTTCAAGTGGCGAGAAATCTACGTTTGCAACATCAGAAGGCAGACTAAATTCAAATTTTGAATGTGGGTAGTAGCTTTGATCCCAAATGACTACGGCAACACCCGCAGGGCTAATTAACTTTATACTTACTTGGCTCAAGTCATTGTGTTCAAGCTGTAATTCAAATTTAAGGTCATCGCTAACCTGCAGAGATTGCTGCTCTACATCAAGGTAAAAGTTAGTGATCCCCTTACTGTGCACAACTCCACTAGGCTCTCCGGTTGCGTCTTTAAGTATGCCTCCCTCACCTTTTACAACAAATAGATTTGGCTGGCCTAAGGTAACTTCTAGTTGCTGTAGGCTTTGATTCAATACTGGGATCCCTGTCGAATACTTCTCCAATACCGGAACAAAAGCACTCATCCCACAGCTCAATTCAAACGCATCATCGAAGGTGATGGAAAAAGTGTGTGTTATCGAATCTCCAGCCTTAATATCGCCAACCTGTTGAGTTGCGATTTTTATTGTTGAGTCCTCAGTTGACGCGAACTGGACATCTTTAAGCGAGTAAGGGCTGATATTTTTGATATTCACGACCACAGAGGGATCTGAAGTGAGAGTATCAATGACCTTGGCTTGTTCAATTACCAATAATTTTGGCAACAAGTTATGATGACTAAAATGCCGTTGTAAAATGTCGGCATAGTGTTCATTGGGGTACAGGCGCTTTGCCATGTCGAGTGTAGACAGCGCTAAATTGGGCATAGTGATCCCCGCCCCTAGGCCAAACATAGCTTCAATAACAATCTTCTCCATGTCATTCATGCCTTTCACACCATAATGCGCTTCAGCTTCTTTGAAGGATTGAAATAATGGTGTGGACCAAAGCTGATCACCTAGGGAACCTGCAACATGAATATGGGCTGGGTAGTGATAATTTGGATTATACCTAGCTTTACTATCATTTAACGTTCTTGGTCTACGTTGTCCAAAACGAGCATCCCAGTTAAACATAACATCCGGCTCAAACTCGTAGCCTTGCGGATCTCGGTAACTATGACTTGCGGCGAGAAAATCGGCATACCCTTCCCCAATTGCACCGCTATCCGCACCGTCGTCATAGGGATTGATGAAGTTAGTAACACTGTGTCCATATTCATGCCATATTACATCAGCATCCTGCGCGTCAGCATGCCCCCCAACTCCTAATAAAATCCGTTTTTGGTGAAATGAATATGCCGACTGGTCATTATAAGAACCTTGTGCATCAATGGTGATCGGCGCATAGTGGATCAACTTATCGCCAGTAAAGCCCAATTCCTGCAAATGACGCTGAGCAGAATCGACGTGAAAATAGGCCATTTGTTGTAAAAAGCTGGCAGAGCTATGATTATTTTTTGCTACACCAGCTACAGGCAACATTTCCACAACTTCATGTGGTTCTGCAAAGTCAGTTACTCGAGCATAAGGCCCCGTCAGTGCTAGCTGGTTGCCAATTAGCGTTAAATCTTTAAGCTCAACAAGTCTAAATGCTGCATCCGCAAATTCAGTCTGCGGTGTAAACTGTTGCTCAATGTCTTCACTCATTAAGCTAGTTTTTGGGTCTGGATCAAATAACCATGACTGCTTGATTCGACCTGAGTATTCAGGCTCAACTTCACTTTGGTAGGCAGGAATAGCACCGCGTTGACCAAGGATTTTAGTGGCATCAGCATCAATAAAATAATGCTGAGTAACGATTTCACCTTGCAAGGTTTCACTTACTAATACGTTCCAAACAAATCTTAAACCTTGCTGCTCAAGCCACCACCCTCGCTTAATTTCTTCTATCGAAAAATGGTCAACTTGTTTATCAATTAATGCACCAACCTGCTCAATAGAAGGAGCAACAGAGACCGTGCCTTCATCCACGTTTAACGTCGAAAAACGAGAAACATACAATCGAAATGCTAGTCCTTGTTGATCCGTTGCAACACTATCCACGATATTAAATATTGGCAAAGCGTCATAAGTAGGCATAAAGCTATAATAATTACCAAACTGACCTTTACGACGGTAAGAAAATTGATATTTTCTTGCTAACTTGGTTTCAAGTAACTGTTCAGCTTGTTGTGAGTTAATAGCACGACCAGTAACAAACTGAAGCTCTGCCGCGGTCGCACCTAGGTGCCACAGTAGCAATAGTAATAATGGTTTTTTCAAGACGGTCACCCTTTAAAATTTATACTGGATAGATGCTCTAAAGTTTCTACCTGGTTGTGAATAGTCGAAGTCGGAATTGGATTGACCAGCAACATCTTGATATCGGGTATAATGCTTATCTAGCACATTGTTTATCGCGGTATTGAATTTCCAATTTTTTGATAGTGTGTAACTTACGGATAAGTCTAGGCTGTGCCAACTTCCTGTTGACTGACAAGGTATTTCTACATTTAAAAATGGGTCTTGGCACGTAGGTAAGTCAGTCATCTGGCTTTGTCCATACCATTGCAGGTTGATTAAAAAGTCACTGAACTCATAATTGGCATAAAATGTATATTCGAGCGGAATAAGATTTCTTAGGTATTCTTGCTTGTCTTTATTCTTTCCGTTCATCCAGCCTATATTTGCGCCAAACATTAGTGACTCTAATTGATAAGTTACCTCTGCTTCTGCACCGAACGTATACGCTTCATCGATATTGACAAACTGGCGCTCCATTACTCCATCGTTTAATCTTAAGCGGATGTTCACCCAATCGATAAAATCGTCGTAGCGGGTGTAATAAATACTGCTGGCAAAATGCAATTTATCAATTGTTTGCGAAAACCCTAGTTCCAAGCTATCACTGGTTTCTGCTCTCAACTGAGTATTGGCAACAATTTCAAACGGAGGAAAGGCAAATAAATGAGGAATATTGCCATATACTTTATCGTATGGTGCAGCTCGGTAGCCCTGTGCATATGCTCCGTAAGCATTAAAACCATAACTATTTTCATATCTGATTTGTGCGCTAGCTGTGACTTCATTTGAGCTCGTGTCTTCGTCACCTTCAGCAGATAATGCATTATGGTCGTAACGCAAACCAATTAACGCCCTAAAATTACTATTAATCTGCCAATCGTCACCAACATAAGCACCAAGTATCACTGTTTTTGCTGCATTAAACGGTGCGTCAATCGTCACTTTCCGCGTACCATTCTCAATCACGGTATCGACTTTAGGACGCTCATGCTCAACCTGTTCTGCACTAATGCCATACATCAGTTCATGATTGCCAAAAGACTTAGCAAAATCTAATACGCCACCAAAACTGGTCTGAGAAAAACGGTCTTCCGAAAGCAGCTGCCTATATCGAGTCTGAACTTCAAAAAATTGACGGCTGATTAGTTGCTCAGTATCGTTTTCGTGCTGTGTTTTGCGCCAGAACATTTGTCCAAGCGCATCATCAAAGATGAGAGATGTATTCACAGATTGCCATTTAACGCTGTGGCTATGGGTTTGTTGGAGTTCACGTTGTTTTTGAGACTCAACTTGCCACGCACCGTCATGTTGGGGCACGGTTTCCGGTTTGATTTTGTTTTCTGTCTGCTGTGTCAACCAGCTAAAATCATATGTAAAAAGGCCCAAACCTGATTCGTACTGACTACTAAATTTTGCGCTTTGACCTTTAACGTCTAGCGGAGCGCGTGACTCGGGAAAGTTTTGCTGCTCTTCAGCACGCCAGTCACTGACTTTTAGTAAAACAGGTAACCCAAGAAATCCAGTTGCACCAGTGAGTGTGTTTTTAACCTCCGAGTTGGTACCGTTGTACAAGCTCTTAATTGCTAAATAGTTATCTTCACTTCTTAGATAATCACTTGCTTGTTTGGTATTCACTTTAACCACACCAGCTAGTGCACCAGCCCCAAAAAATGTTGAGGCTGGTCCCTTTGCCACTTCAATAGATTTGACGTCTTCCAAATCAAAATTAAATCGCCCAACCAGATCGTTGATGTCACTTGCGCCATAACCATCCGCAGCTCTACTACCATTTTGCAACACCAGTACGCGATTACCTGACATACCGCGAATGGTAATATTTTGAGGACGACCGCTATAACCTGTGATCGCCACACCTGGCTCCGTTTTAAACAAATCGCTCAACTGTGTTGCTACAAGCTGTTCAATATCATCATCACTTAGTACAGCCGCACTACCGGAAAGCTCTAACAAAGATTTTTCAGCTTTGTTTGCAACAATTTCTATCACTTCAATGGATTTAGAGTCCGCGTTGGCTGCATAACCGGGGAAGATAATTACTGAAGAAACAAAAGGAACAATAAAGCGAATCATTTTTACTTACACCCAAAATAATGAGGTTGCGAATGATAATGATTTTTATTATTTTATCAACTATAAAATATAACTAATTTTTATAGCTCTAGTAATAAACTTTCGGAATAGAATGTAAGAGCGAGGAATAGCATTTACAACATATTGTTTTTAATGGAATTTAAAATATATTTTTGTTTTTACAGTTTTTTACATTCGAAAATAACTCACATTTATTAGCCCACAAGGCCAATCAAAACAGGTAAGTTTATTGCAAATAGGTAAAGTACAGTGAGAACACAACAAGCCTATCTCGACTTGCTGTGTTTCTACTGGTGTTTACAAATATTGCCTTATTTGTAGCGCTATCAAGTGTATGTTTTTGAAGTCAACATAGGTCGAACCAAGGGCTGCAGCATACCCGCAAAGAAAATTCCTACCAGTAGCCACCACAAGGTATAATCAGTTTCAACTTCTTTGCCTTGAGCGACTTGTTCTAACTTTTGACCAGTCACTTGCTCCATATTGGCTTTACTTGCTGTCATATCAACGTTAGGCACAGCTTGCCCAGGCATCAAGGGTACTAAACCAAACCCCGCATTTTGTTGTTCAACATACTCAGTGAACTTTTTATTATCGGTCACTACATCATGTTGATTTGCAATTTCGGTGTAAGTATCTAGCATCTTTTTCAATGTCTCAGGAGAGGCTTTCCAATACCCTTTTCTAACCGCTTCAAGCATACGCTCAAGGATCTGTGCTAATGCTTCGGCATTATGCTGCTCAAAGAACTCTCGCATCTTCATGTCATACTTATCATCAACATACACGTCAAAGAACTCTTGCCATTGATCGTCCCTGACCGCTTCGGGAGTCATCACTTCCCAACCCCACATGTTGTTCATTCGATCAAGTATTGCCGTTGCCCCAGCATACCCCGCGTCTTGCATTGCCTGTATCCAGCGAGGATGGAAATACCGACTGCGCATTTCATTGCTCACAAACTGATCTAATGTTTGGGTTTTCTCATGTCCTTTTCGACGTAAGTTCGCTACATACATCTTTGGAGTTTTACCGTCCAGACTGCGAACAGCTAAACCAATTCCACCAAAATATTGAAATGGATCATCATTAGTCATCAAAGCATATAGATTAGTCGAACGAGAAAATACAACGCCATCTGTACCCGATAACACCTTGGCATAGAGTCCTGTTTCTGAAAGATTCTCACTCCAGCGAGATTCATCTTTGCCATAACCGAACCCCATCCGGTCTAAGTAAAGATTCGCAAGCTTACTGTCATCGTCCCACGTATCTGAAGCAAGGCTCATTCCCGCCAAGCCAGTACCGTAAGCACCTGTTTCATTCGAAAAGATCCGTACCGATGAAAGGTAATCAGCATCATCCTCAGATTTTCCTTCCTCTATAAGCTGCTGTTTTAAATTACTAGCATGGCGATAAACAAAGTTGTTTTCTTCTTTCATCTTCGCCACTTTATCAATGGCTTCGGCCAACCACAGCATTACGTTAGGAAATGCGTCGCGATAAAGACCTGTTGCCGATATCACCACATCAATTCGCGGACGCCCCAATTCAGAATATGGGATCACTTCCGTACCAATAATATTACCCTGTGGGTTCCATTTAGGCTTTATACCCATCGCGTGTAAAATTTGTGCTTCTAACGCCCCTTGATGGCGCATAGTCTCTAGGGACCAAAGAGAAAATGCGAGCTTTTTAGGATATCGCCCATGTTTTGCCTGATAATCAGCAACAGTTTGCTCTAGCATGTTAATTCCTGCTTCATAGGCTTCTTTTGATGGTACTTTTGCGGGATTAAAACCAAGCAGATTACGACCTGTGGGCACAGCTGCAGGATTGCGAATAGGATCACCACCGTGACTTACAGGTATGTATTGTCCTGATAATCCATTCAGTAAGCCCTCTAGTTCAGCGATTTGATGGAAGTTATCCCAATAGGTCTTTGCTAAGTCAATTGGTCCTTTAAGGGTGTCAGGTAACTCTAGTTGTTGTTGCCCACCCAACACGCTCTGCAATAACTGAAAACCCTCAAGTGCTTCAAGCTTTACAACGTTACGCTCATCAATTTGTTGCTCTTTTGCGAAAGCTAAACCATGCTCACGTTCATACTCACCCGCAAGGTGAGTAAAGTCGTCCCCAAGCATTTGTAAGATTGTGCTGTATAGATGCGCCTCTTCCGGTAGTTCGCCAAAAATATGGATCCCTAAAGGTTGGCTCATCTGCGCTAAGGTATTAAGATGATCTTGCAACTTACTAATATGTGCATCGAACGCTTGAGATAAAGCCTTTTCGTCAAGTCCTAAGTCTTTCAGCATATTCAACTTAGTTGCGAGGGTAATGATTTCTGCCCGTGTATTCTCACGCGTCAAGCCTTCAGCAAGCATCAGATAATTTGTAATAAGCTCACTAAGTTCAGCAACGTCCGTATAAAGCCCTGCTTTGGCAAACCCTGGAGTAAGATGACTTATCATAGTCGCTCGGCCTCGACGCTTAGCTTGCATCGCTTCACCAACATTATCAATAATATATGGATAGAACACCGGAATGTTCCCAATTGCCAAATTCGGCGCATCATACACAGATAATCCGCGCTCTTTACCACTTAACCACTCTTGTGAGCCGTGCGTGCCTAAGTGAATTACCGCGTCCGCACCAAACGTCTCTCTAGCATACAAATACATTGCCAAATAACCATGGTTAATAACGGACTTTGTGCTGTGATAGGCTGCTGAATGCTCTTTTGCGTTACTGCCGCGAACCCCTTGAGGCAAAATTATCATGTTGCCTAAGTCCATCCGTGGAATAACAAACATAGGTTCACCATTGTGTTCACGCACCATGGTACTTTCGCTTGGCTTGCCAAATTTTTCCACAATTGGCGCTGTAACGTGTTGTGGCAAAGAGTCAAACCAACGCTGATAAGTGGATAAAGGCATATAATCAGCAAGACCAACATCAACCAGTGCTTCAGCATCTTCTCCACGATAATAAGGACGTAAAAGTTTGCCAGCTTGCTCAATAATTTGCTCTGGATGAGCTTGCTTCACATCGTAACCCTTGGCTTTCATTGCATCGGCAATATTCACAATTGAGCTTGGAACATCTAAAAATGCAGCACCTATATTTTTTTCTCCGGGAGGGTAATTCCAGATAAATGTAGCGATTTTTTTCTCACGATTTTTAATATGCGCTAAATTCGCGTGATTAAATGCCCGCTCAACCAGCGCATCAAGCTGCGCCTGCATTACCACCTTCACACCTTTATCATTCGCAGCGATGATGCTCGGATCTACACTCCCTGTATCCTCAGGCATTACTAAGAAAAATGGCGTTAACGAAGGAGAAATGCCAGCATGATCTTGGTTAAAAGCAGCTTCATCACCTTTGGTGTAATTCATTGCATGAATAACTGGCACCCCAATTTGAGCAAACTCAGCACGACGCTTTTCTACGTAGTGAAGTGAGCGGTAATTAATGAGCAAATCAACTCTCGCCCCATTCTCATCCGTTAATAGCTCAGGGTAAGTCAATGACTCGTCATTACCTTCAAAGAAAAAGGCGAGCGCCTTTGCTCCTTTCTTTTGTAATCCATGGATTAAGGCATCCACGACTTGCTGTTGCTCGTAGTCAATTACAGAGCGGTGAATAGCAATCGCGATAACCGGCTGATTGTCTTCAACATCCAACCAGTTAAAGAATTCGCTTTGATTAGCTGTAACGCTAGATTTAAAATCAGGATGATATAGACCTACATTTGGCACTACCTTTACCGGCTCTGGCGCTTCACTCGATAACCCAAATACCTTAGTCGATATGTACAACATCATGTTACGGTAGTTTTGGCTACCTGCATTATTGTAGTATGCGCCCAATGTTGTATGCTGCGACGGGGATAACCCTTGATTCATTTTCATGTTTTCAAGATCCCCTAAAGAGATCACTGGAACCTCTGGATAATCTGTCAAATATGATGTGTAATCTGCAAACATATACTGTGACAGCATAGGATTAATACCATCCAGTAAAATCAACTTAGCACTTTGCCAAGCGGCTCGGATCTCATCTTCTGATTTGCCACGAGTGCTAAAGTTAGTCAGTTTAAAAGGCTGATCTTCGGCCAGCGAGAGCAATAACTCTCCTTTTGATTTAGAAGCATGTCCTGACATCATAATCAACACTTCAGGCTGTTGCTGTGCAAAACTTTGGAAAGAAGACAAAGCTAAAATGAGCAGCGCGAATAGTCGGGTCATCTGTTTGTCTCCTTCGCATTGTTTTCAGTTTTCTTTTCATTCTCTGGAATATAGACAAAACTACCGTCTGCCATTTTATATGCGACCCCGGCTCTCATACCTTCTCCAGAGCCTATTTCTCCATTAGATTTATATTGCTTAATTTCCTTGCCTTCTTTCACGATCACTTCCATGTTGGGTTCACCGGCGTTTTTTACCACAGTGACATTTTCTGATGTAAATGGACTGAGTGGATTTTGCGCAATAGAAATCAGTAACGCCGCAATAATCACCAAAAAAACATCAACCAAATTTACGGCACTCACAATAGGGTTTAATTCTTCGTCTTCATCTAAAAAGCGCATGGAAATTATTCCCCTCTCAGTTTTCGAATGTTGATCAACTCCTGAGCACACCAACGTTTCTTAACCGAAGCGGGCCAAAAAGTAAGTGTAGAAATAACAAGTCCCCATATTACCGCAGCAAACGCAATAATTAAGTTTTCGCTGATCCCCTGAATGTTACCGTCTGCGAGCGCCTTTAACGCCGGCCCCATTGGGATCATTGTCGCGATAAGACCTAGCATTGGAGCAACCCGCGTAACAATTCGAAGCGTTTCGAGCTGCTTTAACGCAAACACCTCTAACTCATCTTCAGATGCGCTTGGATTCGCAATAAAATAGTTATGAACATGAAAGCCGTTGTAGCTTTGTAACGACTTATTATCTATTCCACGTTGGTATGACAAACGACTTTTCCTACGAATTAAAAATTCGGATACAAAGCGTCCAAGTGCAAAAAATGCGTAAACAAAAAGTACTGATATTACAATAATAACTGGCGTCATTAGCAGCTCAGATACATTGGCCATTAGCATTTCTATTGCTTGTATATTCACAATAATTCCCCTCTATAAATTATCGCGACAATGTACTTGAAAATGTAATAACTTACAACAACGCAAATGGAAATTATTATTATTTAGATTGATCTTTTTGATAATAGAGGTATGATCTTCGCAAATTTTAGTAGCAGCTCAGCAATAAAATATTCATAGGAATCTCATCATGCGCTTTGCAAAAACACACTATTTGCGACTACTTATCGCCTCAATTATTGCTTCTGGATCAACGGTTGCGTTAGCCGATAACGCCGTTTCCGCAGATGATTTAGAAGTTATCGTTGTTAGTGGATCTCGTAGTGAGAAGCCACTTAAAGACGTAGCAGCTAGTATCTCCGTAATGTCTAGCCAAGACATCGAAGAACAAGTAATCACCGATGTAAATCAGCTTTTTCAGTATGATCCAAGTATAAAGATTACGGGTCGTATAGGTGGTGCACAAAATATTCAGGTTCGAGCTATGGGCGGCGATAGAGTATTGATCATAAAAGACGGTATGCGCATGAATGAAGGCTATGGCGCGGATGGACTCAACGATATAGTGGGCCGAGGTTTTATTGATACTGATACGATAAAACAAGTTGAAGTTGCGAAAGGAGCCAGCTCATCTCTCTATGGTTCCGATGCGTTGGGGGGTATTGTGGTATTTACCACCAAAGATGCCAGTGATTATCTTAACGACAATGAGCATCTTGGCGCACGTGTAAGGATAGGCTATAGCGACCTCAGTGAACAAACTAATCTAAGTGCAACGCTAGCAGGCCAGCATGGCAATTTTGACCACTTACTGAGCCTAACAGCCAGAGATGGTAAAGAGGAGCAAAATAAGCACAACACCCGCGCTCCCTTTGATATAGACTCTCAAAGCTTACTTTACAAATTAAAATACAACTTCAACGACAAAGATTATGTCAATGTTTCTGCTGATCTGTGGCGCCAAGATGTAAGTGGCGACCTTGCCGATGGTCTATTGGCATATTTCCGTGGTCTAGCTAAATATGGCTACAACATCGCGACGGAAAGTACAGAGACCGAAAAGCACACAGATTCGTTCCGCCTGAGTTATCACAACGATACGGGCAATAGCGTTTGGGACACAGCACAGTTTAATTTGTATTACACAAACAGTGTTCAAGACGATCAAGAGTATGCTTTACTCGATATTAACGCGCCTATGTTTGGTGTTATCGAAAAACGCGACATGTGGAAAACCGGTACTTATGAGCAAACTACGTATGGTTTTATTTCTCACGCGAGTAAAGCACTCGATAAGCAACATACTCTTGGTTACGGTGTTGATATAGAAACCACTGAGAGCCTACGCACAGTACGTGAATACCGAGAAGTGGAAGGCGAAGTCATCAAAGATGACATTACCAATAAATTCCCGAAAAATGATACACTTCGCGCTGGCCTATTCATCAATGACGAAATAAAGCTACTAGATGACAAACTTATAGTTACACCAGGCCTACGTTTCGATTATTACAGCATGGACCCAAGCGGTACCTTAAAGACCGATGGTACAGAATTTGCGAAAATAGACGATCAACATTTATCGTTTAATTTAGGTGGTTTGTATTATCTAAACAACATGCTTTCTGTTTTTGCTCAGTACGGCCAAGGGTTCAAAGTACCGCCTTATGATCTAGCCTATATTGAACACTACAATCAGGCTTCTGCAGAATATTTATATGAAATCTTACCAGCAGAGGACTTAAGTCCAGAAGAAAGTGACACCTTAGAACTTGGATTACGTGGCCATATTGGTGACTTCACTATTTCAACTGCACTGTTCCACAATAAGTTTGATAACTTCTTGTCCACAGAGCTTATAAGCCGTGAAACCATATTGGATGATGAAGGAAACTTTGCCTATAACCATGACAAATTCCAATACCAGAACATTGATTCAGTTACGATTAAAGGAGCTGAGTTCTCCACCACTTACTATGCTACCGATACATTGTCTGTTTCATTTAGCGCAACATATCAAGATGGTAAAAATGATGAGACAGATGAATATATCAGTTCCATTAATCCGCTGTCAGGGAACCTAGGCTTCAAGTATCAAAATGATATGGTGAGTTCAGATCTTATCCTTAATTTTGCTAAAAAAATGACCAAAGTGAACACAGGTAAATACCAAACTCCTGGATACGGCACGATTGACTGGTTAGCACAAGTTAAATTGGGTGATAATACTGCCGTAAATTTAGCTATCCGTAATCTATTTGATAAAACTTACTATCAACACGGCAATCTTGCAGGCCACGGTATGACAGAAAGCTTAGATGGACTTGAAAGTGCGGGACGAAGCTTTGCAGCCTCTATCCGATATGACTTCTAATACTAATTCGCTTAATTAAGTGAACTATTTTGAGGCGAGAAAACCTTGTCGATAACCCCGGTGAAGGCCAACTTCACCGGTGAACAGCTCTTAGCTTTGCATCTCTACTTGCTTAATTTATCCAAAGTCCGCTATGATTTTTTACGCAGCCAAAAGAGGCTTCCTTCCACGCTTAACCAGGCTTTTTTGCCACCACAATCTATATAACTTAAGACTTCTTCTTTTGAACCCAATGTGTAGCCATATACCTCTTTTTGCTTAGTCTTTTCTTGACCTGTAAGCATCTTGATAAAGTGCTTATTGTACCCTTTGATTGTCGCTTTTAGCTCATTCAAAGCTTTGCTCTCGCCACCCTGCGCAAAATGCATCAGCGCCTCTGCAGATAGCATAAAAATACTCTCTTCTTCATATTCATCAAGGCAAGCTTGTAGTTTATCCCACTGTTTTAAGATGACTAAACCGTTCACATACAGGTATCGACAGGCTTGATTATCGTTTGGATTAAGTCGCAGCAGCAGGTCTAGCTCATCAACCGCCTCTTGTACTCTGTCTGCCCAAAAGTAAATCCATGCTTTATGGTAACGAATAAACATATAAGGTCTGGTTTCGTGGATAAGCCAAAAATTGCCTTGATTTTCCTCAATATAATCAGGCGTAATAAAGTCTTGTTCTTCATTAAGGATAAACTGGTCAAGTAAAGGGATTGAATCAATGTGAGTCAATTTGAGTAAGTTCTCAATCAGTGAGTTTCTTATTTCTTCTTGTTCTTTATCAAAATCTTCTTCAAATTCAAACGCTCCGAGCTCGTTGTCTAGCTCAGGGTCCCAAATTAAAGTATCCCCTAACTCCATAATCGCGCCAGCCAAATAACGCTTTACGTCATGAGCCTCGCGCTCAAAAGGCATCGTAGGCTCAGCGTGTGAAAACGCCGCCTTTGCTGCATCTAAGCTAGTAAATCCGGTGAGCTGTTGTTGTAATTCATTTACCGCACCTTTTTGCTCTAGTGACAAGTTCTCAAAAGATACTTTATCCAAGGCCTTAAGCAGACCAAGACAAAAGCTCGGTAACGGAGCCCCTTCTACTAATGATGCTGCAAAGTCTTGCTTAGATAGCGCACACTCTTTTGGCAACTTATAAGTTTTTCCATCCAAGCTTGAAACACACTGCTCATGCAAATACATTAAGGCCTCTAACTGAGCACGGTAAATAGCCGTGTAATCACCAAAGAGCTCAGGCAACCACTCGTGTATTTCAGCAATATCATTAATGGCAACTTTGCCTATCACATAGCCTTCAACAAAATAATAATCCGGTTGATGCTGAGTATCTTGAGAAAAGGCATTAACTGCTTTGCGTAACGCACTTGGAGTCATATTGAATATTCCTTTAACAATTGAATAAGTAGGTAGGAGCCGCTTTATTCGGTGATCTCTACACAAAACATCGCGGAATAAATCCGCTACCACACTAGCCCCCGCTGGTGGGAGCCGCTTTACGCGGCGATCTCAACAAAAAACATCGTGGAATAAATCCGCTACCACCATACTAGATCCCACTGGTAAAAACCACTTCAAGTATGAGCCGCTTCGTGCGGCGATCTCTACACAAAACATCGCGGAATAAATCCACTCCCACCACACTAGTCACCGCTGGTGGGAGCCGCTTTACGCGGCGATCTCTTGCACCCCATTACAGAGAACCAATCCCTCACACAACCTTTCGACGCTCCCAACCCCAGCAAAGCGCCAAAGCAAACACACCACTTGCGTAGGTTACATACAAAGGCACTGAGGTGTCGGCATCCTCAGCATACATAAACACACTCGACATCACCCAAGCTACAGCTGCACCAATCAACAGCCATACCGCCGCAGAATACAGCTTATACACTGGCGCACTCACATAACCCGACAACACCACACAAGCCGCTGCTACACCGCCTATCACCGGCTTTTTCCACCAGCCCACATATTCAGCCAACATCCCAGCTAAGGTTGCTGACACGACAAAAGTCACGATGACGATTACGATAGACAGTAAAAATTTAAGGGCTTGGTTCATAATTCACCTTTGCAAAATCACGGACTACTGAACATAGTCCACAACATCCATAGATCTAAAGTTGAGATGCTTTTCTTCATGATGTTCTGCATCTAGCACTACTGACAAGTACGGAGCAAATACCATTTTTTCATCTGATGAGAGCTCAAACTCCATTTTAAACATTCGCTTACTTCCTACAGGCACAGTAAAGTAATCAGAGTTATAACTACCATACCGCTTTTCACCTACATAGTATGCAAGTAATCTAGCTTGGCTATCTTTATGATCAATCGCATAACTTTTATTTCTAATCCTAAAAGCATTATCACGAGGAAGTAGATTAATAGCGTAAAAAGAGCAAGTAAGGTTTTTACCGCGCTTTTCACATTTATCCTTCTTTACTTCAAACCCCGCGTAGTGTTGAAAAGCTTTGACGGGGCCATCGTACTCATCGTTGAACATGGAAAGTGATATCCAAGGATCTTTTAGAAACATCCCTGCTGAAAAAAATGTTGCGCATACAAACACAGTTGAAATTGACTTTATGAATCTCCTAAAAGTGCTTAGTCCAGCTCGCTCAAATTGATAATACAAATAACTTATCATCACCACACTAAGCACCAAAATTGGTATAAAGCGAATCAAGCTACTACCAGAATAAAGCACGTAGGCCTTCACTATCTCAACAAGATCAGTTGCATATGCGCCAATGACGATACTGGTTATAAAAACGGTAAAAGCAATCAATTTATTAAATGAAAATAAAGCCGCTTTTTTTACTGTGTTGCGTTGTTGTGATGCTGAGCCATCCATTTGTTTGCGTGTCCTAGTTACTAAAGTTGTGAAATACAATCAAAGTTTTTATCGATAAATCAATTTACAATCCATCTACATAGAGTTCAAGCTATAACCTATCACCCGTTATGTTGATAGAGAAACCTCTCTGGTTGTTAACCAGCTCCTCTTTGACGCTTAATAGCTCATATCTACGCTGCGCTAGTTCTCAGAGAGTCTCTACACCTCTCTCAATCACGCAAACGTCACAAACTCCTCATTGGCTTTCATTACTGCATACTCTGGATTTCTTGCCACTAATAGGTATCGTTCTATGGCGATCGTGGTATTTGTAATCGAGTCTGCATTGTTCGCCGTGATGCGCTCGAGTAATAGCAAATCCCCATCTAAGATCGGGTATTTACCACCGTTCATAGAGTGACCATGAGCAAGAGCTAAGAAGTGTTTTTCAAGGTCAACTTTTCCACATCCTGGTGGAGCTGGCATGAAGAACATTTCGCTACTTTCACCAGTTTTAAAGTGGCCGCAGGCAATTTTTAAATTAGGAAATTGTGGCAGCTGTACTTCTATTTAACTTAGCAACTAGGTCTCTAGGAGAGTGTGTATCAAAAAGTGCATAAGACTTGTTCAAAAGCTGTAGTGGTTACCAACAAAGTGTAGATATCTTTTGCCAGGCCATTAAAACTAGGGTTAAACCAAGCCCGTAGAAATAACAACTATAGATAAGCTAACCTGTTACAAATAATTACAGTCTCTTTTTATCACTTTACTGGCTTAGTCGGTGTTTTGCCTGTTGTTAATTCGGTGTAGAGATCCTGCGCTACCTTACCTTATATGAAGGTTTGCTTGTAGGCTGGCTATGCGAGGTGCCGATTCGGTTTACAACTTTTCCACATTCACCTACATTGGAAATGTAGCTTGGGTTTCAACAGGAAAGTCGCATGCACTTCAAAAATAAAATAACAAACGAGCGTTCTTACAATACCGGTGGCAGTGAGGCGAGTAGCCTTGAGAGCGACCGTGGGCGTATTATCAACAGTGCTGCGCTTAGACGACTGCAACAAAAAACTCAAGTGTTTCCGCTTGAGCGCAATGCGGCGGTGCGTTCACGCTTAACGCATTCACTTGAGGTGCAGCAAAACGGCCGTTACATTGCTAAAAAAATTGTTGATGCGCTGGTGCAGCAAGGTAGGCAAGATTTGCTGCAATATGAAGATAAAAACGGACAGCAGGTGGATTTGTCTGAGTGTTTGGTCACTCTGTCTGAAATGGCCTGCTTAATGCACGATATTGGTAACCCTGCGTTTGGTCACTTTGGCGAGGCCGCTATCAATGATTGGTTTAAACGCTATTTGAGCCAGCATCAACAGTTTGCAAAAAGTGCTCGAGCGGCGCTTAGGTATGGCTCAAAGGAGAGCAAAGCGTCGGATCTGGCGGTGCTGAATCAAGAAATGGAGTTACTGCTCGATATTTGTAGTTTTGAGGGTAACGCCCAAGCCATTCGCGTTATTCATACACTTTCTCGGCTTAACCTTACCTATTCACAATGTGCCACTGTGATGAAATATACCCGCTGCGCGACTACACCTAAATCAACCGTAGCCATTGATAAGTCTTATTTGCAAAAGAAAGCAGGATACTATTTTAGTGAAAGTGGTTTTGTCAGTGAGCTGTGCGACAAATTGCAGATCCAAGTGGGTCATCGCCACCCGGTGACTTATATCATGGAAGCGGCTGACGATATTGCTTATTGCCTTGCTGATATGGAAGACGCTGTAGAAAAAGGCATTATTAGCGTAGATGAGTTAACGGGCTGTTTAATAGAGGAATATCAAAATATCGCCGCTGGGTTTGGGATCACCGATGACAAGCTGTTAGAGCTTATGAGTAAAAAGCTGCACTATGCCAATGACAAAGCCAGCAAGCATATGGCGAATTTTGATAATGAATTTTTTATTTGGCTCCGCGTGGGGTTGTTGCACCCGCTTGCTGAACATGCCAAAACGCGTTTTATCGATAATATTGAAGCGATCTACGAAGGGAGTTTTAACGCTTCGTTACTGGAAGATAACAGCCACCTTCATGCTATTGTAAAATCGCTGAAAACGGTCGCGGCCAACAAGGTATTCTCGAATAAAGAAGTCGAGCAGTTGGAGCTTCAAGGTTATAAGATCACCAGCAGCATATTGAATGAATATCAGCGAGTGCTTGACTTAAACGCTGATGAATTTAACGCAGCATTAAATGGCGACCATGACTTTGCGATAGAGTCGCGATTGATTAATCGGATTTCCAAAAAGTATGTTGCGGTATACCGCGAGACGGTCGCGCAGCTTAGTGAGGCTGAGCAAGCCGAACCGATTTTTGAGTTTTATTATCGCTGCCGCCTTATTCAGGATTTTATTAGCGGTATGACGGACCAGTTTGCCTATGATACCTATCGAGCATTGAACGCGTTGGATTGAGGTTGAGGGAGTGAGCGCGCGGTCTTGTTGAAAAGATCGCCGCGTAAAGCGGCTCCTACCAGCGGTGATATTTGGGCAATTATCTAGCGGCAGTGTTGTGTGATGGGAGTGGGCTTACTCCGCGATCTTGATGAAAAGCTCGCCGCGTAAAGCGGCTCCTACACATGGTAGTAAGCGGATTTATTCTGCTAACACAGATGTCTGTCGCGGCGTAAAGCCGCAGCTACGAGCGAGCTAAAAGGTAGAGAAAAGCTCGCCACGTAAAGCGGCTCCTACACATGGTAGTAAGCGGATTTATTCTGCTAACACAGATGTCTGTCGCGGCGTAAAGCCGCTGCTACGAGCGAGCTAAAAGGTGGAGAAATGATCGCCGTGTGAGGCGGCTCTTACACATGGTAGTAAGCGGATTTATTCTGCTAGAACAGATGTCTGTCGCGGCGTAAAGCCGCTGCTACGAGTGAGGTAAAAGTAGAGAAATGATCGCTGCGTCCTGCACAAGTGGCAATAAAAAGAGGTGCAAATTGCACCTCCTTTGACTTTTGTAATCTAGTAATGCTTTACATGGGTATTAAAACGTCACGTTGACACCAAACCAAATATTGCGGGCTTTGTCTTTTACGTTGTAGTCATCACTAAATACCACTTCGCTTACCACACCACGGCCGCTTAGGTATTCGTATTTACCATCGCCGTTTAAGTCGCTGTAATCTGTGCTATAAGACGTAAAGTCTTCATCCAATAAGTTATTGATACGCGCAAACACAGTAACATTGTCGTTAAAGGTGTATTTAGCACCTAAGTGCAGTAGGTTGTAGTTTTTGTAGTACATGGCTTTGTCTAGATTATTGTCCCAGCCACGGTAACGATCAGAGCGCATTTCAGCATTTAGCGTTAGTGAGAACTCGTCTGTTACTTGCCAGTTTACCGTGGCATTTGCCATGTGCTCAGCGGTATTGGTTAGTGGTTGACCTTCTTGAGGGCCACTCTTTTGCTCGCTGTCTGTCCAAGTGTAGTTCGCGTAAAGTGAAACTGCATCAGTGAACTGGTAACGACCTGCAAGCTCAATACCTTGGATCTCAACTTTGTCGATATTGATTTTTTGGCTGTAAGTATCGTAACCAAGCTCGTCGTATACGCCCAAATTCACGCATGGTTTTACACCATTGGTTGCAGAGCAGCTCTTGATGGTATCACCACGGGCGATCTTATCGTCAAACTCTGTTGAGAAGTAAGTGATATTAAAATTGTGGTTCTCTGTTGGGTGCGTCCAATACAATGCTACTTCGTTGTTTACACTAGTTTCTGGTTCAAGATCTGGATTACCAGCAAACGGCGACGTACCTTGACCACCAAAGCCGGTAATACCATTGTATAAGTCAGTCGTTTGTGGCGTTTTATAACCGGTGCTGATCCCGCCTTTTACTGTCCAATCGTCAGACAGCTCATACACACCGTATAGACGCGGAGAAAGTTGGCTACCAAATACATCGTGGTTATCATGACGGACACCCACTGTAACTGTTAGAGGATCGCTCAGGCTCCAGTTATCTTCTACAAATAGAGAGTACATTTGGTGTTCCTGAACGCCTTGATCAACGCCAGACTCCATACCAAATACGCCATCTTGTAATTCACCGTCAACCCACTGACCGCCCACAACAAACACGTGATCGCCAAGTAAGTTGTCAACTGGAATATCCACTCGCGCGTCTAACGTATATTGGTTACTGTTAAGTGTACGCTTTGGACGTGGTAAGAATGTGCTTTCAGCAAGCGCTTTACGTTCTGCTTCTTCCATATCGGCATATTTACCACTGCCATCGTACATGGCTTGTAGTAGTTTACGCTCTGCAACAGAAAGCGGCATAGTACGGCCATTGTTATCGGTATCAACAAACGCCAATGACACAAAGGTTTCAATATCACCAAAAGTACCTTGATGCGTTAGTGACCACCAGCTTCTGTCAAATTCTTGATCCGCCGCATAACCTGCACGTGGATTTACCTTACCACGACTGTCTTGCCAGATTGATTCGATGTTGTCTTTGGTGCCAAGTGGATAGGTAATTTTGCCCGACTCAACGTCGTAGTTTGGCGTATTATCGTACTCTTGATTTGAGATATCATAATCAAAAGTAACTGTGTGGTTGTCGTTTGGTGTGAACACAAACGTCGCACCAAGTTGTGTATTGGTATTGTCAACCGTTCTACCACCACTACCAAAACCGAGTTCACGATGATGCAACTCACCATTTGGATCGGTTGCAGGTGAAAACTCAGGGTTCGATGCTTGACGCTCATAAATACTACCGCGAGCAGAAAAGTTGAGTAAACCTTTAACTAAAGGCCCATAGATACTGAAATCTGTGGTAATATCATCACCAAACTGGTCGTTTGTTTGTAGGCTTCGGCCAAAATCGATGCTGCCAGTCCATTCATCTACTGACTTTTTAGTAATAATGTTGATTACGCCGCCCATCGCATCTGCGCCGTAAAGTGTAGAGGCAGGTCCCCTAATGACTTCAATTCGCTCAATGGCACTTTTAGGTGGAATATGGTTAAACGCGTTACCACCAAAGTTATTTGGGTAGATATCACCGTGATTGTTTTGACGCTTACCGTCAATAAGTAGCAGCGTATATTCACCTGTTAAACCACGCATGCTCACACTGCCTTGGCCGGTTTTATCTCGAGTTGTGCCAATATCCACGCCCTCTTGGTACTTCACGGCATCAAGCAAAGTCGTATAGGACTGAGCTTGAATATCCTCAGCCGTGATCACTGAAATACTCGCTGGTGCTTCTGGTATTTTTTGCTCAAAGCCGGTTGCAGTTACAACGATGCGTTCCATATCTGGCTGCGCTTTTACTGAATCTGCAAAAGCAACAGGACTAAGGGCAGAAAGCACCAAAGCAGAGAGTACACCACGTTTAAAAGGCGTGTTTGTCATTGTTAATATCCCAAAATTTATTGCATTAAAGTAAATTTTGGCGAGTACTCTAAATGGAAACTGAACAAAAGTCAAAAATATTGATAATTAATCTCATTTGCATTTTTGATTTAGATCACATTTAAGGGACGTTGTAGGTTTATTGATTTTTCTTAGTCTTGCTCATGAAGAGATCGCCGCATAAAACGGCCCCTACCACATATTTAAACCCTTAGTGGGAAATGCTTTATGCGTATTCATTAGAGACAAGATCGCGGGGTGAATCCGTTCATACAAAATACTTAACCCCTTAGTGGGAGGCGCTGTAGGCGGCGATTAGTAAAGAAGAGACCACCGTGTAAAGTGCTTCCTACGTGCTAAACAGTAAACTCCCTCGCATTATCGTTGAGACGGTGGCTGGTTTGCTCTAACTGCTCAACAATGGCCATAAACTCATTCATCCGCTTAATCGCTTCTTTAGAAATATCACTCAGGCCATTGATATTGGTGTTAATGTCTTCGGTTACCGATAACTGCTCCTGTGAGGCGGTAGCAACCCCCTGAGTCAAATCTTTGATTTTGCTTACAGCTTCAAAGATGCTGTCGAGCACTTCGGAAGATACCATCACCTGCTCTTCCGTCGCTTGCACTTGGCGCTGACTTTGCTGAATGGCGGTATTCGCACTCCCCGCTTTGGTTTGCAGCTGGTTGATGATATCGCGAATTTCTTCTGTGGATTTTTGGGTTCTTTGTGCAAGGGTTCTTACTTCATCTGCAACAACAGCAAAACCGCGGCCTTGCTCTCCCGCCCTTGCCGCTTCGATAGCAGCATTTAATGCAAGCAGGTTAGTTTGCTCCGCAATAGCCTGGATAACGCTCACTACATTTGACACTTGGTCACTTTGCTCAGTCAACTCAGAGATAATATTAGCAGTTTCGTCAAAGCGCACTGACAACTCACTAAATTGCTGGCTGGTTTGCGACATCACTTCCATCCCCCGCTGTGCTTCAAGTTCAACCTGATTCGCATAATCTGCGGTACTCACGGTACTGGACGTGACCTCATTGAGTGTCGCGGTCATTTCTTCCGCAGCCGTAGCAATGGTTTCAAGACGGGCGTTTTGTTCTTCGCTTATCTCTTTGTTACTGCGAATAAAGTGCGCCACTTCTTTGGAAGATTGCGACATCGCGCCACCCGCTGAGCCGATGTTCGTTACTGTATTTTTAAAGCTACTGAGCATACGATTTACGATATTGGCCACCGCTTTAATCTCAGTTGCACCGCTTTCGTCTACCGTTTTTCTAAGATCGTTTGAACTACCTATCTCTTCAAAAGTCCTACCAAGTAACTCTATCGGTTTCACGATACGACGACGAACTAAGTACACGCCAAATAAACTGAAGCATACGGTTATCACTAACATCATCATAGCCCACAAAACATAAGACTCTACAGCACTGTGAGCTCGCACAACATTTTGTTTGGTGCGGCTTTCAAGTTCAGTAAAAAACGATTCAACTGGCTTCATGATGTTGGCTTTATAGCGATGATAATCATCACTGTGGGTAAGCTTAACCGCTTTGTTCAAATCGGGCTCGCCTTGGATGGTGTAATTACCGGCACTATCTTTAAACTTACCTTTTACGGCGTTCATGGCTTCAACTTCTAATGCAACAAGGCCATCGGAATTGGCTTGTGCCTCACTTAAGTAGTTGAGCTCTTTTTGGCTAAAGCCCGCCGCTTTCATAGCATCGAGTAATACTTCTCGCTGACCGTCTGGTTTTGGTTTCTCACCATAGTTAAGCACCAAATCCCAATAAATTTTATGGTAGCCTTCAGGCCTTGGCTTTTCACCATTACGGATCGCTAATACATCCATATACATCTTTTCGTATTTATCGTTACCAGTTACCGCATAAGTTCTGCCCAATCGCGTTAAATCGTCGGAGCTTTGTCTTAATTCGTCGGCCAGTTGATAAGCTTTATATCGGTTGTCCGCCATTTGCTCAAAATCAAGCAAGGCGTTGTACATGTTAACAACCAATAAGGTAACGATGACGACAAAAACAATAATGCCACCGAATATAGTGGTCATGAGGATACGGATAGAGTTTAACTTCATGATTCTAGCCTTTATTAAAGCGTTCACAATAAAGACTAGTGCAGGGGTTGAGATTCTTCTAGCATAGAATTAGGAACAAATGGAGTTGACATAATAACAGTGAGAGCCAAATCAAAAGATCGCGGGATCAACCCGCTCCTACCACAATAAACACCGCTTAAATACTGGCAGGCATGCCCATGCAGCTTGCGTAGTAAGTGGTCGTTGCTGGCCAATCAGAGAATACGCCGATTACGCCAACCTCTTTGACCAATACATCTAGCACTTTAAAGGTATCGCCATCGTTATCTATCATCGCCTCACCTGACAGACTGCCGTTGATGCTTTGATAGTACCAACCACCGCCGCTGGCTAGGTGACCAGAGCGCTCTAGTGTCCAAGTGATGATCCCAAGCCCTGCTGCTTTTGCAGCTTTGGCATATGGTGAGGGAACGATTTTCCCCCCTTCTTCGGTTAATAACATCCAAAGTGGCGGTGCGATAATGTTAACACCATCCGCTGCAAGCTCTTTCATCGTTGGTGAAAGTAGCTCTGGGTTATGCACGATTTGCTCTGCTGATACCATGGTTTCATTGTCTACTGCTTGCGCTTCGTATCTGTCGTCCAAATACACTGCCTGTGCACCAAACTCTGGATTTTCTTTTATCCAATAGACGACATCGTCACGATTAAATGACTGCGCCCAGACATTTTTTGGATCTACATTTGCGGCTTTATATTCGTCAATCATTTTTTGTGCGTAGGCTTCTTGTGTAAAACCGTCAAAAGGCATGGCGACAGACGGAGTCTTCAGCTCTGGCGTCATTTTCACGCCTAAACTTTTAAATAACTCAATACTCTGGGCATGGGTCATTAAAGTGCCACGGCTCGAATATAAATCGGTGCGCCAATTTGCCGTGCCATCCATATATTCCGCTACAGTTGTAGCCATTGAGTTCGCGGCATCCATTTTACCTTTTAATGTCTTAAACTCAGCCAAAGTAATGTCGCTGGTACAACACATAGCTTGGGCTGCAATTCCATTTTCAGGATCGCCTGGTACAAATGGTGTTGTACATTTTTGGCCTAAATCCGTTGCTAAAATATTTGTTGTAGTGTGTAAATCACATTGTGAATGGCGACAAACCAGCTCTTTGTCTTTGGTAAAAGCAACGTCACACTCTAAAATCCCAGCACCCATTTTAGCTGCCGCAATATAAGATTCTTTGGTGTGTTCAGGAAACTGCATTGGCGCACCACGGTGTCCAATTGAAAAGTCTGTTTTATAAAAAGGTCCGTTAGCACACTGCTCAAGCTTAGTTTTGAGTGCACTGTCTTCCATATCTTGAATCAAGAAATCAGGCCGTGTGCCCACTTGCATGGCACTTGCGCTACCTGCTGGCACTTCCACAATTACCGGAACTTCAACGACTTTTATTTCAGTCTCCGTTGTGATCACCGGCTTTTCAACCTGCACAACCTCCACAGAATCATCATCACATGCACTCAGTAATAATGCAGCTACGATCGCAGAACAAACGCTTATCTTATTCATTGTAATACCATTATTATTTTAAAGAAGGCTTACGCTAGACGCTTTGTATTACGATTACGGGAACAAATCATGATTTTTTGATTACATATTTTTAACTAAATATAACTCCCCTGACTGGATAATGGTTGTGTAATTTGAATATAAAGAAAAAGAGCCTGCAGTTAACAGACTCTTAGATGCGAGATAATTACCTAAGCGTTTAATTAACTATTTGACCTCTTAACTCACCACTTGGATTTGCTGGTGTATGCACATTCACGTAGTGACCACCGCCAGCCAGAATCGCAAATATTTCCGCTGTCAATGCAGCATTGGCCGGAGCCATCCAGCGATTGGCATCACTACTATCTTGCATTAACGTTAGTAAAACAGGGCCGTTTTCACCAGCAATACCAGTATGTATATGCGCAGCCGTTGCATCGGCAACACCTGAGGTGAGGACTTGTAATTCAAGGTCGAAGCCGTTTCGATTTACCAAAGCATATCCACTACCAGTAGCTGTGGTTGTAACGGCTGGGACTTCTTGCTCGCCACTCAATGGAAACGCTACCAAAGTGTAGTTGTCAGTGAGGATCTGGCCACGTAGTTCACCACTCGCATTTGCTGGTGTATGCACATTAACATAGTGACCACCCGACGCGAGCACTGCAAAAATCTCAGCATTGATCATGGTGTTGTCTGGCGTCATCCATACATTCATATCATCGGTGCTTTGCTCAAGGCCAACTAAAACATCACCATTCATGCCGATCCGACCGGTATGAATATGTGCCGCCGTTGCATCCTCAACACCGCTAGTGACAACTCTGAGCTCTACTTCATCGTTATCAGTGTTAACAAGGGCATAGCCATCACCGGATGCCATTGTTGCTACTGCTGGCACTTCCTGTTTGCCGGATAAGTCAAATGTAGCAACTGCGTAATTGTCCGTCAGGATTTGGCCGCGGATCTCACCATTTGTTAGCTCTGGCGTGTGAACATTGACGTAGTGTCCACCCGAGAGCAAAACATTCAACGTCGCTTCGTCGATCATCGTGTCATCGGGAGTTACCCAATCTGTCATTACTTCGTCGTCCTGCTCTAACACCACAAGCACATCGCCGTTCATACCAATGCGGCCAGTGTGAATATGTGCAGCAGTGGCACCATCAACGCCCATAGTCACCGCGCGAAGGTAAAGCTCGCCGTCGGTGCTGTCGTATGACGCATAACCATACCCCATGGCACTACTTTCATTCATTGGCACCTGTTGTGAGCCATCTAATTTGAACGTGATCACGCTTACCGTGTCAGGCACAATCTGAGCGCGTAACTCGCCGTTTGGAAAGGCTTCGGTGTGTAGATTAATATACCAATCACCATCCAACATATCCTCAATTAGATCCTCAGACAGATCTGTGATCGGAATACTCACTTTATTGTCATCTGATGCTTCAAAGGCGAATGCCACATCGCCATTCGCCCCCAAATCACCATCGTGAATATGTGCAGCACTAAAACCTTCGACGTTGCTGTAGTCGAGTGTTGCTCTGAGTTGCATCAGATTTTCATCAAGCTCAACTGTTGCGGAAGCGGTTTGCATTGACGTATTCATCGGCACTTCTTGCTTTCCTGATAACATCAATTCAAAGGTCTTAGTCGCTGAAAACTCTTGGGCTGGCGGCGGTGGCGGAGGTGTAACAGTATCGTTATCGTCATTATCGCTGCATGCCATAAGAAGCATGAAGCTGGCACTTACTATAAACTTTTTCATTATACTCACCCTGTAGACTCGGTTAAAAAGAATGGCTTTTGTCACCCATAGCTAACCCTTACGAACAGCTTTGAATAAAAGTTCATCAAACTTGCAAAATTATTGTATATTTTTTGTCTGTACCTAATTGCACCAACCGCAATACCAACTTTTGCCTGATCACCCTTTGATACCGATGGTACTAACGCTTGAATGGCATTACTTCCAGCTCAGTGATATCAATGAATTTCTCACAATAATTGTGAAACCTCATTGCCATATAAGAGTCATATTTTTGTGATTAAGTAGCTGCTTTAACAATAATAATCAGGATATTTTATGTTTAAGCACTCACTTATCGCGCTCTCTTTGCTTGCTCTTCTCACTGGCTGTTCACTTGATGGTGACGATGGCGCAACAGGCTCGCAAGGGCAACAAGGCGTTGCCGGACAAGATGGTACAAATGGCTCCGACGGCCAAGATGGAGTAAACGGACAAGACGGAACCAATGGCACTAACGCCAATAGCATGCTTGAAATAAGTCTTGTGGGACGCGCAGTGCTTAATGCAGAAAGCCCTGAAGGCGCCGCTGAAATTGTCGCTTACCAAGCATCCAAAAAATGGATATATGCCATTAATAGTTCAGGCAGTGCCGCTGTGGTTGAAGTTATTCCAGCAACCAGCTTTGATACGGCCGCTCTAGTCAAAAATAATGAAGGTGTTATTACCGCTACAAATTTAACATCAGCCATGACAATCAACTTAAACGACAATACACCCGGCGACGCAAACAGTATTGCAGTTGACGAAAACAACCAACTATTGGCAGTTGCAATGGCTGCCAAGACTACGGGTGACGCAGGACAAATCGCTTTTTATGATATCTCAGGTGCAACTCCGGCCTTTGTTAAAAATGTAACGGCAGGTGCACTACCTGATATGGTTACCTTTACTCATGATGGCAGCAAAGTCGTGGTCGCAAATGAAGGGGAACCCGCAGGTGACTACAGCGTTGATCCTGAAGGTAGCATCAGCATAATCAACATTACAAACGGCGTAGTTGCAAATACAGCAACACAATTAAACTTTAGCGCATTTAACACCAAGCAAGCTGAGCTAGAAGCACAAGGCATTGTCTTCGCCAATCC
The DNA here is from genome assembly GCF_013319255.1 of Pseudoalteromonas sp. JC28. NCBI lineage: Bacteria > Pseudomonadati > Pseudomonadota > Gammaproteobacteria > Alteromonadales > Pseudoalteromonadaceae > Pseudoalteromonas > Pseudoalteromonas sp. JC28. Next base: position 39,052 of record NZ_QOKX01000009.1, on the reverse strand, counting down.
AACTGGTCGCACTATCAATGGCAAACTTATTAATACGACAGTTGCGATGGATTTAGAACCGGAATATGTCACCATCTCTAAAGACAACCGCTTCGCCTATGTTTCAATTCAAGAAAACAACGCACTCGCTATCGTAGATCTCAGTGACAATAGCCTTAATTTAGTCGGTTTGGGATTCAAAGACTGGTCAAATTACACCATGGATGCCTCGGATAAAGATAAAAAGATCAATTTTAAAAAGTACCCCCGGTCTTTACGGCATGTATCAGCCAGATACTATCTCTAGCTACACGTGGAAAGGCGCGAACTTTATTGTCTCTGCCAATGAAGGTGATGGTAGAGAATATTTTTTTGATGCTGCCGATGAAGCCGACTGCACCGCAAAAGGTGGCCTAGATTACGATAAAGATGATGGTTGTTTAGCGTACATTGATGAGAGCCGTGCCGAAGATCTTACCTTAGCAAGCAACTTTGCTTATCTCAATAATGACGATGACGACATTGGTCGCCTTAAAGTTACAACGGTGAAAGGCGATGAAAATAATGACGGCCAATATGAAGCGCTGTACACCTATGGTGCACGTTCATTCACCATTTGGGATAGCAACGGCCTTGTGGTGTTCGACTCTGGCGATCAAATCGAGCGGATCACAGCCTCCGTGCATGGCGCACAATTTAACAATGATGAAGACACCAATGAAGGCGATACGCGATCTGATGCAAAAGGCCCAGAGCCGGAAGCACTAGCGCTTGGTCAAATTGGTGAACGCACTTTTGCATTCGTTGGCTTAGAGCGTATGGGTAGTATCATGGTTTACGATATCACCAACCCTTACGATGTTAAGTTTGAAGATTATTTTTACAACCGCGGATTAGTTGAAGATGCCGAAATCAGTGGCGACTTAGCCCCAGAGGGCATGGCATTTATTCCTGCCGACAAAAGTGCAACTGGCAAAGCCTTATTGGTGATCGGTAATGAAATTTCCGGCTCAGTTGCAGTATGGCAAATCGCTGAAAAATAAAGCATTCACATTATGTCGCTGTGGGAGGTGCTCTATGCGCCGATCTTGATGAAAAGATCGCGGGGTGAACCCGCTCCCACAACATACTTAAACCCTTGGTGGGAGCCGCTTTACGCGGCGAACATTGGGGAAAAGAGTGCGGGGTGAACCCGTTCCCACAACATATTCGAGCCCTTGGTGGGAGGTGCTTTACGCGGCGTTCATTGGGGAAAAGAGTGCGGGGTGAACCCGTTCCCACAACATATTCGAGCCCTTGGTGGGAGGTGCTTTACGCGGCGATCATTTGGGAAAAGAGCGTGGGGTGAACCCGTTCCTACAACATACTTAAACCCTTGGTGGGAGCCGCTTTACGCGGCGATCTTTAGGTTATTCTGACAATCCTTTAACCGTATTTGTGAGGTTTTCTGCGCCTTGCTTTATTTCATTCATCACTGTATTTACTTCATCGATTTGTGCAAGGCCAAGCTCTGTGCTTTCGGACACCGTATTCATCAGTGCGGTGGCTTCTTTAGTTAACACTTCATTCTGATTTACTACATCATTGATTTCGTTGGTCGACTGCGAGGTACGTGCTGCTAAACTTCTTACTTCATCGGCTACCACCGCAAATCCTCTTCCCTGCTCGCCCGCTCTGGCGGCTTCTATCGCTGCATTGAGAGCTAACAAATTGGTTTGCTCCGCAATCGCGCTGATGGTGGACACAATTGCCGAAATCCCTTTTGACTGTTCATTAAGCTGTGCTATTGCGGCCATTGCACTTCGCACTTGATTAGAAATAAGCCCAGAGGTACTGACAGACTCTTGCAACAGCAAGCTTGCACGAGCTGCTATTTGCTCGGTTTGCTCTGATGTCACCTGCGCAACTTCGGCAGCTTGTGCGACTCGATGCGCTTTTTGCACCCGCGCCGTGATATTTGTTGCAAACTTTATCACTTTAATGACTTTGCCATGTTCATCAAAGATAGGGTTATACGTTGCTTCAATCCAAATATCTTCGCCATGTTTACCTAAGCGATGAAAGCGACCACTTTTATGCTGGCCTTTTGCCAGCTCTTGCCAAAAATGTGGCTGTTCTTTATAAAAGCTGTCGTCACAGAACATTCGATGATGCTGACCTTTAATCTCACTGAGTTTATAACCCACAGTAGCCGTGAAATTTGGATTCGCATCTAAAATAACGCCCTCTGGTGTAAACTCTATGGTTGCCATGGACTTATTGAGTGCGTTAGCTATCGCTTCTTGTGCTTTGATAGTGAGCTTTTCTGCTGTGATATCATTCGCAATTTTAACAATACGGGTGACTTTGCCATTCTCTTCAACTGGGAAATAGGTAGCATCAAGCCAAACTACATCACCTTTTTTGGTAAAGCGTTCAAAATTACCATACTGAGCCTGGCCACGTTGAAGGCTTGCCCAGAAACTGCGATATTCCGAAGAACTTACATAGTCTTTATGGCAAAAAATACGATGGTGCCGCCCTATCACTTCAGCCTCTGTGTAACCCACGACAGCAAGAAAATGTTGATTGACTGCTGCTATTTGACCATCGGGTGTAAATTCAATTTTTGCGACCGCTTCATCAATCGCAGAAAGTAATGCCCGAGCACGCTTGAGTTCAGCGGTCAAATTTTCAACTTCTTGATTTGGCTTTCGAAAAAAATTCATAAGCTATTCCATAACAAACAATATGCATGACCGCATTATTATCATAATTTTGGTAATAAAGTATGAATTATAGATAAGAAAGTGGAATTTGGTGCACTAGAGTATCCACCGAAGTAAAAACAAGCCGCGCGCTTACCACACAAGCAACGCGACTTGGCATTATATCAATTGTATTGACCAACCAGTGCAGCGCTTTGGTTAACTACTTCTGTACCATCAGACGGTAATCACCCGCACCGCTGTATGAATAAACCAAGATGCGGTAGTAACCTGAATTTGCCGTATAGTTAATTGACTCTTGTGAGGTCGGCGTCTCCGAAATGGCAACTTGTTGCCATGCACCACCTTGCCAAGCTTCGAGTTTCAAATCGAAGTCTGCGTTTGTAGGTCCCTCTAACGTAAGTGCGATTGTGCCACCGCTGTACTGAAACCAACTGCCGTCAGGTTGTATGGCTTGTTGCTTGTCCGTTAAGTATCCAGTGTAAACATCTCCCGCTGGTGGTGGGGTTGTACTACCGCTTACGGTAAATTGGATCTCTGCAGCGGGATCAGAAATATTGCTGATGGACAAGCCCGAGTCGCTTCCATTCCACCATAGCGCATTCGTCCCTTTGCTACTCAACGCATTCGGCAGTGTGGCGCTAAACTCTCCTGCCACATCAAATAAATCGCCATTATCCCCACGGTTTCGGCCATTTTCAGGATCTCGCTTGGCATCACCATGCTCCATTTGGATATACGGATACCATTCATTCGAGTTATTGCCCGCGGAATCAACGTGCCAAATAGCCAAACCTGAATCGAGTTGCTCTGAGTTTTGTCCCGATTGATGAATAGCCTCAATGTAAAAAGCTTCATTCGCGTTACTGGGGTTGGTCCATTTATATGAGCTATTAGCGCCTGAAATATGGCTGAGCCTTCCTGTTGGGGCATTGGCATTTACGGCTGGGTTAAGTTCAGTTACCGTATCCCAACCAGCTATGGCTCTAAAGTGTGCAACAGGTGGCGTCGGCTTAAAACGGTTGGAAGCGCCAATCGCGCCAAACCCCATAACACCAAAACTTGCGACAGAGCCCTCTGAGCTGCCATCATAATCATAAAGATCGGGCCAATTTGTGATCAAGTGACCAGATTCATGGACAAAGGTGCCAATTGCAAGGCTATTTCCCATATCAGTGATTTGATAGCGATCGGTACACACGCCATCAGCACAAAAACGTGGACTGAGCCTTGCCATATGTGGCCATAAGCCTTTAGACCATGCACTATCAGAGTTGCCAGCATAAAAAATATTTAACCCACGGATCTGCCCGCTACCATTTGTAGTCAGCGAGCTAAAATCAAATCCCTGTTGAAATTCAAGCCAATTTAGCGCTTCTTTTATGAGTTCTTGCGAGCGTACTGTTGAGCTTAATGCGCTATCCGCGTAATACGCTTTGTTTTTCTTTGCGGTGTAATAAGCCGTTACCGTATTGGTATAATCGAGCTTGCCTCCAGAGACCGACGAAAAATACCCTCTTACTGACTGCGCGTTACCAAATTCATTGTAATTTTGGTCATTTAAAAAACGCTCAACTTGCGCTTTTGTGATAGTGCCGCGCTCATCAGGGAAATCAATGATGATGGTTAACCCTTTTACTTGACCACTGATCTCAGCATTCAACGCCGTTTCATTGTTATTACGTTCAAACTGATGCGTATGTACCAAGTCGACAGGTGTTTGGTTTTGACCCAACATTACTTGTTGTGCCGCTTTTACTTTTTTTGCAATAGCAGCGGATGATAATCCTTGCCGCTCAGTTGAAACTGAGCGACTTTTTATTCCCAGTTTTTCTTGTTCAGTAACTAACTTACCTGTTGATATAAGTCGCTCACCATCGGCCGAAACCTGAGCGTAAGCCATGCCTTTAAGCGAGGCGTCATACACTACAAGCTCGCCGTCAATTGTACGCTGCTGAGCAAAGTACGTATTACCATTAAGGATAAGTGTGATCACCTCACCACTTGGTTGGGTAAATTGGTACTGTTCATTTTTATAAGGTATAGCCGCGTTTACTGCGACACTGGTTGCCAATAATGACGTTGCGATAATTGCTGATGTTAATTTCATTTTTCCTTTCCTAGGTTACATGTTGTACAACTCGTTAACATACAGAAAGGATACAAAATTGCAACAACCACCAGCCCATTAAAGGTACAAAATTTATCAATCAGATAAATAACAAATAGTTACAACGATTACAATTTCATCATTTTAGAAGCTTTTACATTTCAATGTGAGCAAAAAAAGCCCATTTAAACTATTTTTTTCAATTTATAGTTTACAAGTACTAAACATTACATTAGCATTGGTCTCGTTCCTTTGGGGCTGCACCTTTTTACCTGCGTAACTAGGCGTGCCTAAAGTCACAATTGAACTCCCGAGAAGTAGAGCTTGCCGACTAGGATGTTGGCATTATTGGGATTTCCTTGGCACAGCTTGTTGCTATTGGAGTTTTTATGCAGGCCAGTATGGCCTGCTTTTTTTTGTCCAAAATTCGCTTTAGACCAATTGCCGAGTGCGATTCAACTAGTTAAACTCAAAGTACATGTTCCTGATTTGATGTAAACCATGTCGGCACTACGTAAACCCATTTCGGTGTTAGTCGTAATATACAACGAGCATAATGAGTTTTTGCTATTACAAAGGGCAGACGACAAACACTTTTGGCAATCGGTAACTGGGGGAGTTGATCCCGGTGAAACTCCAATGGCTACCGCTTATAGAGAGTTAAAAGAAGAAACCAGCATTGACGCCGCGGCGCTTGGGATCACCATCCACTCGCATAATAAAACGAATCAATACACGATAAGACCACAGTGGCGCCATCGCTATGAGCTGGGTGTTACCATGAACACTGAGCATGTTTTTAGTGTCCAAGTACCGTCATGGATCAGCGTGGTACTTGCTGAAGATGAACACACGGACTTTATCTGGCTAAACAAAACACACGCTTGTGAACGCGTCTGGTCCCCAAGCAATCGACAGGCAATAGAACTTATAGGAGTATGATTGAGCTATGTTTACATCATTAGGATCTTTACAAACACCATGTTTAGTTGTTGATAAAATTGCTTTTTTACATAACCTTTCACGCATGGAAAAGCATCTTGATGCTTTTAATGTGGCTCTTCGCCCACATTTGAAAACGGTAAAATCTACTGCAGCCGCAAACTATATTTTGGCCGACAAGCAAGCGGGATGTACGGTTTCCACCCTAAAAGAAGCAGAAACGTTTGCAGCGGAAGGTTACACCAATATCACTTATGCGGTGGGGATAACAGAGGATAAGTTACAACGCGTTCTTGTCCTTATCAATCAAGGTGTCAATTTAACCATACTACTAGACAGCATGGAACAAGCTATGTTTGTCTCTCAATTTTGCGCGGAAAATGGCTGTAAAATTAGTTGTCTGATAGAAATCGACTGTGACGGACATCGGGCAGGACTTAGTCCTAAAAACAAAGAGATCGTGACAATCGCAACCATACTGGAAAGCGGTGGTTTATATCAGGGCTTGCTTACACATGCAGGCGGCTCATACGCCTGTAACACCCTAGAGCAGCTAATACAGTTTGCAGAGAAAGAGCGCTCAGCGGTTGTGGCTGCCGCCTCGATGTTGGAAGAAGCCCAAATTGCCACAACAGTGCTGAGTATTGGCTCTACGCCAACAGCGCTGTCAACGCAAAACCTAGATGGGATCACTGAAGTGCGAGCTGGGGTCTACACATTCTTCGACCTTGTTATGGCTGGTATCGGCATATGTGATATCGAAGATATTGCACTAAGCGTGTTAACACGTGTCACTGGTATCAAGCGTAGTGAAAATAAACTCTTTATAAATGCAGGTTGGATGGCGCTTTCCAGAGACAGGGGTACCGCGAGTCAAGCGTTTGATTGTGGCTACGGCCTTGTGTGTGACCAAGAAGGTAATTTACTGCCTGGACTCAAAGTAACCTCAGCGAATCAAGAACATGGCGTTATTGAATGCGAACCTGGCTTCACCTTACCGGACGTGAAACATGGTGACCTACTACGTATTTTACCGAATCATGCATGTGCAACAGCCGCTCAACACTCAGGCTATCATGTGTTAAGTCATGATGACATCGAGTTTTGGCCAAGGTTTGGGGGGTGGTAGCTCTTCACCTTACAGCCTTTAACAATACAAATCCGATTCTCTAAAGCATAAAGTAAATTTACCAATGGTAATTCACAAATCGTTCATCTATATTAGGAACATGCATTTGATGCGAACAATTCTTATGTAGTAGGAGAGCTAACATGGATCCAGTCACACTTATTTTTGATTACCTTTTTACCATTCAAGCGTTTTTATTGATTTTCGTTATCGTGGTACTAAAAGGTAGTATCAAATTTGTCCCGCAGAACCGTGCGTGGATTATTGAACGTTTCGGCAAGTATCAATCCACTAAAGAAGCCGGCCTTAACTTTATTCTGCCATTTATCGATCGTGTAGCCGCCGATAGAAGCTTAAAAGAGCAAGCAGTTGATGTACCGTCTCAATCAGCCATAACCAAAGACAATATTTCATTGATTGTCGATGGTGTACTCTATTTTAGGGTTTTAGATCCGTATAAAGCGACTTACGGTGTTGACGATTATATCTTCGCGGTAACTCAGCTCGCGCAAACCACCATGCGTAGTGAATTGGGCAAAATGGAGTTGGATAAAACCTTTGAAGAACGAGATTTGCTTAACACCAACATCGTCACCGCCATCAACTCAGCTTCTGATCCGTGGGGCATTCAAGTACTGCGCTACGAGATTAAAGATATTGTGCCACCAAACTCTGTAATGGAAGCAATGGAAGCACAAATGAAGGCTGAGCGTGTGAAACGTGCTCAAATATTAGAATCTGAGGGTGACCGTCAAGCTGCAATCAATGTCGCAGAAGGTAAGAAGCAAGCACAAGTACTTGCAGCTGAAGCCGAAAAAGCAGAGCAGATATTAAGCGCCGAAGGTGAAGCAAAGGCGATCATTGCCGTTGCAGACGCACAAGCTGAAGCCCTGCGTAAAGTCGGTGAAGCCGCAAATACCGAAGAAGGTCAAAAGGCCATACAGCTTGACTTGGCAACAAAAGCCATTGCAGCAAAAGAAGCAATAGCCAAAGAATCTTCTGTGGTATTGCTGCCAGAAAGTGGCACTGATGCAAGCTCGCTTGTCGCACAAGGCATGTCTATTATTAACACATTGAATAAAAAGCAAGGGTAACGCCTATGGCCTTTTTACTTGAGCACTTAGCACAAACCTTAGTAGTACTAGGAATTGCTTGCCTAATTGTTGAGGTTGCTGTGCTTGGTTTTGCGACCTTTGTATTGTTCTTTTTAGGTCTATCGTTGGTGATAAGCGGCGGCTTAATGTACGCAGGTATGCTTGACCAAACTTGGCTAACTGCACTTTGGTTTAATGCGCTAGTCACGACATTACTGACGGTGTTTTTATGGAAACCACTAAGACGTATGCAAGATGTAACTGACAACAAAGAAGTAACGAGTGATTTTGCTGAGCTTAGCTTTACGCTAGAAAAGGACTTAAATCCAGATAGTCGTATTTTTCATACTTATTCTGGTATTGCATGGCAACTAAAAAGTAAACAACCCATCACCGCAGGAACACAAGTCAAAGTGGTTAAAAAAGAGGTTGGAGCGTTTTGGGTAGAGCCAAATTAAGCCAATTGGTATAGCCTTGCGAACAAAGTGCCTAGCAGCAAATGTTGTTAGGCATTTTCAACAACTCTCTGTATTCAGAAACAACTTTTTACCTTATTCTCTTTTCGTCTAGTACCTTCTCGGTTTACTCTATCCTGCACAACAGTTACACTCAAATTTAGGTACAAGGTTAAACACCTCTGAACCATGAATAAAATATAATAAAAAACAAGGGATTATAACCTACAATGATTCGGGTCGAAAACTTAAGCCGAGTATACGGAAGCGGAGAGACACAAGTGCATGCACTAAAATCAGTTTCTCTAGAAGTAATGGAAGGTGAATTTGTCGCAGTGATGGGGTCTTCTGGCTCTGGGAAGTCTACTTTAATGAATATACTTGGCTGCTTGGACTCTCCGACCTCCGGCTCTTACTATCTTGCTAATCAAGAAATTCAGGCCGTGGAAGATGAAGCCTTATCACAAATTAGAAATCAAAAAATTGGCTTTATCTTTCAAACATTCCATCTACTTACTCGCCTAACCGCACTGGAAAATGTCATCTTACCGCTAAGGTACACAGAGACTTCCCCATCAGAGGCAAAAAGTCGCGGACTTGCCATGCTAAAAAAAGTAGGTCTTGATAGCAGAGCACATCATAAACCCTTCGAAATGTCTGGCGGACAACGCCAACGTGTTGCCATTGCACGGGCACTCATTAATGAGCCAAAAGTCATTTTTGCCGATGAACCAACTGGTAACTTAGATAGTAAAACCTCACATGAAATCATGGAGTTACTATGCCAGCTACACCAGCAAGGCCATACCATTGTGATGGTAACACACGAGGACGATATTGCAGCATATGCCGAGCGTATCATCAGAATGAAAGATGGCGAAAAAGTCGAGGATAGCCAATGCACAACTACATCATAAGCATCGCCCTGCTCACCTCTTTGCAGGCTTTTGCCAAACCAATTATCGTCTCAGGCCTTATTAAAGCAGGTGAAACTCAGGTCTTTCACGCACCGATGAGCGACTCTTGGAAAACGCAAATTCAGTGGATGCTGCCCGAAGGGGAAGTTGCCAACGTGGGGGATATTGTTGTCGTCTACGATTCTGGCTCTATCGCGACCTCAATTGACCAAGATAAAGTGGCGCTTGATGCTGCAAAAGATGAGTACAAACGAATTGAGCAAGACGGCGCCCAAAAGATACTCGAAGCTCAGTTTCAGTTGAAAAAAACCATTTTGCTCGTCGAAAGAGCCAAGATAGATGCGAGCGTGCCAAAAGCCAATATCAGCACCTACGACTACGAGCAACACCAGCTGACGTTAGAAAAAGCGATTATCGAAAATCATAAAGCCGAAATCAGCTTAAGCAAGGCAGAAACTGAAGCAAAGGCAAATACTCGGAAACAGCAGCTAGAGATAAGGCGGTTAGAAGCGAGCCTCACGCACAACCAAGAACAACTGGAAAAAATGAGTCTAACGGCTAGTAATAGCGGCCCAATTCTGTATACGGATCACCCTTGGAATGGCAATAAGTTGTTTGCTGGCGCAACAGTACAACCGGGCTGGAAAGTAGCAGAAATACCTTCTACAGCAGGTCTGTATTTAGAAGCCTGGATCCATGAAGTAGATGCTCTTGGTATTAAGGAAGGTCAAACCGCCGATTTAAAATTTGACGCCTTTCGCTCATCACCAACGCTAGGTACGCTCACTGAGCTATCAACACAACCTGAAAAGCGCCAAGACTGGGGCCAAGGCATGTATTTTCGGGCTAAATTCACATTCAACACCAATTTGCCACTGCTGCCAGGCATGAGCGGAAGCATAACTTTGCCAGGAGAGAAAAATGAAAGTTAATTTGCTGGCAATAATTATTCCACTCTATTTACTTGGCTGCAGTCAGGCCCCCAGCGATATACATATCGTTAAGGCACAGCCAATCACTATCACTGTAGAAGCAAATGGTGAATTAGAATCAAAAAGCCGAGCGTTGATAGCCCCTCCTTCAATCAAGCGTATGTGGCAGTACAAGATAAAGCAGTTAATGCCAGAGAATACCACGGTTCAAAAAGGCCAAACCGTTGTTTCTTTTGACGATCAAACCGTTAGAGATCGCTTGATGGAATATAATTCGAAGCTAAGTCAAGCGCAAAAAGAGCTAGAAAATAAACAAGCTCAAGTCGAGAAGCAAGAAGAAGAATACAAACTCGCACTCGCTGAAGCGCAAATGAACTTCGATAAGGCAAAACGCCGCGCAGAGATCATAGATAACTCACGCTCAGACAACGACCGAAAAAAGGCGCAAATCGATTTCACCATTGCAACCAATGATTTAGAACTTGCCCGCGGCAAACTCGCTTTTCATCTAAACAACAAAGAACTGAGTATCCAAATGGCAAGAAGCAAGGTTGCACGAATGGATGCTGAAGTAAAAGAACTAAAACGTGACATAGAGCGTTTACAAGTAAAAGCGCCAATGGATGGGTTAGTTGCATATCGCGCAAACAGGGAAGGAGAAAAACCCAGTGTGGGTGAGTCCATACAGTTTGGTCAACCAGTTGTTGAGCTATCGGTTATTGAACAAATGCAGGTAAAAGCACAAATTAAAGAAGCCGATTTTGGACGGATAAAATTGGGGCAAGCAGTAAAAGTTACCATAGACAGTGCCGACGGATATGTTGTCGGTGGGACACTCATTGAAATAGGAAAGGCCTTTAGGGAAAAGTCACATCAAGATAAAAGTCGCATTGTTGATGCCATTATTGAGCTGGATAAGGTCGATACTGAAAAGCTGCGGCCAGGATTGACCGCTCGTGTAGAGATAGTGACAGCACAACTCGATAACGCCTTAACCGTGCCATTAAACGCGTTAAAACAAAGTGCGGATAAAGTGTTTATAGACACTAATAGCGGAGAAAAAGAGGTAACCGTCTCTTATACCACACCGACGCTTGCCGTGATTTCTTCTGGAATTAGTCAAGGCGCGGAGGTAAAGCTATGAGAAAAACATTACTCGCGATCATTGTCCCACTTTGGTTACTTGGCTGCCAAGAAGCAACTGAACAGCCTGCGCAACTATTATATACTGTGGAGTCGAAGCCTTTTGCTATCACCGTTAATGCCGAAGGCGAATTGGAGGCCGCAAGTGAAACTGTCATATCCGCCCCAACTTCAGCGAGAGGGGCTCAGACGCTCGCATGGATCATGCCTGAGTATACTCAGGTGAAAAAAGGCGATGTTATTGCACGATTCGATGGCAGCCAATTAGAAAGACGAAAACGCTTTAGTGAATTCGACAAAGGCAAAGTCGCACAAGATATCACGGTCACCGATAGTGATTTAACCACAAGAAAGTCCCATTTAGATAGCGATAAGGTTATCGTCAGTGAAGAGAAACACTTTGCTGAAACCTTTTCAGTTGACGATGAACGGATCCGTTCAAAGCTCGACATTTTAGATCAAATGCAAAATGTTGAGTACCTCAATGCAAAAGAAGCTTATTTTGGCTGGCAGACAGAGCAGTTTTCATCTTCAGCTCTTGGAGAAATGGAACTGTTAAAACTGCAATCAAAACAGCATGAAAGCAAAATTGCGATGTACAACGCAAACTTAGAAGGTCTTGAAGTCATCGCGCCACATGATGGCTTACTCACTCTCAGTGCCGATTGGCGTGGTGAAAAACCCAAATCAGGGCAAGCGCTATGGCCTGGGCAAAAGATTGGGGGATTACCAGATATCTCATCCCTGCAAGCTAAGCTTTTCGTTCATGAAAAAGAAGCACTTGGCCTTGCGATTGGTCAAAAGGTTAGGTTTACCCTGCTCTCCAATAGCGATGAGCGCTTTGATGGTAGAGTCACCAAAGTGTCACCTTACCCACAATCTATTCGTCGTGGAGATCCACAAAAATACTACGAGGTCATAGCGAGCCTTGATGAAACTCCAGCCTACTTTAAACCTGGTAATAAGGTGCTTGCTACGTTATTTGTCCAAGAAAATAAAGAAGCGTTACTCGTGCCTAAACACAGCGTGATTAATGATAACAATGCGTTTTTTGTTCAAGTTAAAGACGGTAGTCAGTTTAAACGCGTAAAAGTGGAATTAGGCCAAAGCAACCTAAGCCATACTGAAGTACTTTCTGGTTTATCGCCCAAGCAACAAATTGCACTTGTCGCGAATAAGGAACTGTAATGAAATATTTGGATTTATTTACCGACGCTATTGTGCAATTAAAGCAACATAAGCTCAGAACCCTATTGACCTTACTTGGGATGATTTTCGGTGTGGGTGCTGTTATTGCTATGTTGAACATCGGTGAAGGTGCTGAACGTGAAGCGCTTAAGATGATCGATTCTATGGGGATCAATAATGTTATTGTCAGCGCCAAAGACATTGAAGAAAATGACTTAAAGGAACAACGAAAGCACTCGCAAGGTCTTAATTTATTAGACGGCCAAGTGATTGTAGACGCCCTGCCCTTTGTTAGTGATTTTTCAGCTGAACGGCTAGTAGATACCTACCAGATATTTAGCGAATTCGGCAGGTTTGAAGGGGAAGCCGCGGGCGTCACAGCAAACTATTTTAGCCTTGCGCATTATGAACTCGCTGCTGGTCGCCTGCTAAATACTGAAGATAGCAAAGAATATAGGCAGGTTGCGTTACTCGGCGCCAATACTGCAAAAACGCTCTTTCCCCTCGGGAGCGCTGTTGGCCAACAAGTAAAAATCAATCATTTATGGTTTGAGGTTGTTGGCATTTTGCAAGCGCCGCACCTGAACAAAAAGGAGTTTCAAGGCGTTGCATTAGGAGGCGAGCAAAGCCGTATTTTTGTTCCGCTAACGACCGCAATTCATCGCTTCAATAAGGGATTACTTGAACCAGAGGTTACCGAACTAAAACTCGCTATCGACAAATCTCAGAGTCCAATTTTGGCATCTCAAGCTATCACTAACATTCTAACCAATCGTCATAGCGATATTGATGACTATAGGTTGACCATTCCCGCAGCGCTTCTTGCTCAGCAAAAACAAACACAAGCCATTTTTAATATGGTTATGTCTTGCGTAGCAGGTATATCACTCCTTGTTGGCGGTATTGGGATTATGAATATCATGCTTGCAACCGTACTTGAACGGACCAAAGAAATCGGCTTATTACGCGCAATCGGTGCGACTCGGAAAAATATTCAAGTTCAGTTTATTACAGAGAGTTTTACCATCTCGATACTCGGAGGGCTATTAGGCGTGGTGTTTGGTATTTTACTTTCAGAGATAATTGCATTTTATTCAAACTGGGCGGTTTCTTGGTCTTTGAGTGCTATTATTCTTTCTTTTAGTATTTGTGCCTTAGTTGGCTTAACATTTGGTGTATATCCCGCAATCAAGGCTTCAAAGCTAGACCCGATCGAAGCCTTACAAAGTGACTAACCAATTAGGAAGGCACTAACGCCATCCTTTATTTTGAGACTAAAATACTTTTTCGCATACAGCTCAGTGACCAAAGTCACTAACTAACCAGAACTCGGGATAACAACTTGTTCTCTAGCAGACGTTATCCCTTACTACTGCGTTAAATTTGCTTGCTATAGGCCAGCTATTGACGCACAAATTTGCCTTGTATTAAGAAATAACTTCTGGCTAGAGTGATATTACGCTTTTGAACTTAGTGGTTTTAGTGGTTTAACTTACTTCTTATCTCGAATTCAGGTTAACTAGCACGCTTTTTATTGGACTTTTTTTCGCCACAAGGTAAACTTTTATCCGATTTAACTCAAAAATAACAGGAAGCATTATTTGAGCAAAGAATGCTCGTATGACTTGTGTTGTTTTACTGCTTAATAAATCGTTAAATATTTAATTAAGCTTTGAAAAATAGCTAACACAGTTAAAATGCTGCTGAGAATGGAACTTCAAGGACAAATAATGAAAAAAGTAACGCTTATCGCGCTTTCTCTCGCCTCACTCACTGCTTGTAAAAGTAATGATATCAACCGTGTCGTGAATGACGGTGTAGACGGTGCTATTAATGGTATTTTTGGCAGTTCAGGTACCGTTGTTTCAGCAACCGGTAGTGGCTCTAGTAACGATTACTCAGTCGAAAAAGAAGACATATGGCCTCATCAAGCAACGAAAACGGCTCGAGACTATGGCTCATTGGCATTTGTAAAAACGGCAAAAAACCCAAGTGGTAAAACTAGACTTAAGTTTAATGAATGCAAACATCCGCGAATTGGCAAAATAAGGTGCGAAGGCTATCTATACGAAGTTTCACCAGAGGGCTGGTTGGTCAAAGGCGATACTATTCACTTTGGCACACGCCATTACGCTGACATTGTTATTCCAGCCGGCCAATACTATATAAAGATAAAAGGTGAAGATGTGGGTAAAAAAGTCTATGCGACCGGAACCATAGAAATAGTGCCCTTTGTAACTAACTACATCAATGTAACCGTCCAATAAAAAATCATAAAAAGTACCTAGCTTTTGCAAAGTCACTAGGTACTTTTTACCAGAGCAATTTCCTCTTTAATCAAGCAACCTAAAACAACACTTATTATCCTTTTTATTTCATCAATAGTGCGCAAAAGTTCCCAATAAAGAAACACCCAGTAACCCCACCAGCATTTAAATTTACTTTAAATTACAAAATGATGATTACTTCCTCTAGCGTGTGAGCTTTTCTTACGTTTTTCTCAGGCCCCAAAGAATTTAGATTTATTCAATAATAATAATTAGTTAGATAAAAATAACAAAAAACAAAATCGCTCCCTAAATTCCCAGTGAAAACATAAAGTTATAATTTTGTTTATTTTTTGTTATTTATTTATTTGAAATTCTTTATTACCTTAGAGTTTGTGCTCAAAGTAATAGCACTAATAATCAGCCGCACTCATTCGCTCTTTTATCTCATGTACTGAGTAGTTGCGTTTTAGTGGGAAGGAATCTTCAAAATAATTATGGAGTTAACATGCAAGGGTTAAAGTCTCTGTGCGTTTTAGCATCTGCGATAAGTATGTATTGTCACGGCGCTGAACGCGTCTCTTTATTCAATGACACGCAGAAAATTGCGTCTACTTTACAACAAAAACAATCCACATTTGGTGATGATTCTAATCAAAACTATCTACTCGCGCTTAAAACATTTGCTGCGCAATACACAGGTCACACACTTACATTTCATCAAAGCCAAGTAGATCAAACTAGGCAAAGCCATACCATAACTCAAAAATACCAAAATATACCTATCTGGAATCACGACCTTGTTGTGCTTACGGACGAAAATGGCGTAGTTGAGCAAGTTTATGGCGATCTCATTGTAGACGTTGCTAAAGATTTACCTGCACTAACTCCAGCGTCTGATGACCAACTTAACGCAGCATTAGATTCAATCATCTCGCAATTTGCCAGTGAACGCCCTAGAGTTTTTCGACGTAAATCAACAGAAGAAGTTATTTATATAGATGATCGGGGTAAAGCTCGACATGCAGCTAAACTTACCTTTTTCACCGATTTTAACTCTGCTCCTTTTAAGCCTCAAAGGATCATCTCCTTTGTCGATTTAACGACAAACGAGCTTATCAGCCAATCCGATGTATTGCAGCGGGTTGTGTATGAAGGTGGAAGCGGTCCATCTGGCAATGACAAGATTGCACGTCCAGATTACCAACAAGCTGATTATGTTTCCTACCCACCAAAGACCTTTGTCGTCGCAATGGAAACCGATGCTCAGCAAACTAGCTGCTTATTTGATGCAAAGAACGTTGAGACCAGAAACTACAATCACGGCACAGCGCAAGTTAATACGCCTTATAGCTATAACTGCTCAGATTCAACTCGTAATGATTATAAAGAATATCACGGAGCTCGCTCTGCTTTGAATGATGCCCATCATCACGGACAAACAACGAGTTTAATGTTCGAAGCATATCTGGGACATAAGCCCTACTATAATAAAAAGATAATTCAGAATGTCCATTATGGTCTGAATATGGATCAGGCATTTTATGAAAACGGCGAGGTCTATTTTGGTGATGGGGACTACCTCTTTTACCCTATGGTTTCCTTAGATGTTGTCGCCCATGAAATCGCCCATGGTTTTACTGAGGAGTATGGCTCAAGTACACCAAAGTCAATGTTGACAGGTCAGGCTCGTGCTATCAACGAAGCGTTTTCCGATATGGCTGGTGAGGCAGCTGAATTTTTTTACTCTGGATCGAATGACTGGAAAAGCAATCACGAAACATTCCGCCTAGATGATGCTCTACGTTATTTTGAAACTCCGACGCTAGATGGAAACTCAATCGATCATGTTGATGACTATGACGACTCAGTCACGTCCCACCATGGCGCTGGGGTGTTTAACAAAGCTTTTTACTACCTTACTACTGCTGACCTAGATAGTGACCCCTCTCCTTGGAATACAAAATACTCCTTCATTCTATTTGCTAACGCAAATAAAAATTGCTGGACCAGCAATAGTACTTATCTTACTGGTGCAGATTGTGTAATGCGACAAACCCACACAGTGACTGATCAGCTGACTCAAGATGGGGTTACAAAGCAAGATGGTAGTAACTGGCAAGCCACTGAATTACAAAACCACGTACGTAAGGCATTTGCACAAGTCGGTATAAGTTTAAAGGTAGACCGTGGACTTGAGAGCGAACTTGGTTTTGATCGCCAATTCTTAGCTTTTGACTTTAAAAACTTAACCCGTAGTGATGGCCAGCAAGTCTCGGCGAGTAATAGCGAAGGCTGGCAATGGCAGTGGAACTTTGGTGATGGAAGTGCACAAAACAGCGCCTTTGAGCCCAAACATAATTTCACTACCGCAGGCAAATACAACGTTGAGCTGACTGCCATCGCACCTTCTGGCCAGTCAGATACATTTGTACTACCCATTGAAGTATTTGATGACTATTGTCCGGCACAAGGCATCAATCACAGTAAGTATTACCTATCATCAGTTTCGTTAAATAGTTACAAAAATGATTCCACCTCAAGCAATTACAGTGATTACTCATATGATGTCGTCGAAGTAAAAGACGGTAAAGCACTCAATGTAACGCTGACCGCAGCGCCACACCCAGATACTCAAGACAAAACAAAGAATTTTTATGTCTGGTTAGATAAAGACAACGATGGCCTATTCCATAAGACTGAGGAACTTGTACTCTTTGGAAGCAGTAAGACGCAATTGGCTGGCGACATCTCATTGAGTGGTGAGCTAAATCAAAGCTATCGCCTTCGTACTATGGTGTCATTTGGTTTAGTGAAGTCTGCATGCGGAGATATGTCCTGGGGCGAAGTCGAAGACTACACAGTTAAACTCACTGAAAACAATGACCCTGTTGATTTGAGAATCACCGCCAACCAAGGTGTTAATCAAATGAGTTTTGATAACAACACGGTTGATGCACGTGTTAAACGTTGGAAATGGGAATTTGGAGATGGCTCAACCAGTAGTAAAAAATCGCCTACTCATCAATATGCGCAAGCTGGAAGTTATACGGTCGAGCTAAAAGCATATGACAGATTCAACAAAGTCATAGGAAATTGGAACAAACAGGTTCAGTTTAACACAACTATCACCGCAAGATTCACACCTCGTAAATCCGGTAGCACTGTTTATGTAGACACAAACCAAAGTGTTATCCCTCAAGGTAGCACCATACAGTGGCAATTTGGTGATGGTGCCACGTCCTCGGTAAAAGACACTCAGCACACCTACCAAGCTGATGGTGAATACACTATTACACTCACAGTTAACCATGTTGATGGTACACAATCGGCCAGTGAAACGGTAAAAATTGGCGAGACAAGCTTTATTCCTGAAGTGAGCTACACGGTAGCCGAGCAAGCAGACGGTACGTTTAAGGTCAGCTTTAATAACACCACCGCAAAACCTGACAATGCAGCTTGGAATCCTAATGTCACTTTAGTATGGGATTTCGGAGACGGATCAACGCACAATCAGAATGATAGTTTCGGCCAAGATACAGATCATACCTATCAAGCAGCTGGAACCTATACCGCAAGCTTGACTATCAGTTATGACAAACCTTGGTGGCTTGATCGAGGAGAACGAGTCACTGGTACCAAGAATATGGTGTTAGAACTAAAGCCCACTCAGCCCGTTGAGTACTGCACAGCTGTAGGTATCACTGACTATGAACACATCAGCAGTGTGACTTTCAATCAAGATGGTCCGCTTAGCAATGCGCAGCAGTCTGGTGTTGTTAATCCTAACAATCCAATCAAACTCTATGCCACACAGAATAATACCTATCGTATTGAAGCTGGCTATGTTGGCACAGAAACATTCGCTGAAAATTATCATATTTGGATTGATTTAAACAATGATGGTCAATTTGGTGATGGTGACTGGAGAAACAACAAATCAGAACTTTTAGTAATGGACTTCGACCAAACTAACCAAGACTACGGCAAAGGTTATGTTGAAGGTGAATTTAGCATTCCAAGTAATAAGTTGTCACAACCTGTCACGACGACTCGTATGAGAATTTTGCAGTATTACGGATTTAGCAGAGTAAACAGTATCGATCCTTGCTCTGACTATAGCAGTGCCGCAACCTCGGGGAGCGGAGAAATTGAAGACTACCTTGTAGAAATCTATAAGAATTAAGGAAAATAACATGAAAAAACTAAACAAAAAGGTGCTCATGCCGCTTGCAATCGCGTTAGCAGTCAGTAACGCAGTAGCTGCTAGCAACAGTGTTGATCAACAAGCCACCTCTGCATCGAAGCAAAAGTCTGAACCAGCAGCGATACAAGGCACCGCGGTAACTCAACCGGATCAATTCGGGATCCGTAAACTCGATATGTCCAACCCGCAGCACTATCAATTAGCAAAGTCTCGATTAATGAAGGCAAATCGTATTGAGAGTGAATTCCCACAGCTACACAAAACACTAGACGTAGCAAAAGGACAGCACTTATCAGCAAAAATGAACATCACAACGTCCGCAGTACCACCTGTTAGCGAAACGGATGTGGATATCATTAAAGAAGCGCATTTCTTCTTAGATATGAACCTAGCCATTTCATCAGATACTAATGAACCATACCTGATTGTACGCGCGAAAAGCTCTCGTTTTGGCGGCACAAAAGCGACCTACATCGACTTATTATTAGAAGATGCAAACGGCAATCAGCTTGCGCCTTTAGGTTCTACATTTAATGTATTAGACGGTAAAGACACGCTTGCAACTTCGACTATTTCACTAAAGTCATTGAAAGCAAATTTTCCCGATCTAGATACCATTTACGCTAGTTCATACGTTGAACTTGAGCAAGAAGATGGCACTATCAGCACGACGATGAAGTACACTGAATACCCATTCTCATGGGAACACTTTGAAGCGCTGTACGGCTCTACTTCACCAGTTGCAAAAGGTGAGGCTTCTGCACTTAGCGTAGGGATCAGCTCATCATTGGATACACGTCCGAAATACAATGCGACTGCGCCTATCGATAAGAACAACGACGCTGTTATTAAGATTTGTTTAAATCGTAGTCACGCTGACTGTGACTACGCAGCAGATCAATACCGTGAACCGAATGAAATTACCGATGTAAATATCCCATTCAACGGCGAATTACGCGTTCCTCACGAGATCACTGAAATCTATCCAACTGTGGGCGATTTACCAAACGGTATAGATGAACCAACGAATATCTATCTACAGGAAGGTATCTATGGCGGCGCGACAAAGCAAAGCTATAAAGGGCTCGAAAACGCCGTTAAGCAATTTTCAGATTACTTGGAGTTTGAAGTTGATACAGTAAACCAAGAGTCGATTATTCGCTGGAATATTCCACGTTCAGAAGGGCGTTTTGGTAATGCTAAACTGTTCTCTAATATCGCTGAAGCAAACTGGTATATGACCTTTGCTGTGAAAGGTTATCCGTACTTTAAGAAAGGACGTGGTGGTGCCGTTGCATTCCAAGTTTCACTAACCTCAGAAACATCAACACGTTTTGGTAACTTCTATAGTGAAGTATTGCCTATGATGAAGCTAGGATACAGCTGTCTAGCAACGGGCACAATGATCACCATGGCCGATGGAAAACAACTTGCTATTGAAGACATTGCGAAAGGCGATTTGGTATTAGGTGCACTTGCTTCGAATACCCAAGTTAAAGAACCAATGCAAGTTATTGATGTATCGGTTGGGATTGAAGCTATCAAGATGTATCGCGTAAAAGGCGCCGATGGCTCTGATATCTTAACTACTGAAACTCACCCAATTTCAACGTCAAATAAAGGAATTATTTGGGCGAAAGAACTAAAAGTTGGTGACCGTATCTTAACTGAGGATGGGTCAGTGCTGGTTACTAGCGTGACCAAAGAGAAGTATCGCGACAAGATTTATAACCTAAAACTTGCTCCAACAGCAGATTCTAAACTAGCTGAGTCTCGTAATTTTGCCATGTTTGCCAATGGTATGGCGGTAGGCGATCTTGCTACACAAGATGAGTTCAACTACAAAGATCAGGACTTACGCATGTCAGAAGAAGAGATTCTTCAACGTCTTCCTAAAAAGTGGAAAACAGACTACATCAACAGCCTGAACTAATCGCTGCATCTGGCCTCTCCTATTGAGGGGCCATACTTCTCAGTAAGGAATTCAACATGAAATTTATATATTCTCCATTGGCACGTGCCATAGGGGTAGTGGGACTTTTTGCCTGCAGTTTTTCAGCTACTGCGGATCAAGTTGCTAATCCAGAGTTCACTACCCAAGCAAATAATTCTGATTTAGACTCAGTGACACTCGGTACTGCTTACCATAGCGAAAAAGAAGGCTTTTATGCACTGCAAAGTGTACTTGGTCGAGTTGATGAAACCTATGGTAATACCGAAATGGATTTTGTAGTCGGTGTAGATATGAGCTATAGCCAACTATCTAGCATGCTAGATGGTAACTTAGGCGCTGCACTTGATGTTCCTGTCATAAAAGTTGGGGTTGGCGCAAGCTACGCAAAACAAAACGCCGCAGATAACTACACCGGCACTTACACCCTATTTCTCTCCTTAAAACCAAAAAAACGGCTGTTAGTTGCGGATCCTCAAACCGGGTTTAAACCTACACAAGCTGCGCTTGATTTGGTCAATGCTAACCCTGGAGATAAATTCAATAATATTGGTAATGAGTTTGTATCAGCGATTGAGTACGGCTCTCAAGTTATGATCAATCTCAAGTTTCAATATAAAAATGACGAAGACAAAGTCAAATGGGGTGGTCAGCTTGGTGTAGACTGGGCGGGTAAAGTCAGTGTCAGTGGTAAACTGCAAAAAGTAGACGAAGATGTGAAGCGTAACATCAAAATTACCGTTTCTGCGCTACAACTTGGTGGTGATCCGACTGAACTTTTGAAGGTGATCCCTAATCAACTCGTCAACTGTACGATGGAAAACCCAACACCATGCTTTGATGTATTTAAAAACAGTATCGATTACATCAAAACTAACTACGTAACTCAGTTTGATACCTTAGATAAATACAATGTCGGTCGAGTCTTGACACAAAGTTATACTGACTCAGGGCCAAGTCTATCCCCGTTAGTACCTGATGATGTCTATCCAGCCAAAAGCATCCTAACTAAATTGGCGCTCAAAAACATGAGCGATGATTGGGTGCAAGCAATTCTCGACAATCGTCGTGCCGATAACCTACTCAATTACTATGCCAGTGAGTTGAATAACTCACATCGAACTGCATTAGAAACTATTCGCGATAATGCACTCTTTAACTCATTTATTCTGGCGGACGCCGTTGACTACTGTAAGCGTAATCCAATTGGTAATTACTGCCGCGATAGAGAGTTACAGACTCGTGGCCGCGTTCATCAGTATGACCGTAAATGGCTAGAATTATAAGGAATAAGACTATGTTAAAAGTCATGCTAACCAGCACATTAATTGCCTCCTTTGCTGCCACAATTACACCATCAGCGCAGGCAAATACGACTTTATTTGAATCTCGAGATGTACTTACGCCACAACAAGCGCTAGGACGCTTTCAATGGTTGGAAAAGTGCTACCCAGGACTATTGGTTGAAGTCTCTGATAATATCTTTGATCCCACTACTCCCATTCCAAATGATGAGAAAATAGCAAATCTTAAAAAAGTAATGCTATACAAAAATAGTACCCTCAGGACTGATGCGAAATACCTTACCTTTGGAGATGAAGACAATGCGAATCCAAAGAATTGGTTTGCGGGTAAATCGCCAACGACATCTTGTTTGCAAATCCCGTCTGATTACCGGATCAGTGCTGTAATGATCACACCTGCAATACCGAATTATTGCACCACGAAGTCTCGTGAACGTGCTTATGAGTTTATCAAATCGGTTAAATTTTCAAATATTGAAAATACCAGTAGCAACACCTTTTACAGTAACTATGTCGGCGATACCGCGAAAATATATGCAGATAAAAGCTACCAGTTAACGTTAACCCCAGGATTTAGTAGTGCAGAAACATACCCAGAGACTTGGCATGTGTTTATTGACTGGAACCAAGATGGTGATTTTAACGATACAAAAGAAACCTTATTTGCTGGTGTTTCTGAGCAAGCAGTTCAGGTAGAAATTACACCGCCAACGGGCGCCAAAAAGGGCATGACGAAAATGCGCGTCACTATGGATTACTTGGGTGGCAGCAATGACGCATGTAAAGAAGTAGACTCCGGAGAGGTAGAAGATTACCTCCTTTACGTGAAGTAATAGGTGGCAACATGAACTTATACAAACAGACTATCGCGGCACTTATTGCCGGCACTACACCTTTCGCATTCGCAGATTCCAATTTTGTGAAAGAAGCGGAATTAATGCAAAAAGCACAGAATGTAAATACTTTTCAGAGCGAAATCCCTGGATTGATGAACGATCACATTGTACTAGGTACGGCTTATAACAGTGACCAAAAGCGCTTTTTGAATGTTCAAACTGTCGCAGGGGAAACTGTTGAAACTCTCGGCAATACCCGTGTGCAATTTGAACTAGTAAACAATGGCAGCTATGACGAAGTGCTCCGTCAACTCAATGGTAATGTTGATGTTGATGTTGGCTTTCCAGTCATTCGTGTGAAAGCTGGCGGTCACTTAGCCAAAGAGATGTCCTCGACTGAATTTTCTAATACTTATACTTTCCAAGCATCATTAACACCGAAAAAACGTGTACTTATGCCAGCGGATGCCAACATTGGTTACACCTTGACTCCGTCAGGTAATACGCTAGCAAATGAGTACCAAAGTAAGCTAATGAGCATGGCTGGCGATGGATTTATCAGTGAGATTGAATACGGTGCACAGCTACTCATTAACATGAAAATTGAATACTTAAGTGAGCAGCACAAAAGTGAGATTGGTGGTTACTTAGGGGTAAGTTACGGTGCTGGTAATATTGGTATTAGCGTCGATGGTAAGCTTAATTATATCGACGAAGACCTTAAGAAAAGTGTGCGCATTACCGTCAGAGCCTTACAAAAAGGCGGTGATCCTAAACAGCTTCTCAGCATAATCCCTAACAATATTATCACTTGTTCGCTCGATAACTACGAGCCTTGCTTTACTTTATTTGAGCAAGCAGTGAACTATGCGAAGAACGATTTTGGTAATCAGTTTAATGCATTATCTGATTACAACGTAGTGCGTTACAAGGCTACGCCTTACGAGATCAGCTCACAAGATGTACGTCGTTTAGATTCAGGTAATAAAGATATTCGCTTTGAAACCACTTACCGTACTTTATGGCTTGAAGATCAATTCAAAAAGTCGGTTAATCATGAACACCGTGCGCGTGGTGTACTTGCGCAATACGCTAGTTGGATGACGGATGTACAACGTCAAAAAGCAGAAGGTGTACAAGAAGCGGCTTACAACAATGCATGGATTTATGAGCAATATGCTCGAGTTTGTCGCGATAATCCTTATGGTACAGCTTGTACAGATGCGTGGAACGATTACCTAAATACCTGTAGTGGTAGTGGCGTCGGCTGCATACAAAACTACACGCTTGCCGATCTGAATATACCAGCTGATAACATGACGCAATACTTCAAATGTGAAAATGCCCGAGAAGCAACAGCAAACTTTGGGGTTGAAGAAAATCATGTATCACTTGGGTTTAGACAGTTGGGCTGGGCGCCTTCTTTTGTTGATGCAAATGACCCTGCTGCGGGCGTGATGGTTTGGCTACCATGTAAATCAGCCCTGCCAACTTATGGAACCGCTTTTGAAAATTAGTGTGTCGTAAAAACACTAAGACTCAATTAGTCCAATTGAGGCGTGGCAAGTAATAAACAGTAGAATATTGAATTATTACTTCCACGTCTTTTCCACAGTAAACCATCTACAGGAATTTATGTATGCACTTAAGAACCATATTAATAGTGCTCTGTGGCCTGTTAAGCTTCTATACAAATGCACATACCTATTACTCTTTAAATACTGAGCATGAACAACTCGGACAGGGATTTGAACAGGAATTAGGCATACCGCTTGAATCGTGCCTCGATGGTCAGTGGCAATTTCAAGGTGGTAGCATGGGCGACTTGGCTTATCGTGGCGATTTTGACTCCGACACCATGATCAATACTATTACAGGTAGTGTAAAGGCTGGTATCAACTTAGTTATTTTTGGTGGCTCAGCCAAGTTTTCCATGCGCAGGAAAGTAACCAAAAATAGAAATTCAGCTGCCTCAGCGGTCGAGTTAACCTATGAAAAAGGAAGTTATAACTTTGAAAATCGAACCACCAAACCCGCTTTTGTCGAGCTGCTCAGTACAGATCCAACTCAGGTAAGAAACCGCTGTGGTGACAGCTTCATCCACAATATCAAACTTGGTTCTCGTATCTATATTACCGCAAAGCTCCATTTTAAAGATCGCACAAAATACGAATGGTTTCAGACCAAAATCAAAGTGAAGTTTCTATTTTTCAGTAAAACTTTTACTAAAACCAAAGTATTTCAAGAGGCAACCAAAGATGCCGTCTATACGATTCAGGTGAATACCGATGGAGGTATGACGCCGGAACTCGCTAGACTCAGTAAAAATGGCACCACGCACTGCAAAACAGATAACCTAACTCCCTGTATTACATATGCCGACAATCTATTTAGCTACTTACTAGACGGTGGTGATTATGTCGACGACCTTAAAGACGAACATTTAAACGTTTTAAAGTACGAAGTCGAAAGCTATGAGGATTCTGGCCATTATGATCTCGCCTATGCTGGTCAAACAGCAATACCTAACCGCTATATTGCACTGTCCGCCAGACTCAGAAGTTATCAAGATTTAGTGTATGACGAAATAGAAAGGTTGAGTGCATTTAAAGCTGTGTCTGAAGACCCGCTTGAAATCGAACAGCTTACAGCTCGTATTACAGCTCGCAATTATCAGCGCATTGGGCTCGAGCAAGCTGGCGAATACTGTGCGACTCTGCCTGGCACGACTCTATGCGAGAACCGCATTGAATCGGCAATCGCAAACGTTGATTAAACAACACGCTTATTCCGTTATTCACTCGTCCTTATTATTTTGTTCTCCAACCAATGAGGCTATATAGCCTCGCTTCTCGTTTTAATTATCAATGAGTTATAATGGCCCTAGCAAAATGTACTGCTTCTAGTCTATTGATTTTTCGTTTTTAAAGTCCATATCTAGAGCACAGAGCTATACCATTGCTAGAAACCATGTGTAACTATTGGAAACTAGTATCTAAATAAAGTACACTTCTGCGCTTTCTGACTATTCAATAAAACAAGATATCAAGATGATCAAAAGCGCTATATACAAAGGAATCGTAACTTCATTGCTTGCATCAACTTTAGTCGCATGTGGCGGTGGAAGTGGCAGCGACAGCAATGATACTGGAAGTGACAAACCAATCACACCTACTAACAAAGCCCCAGTAATTGCAAGCATGGCACCAATTACAGCAATGGAAAGAGACTCAATCACAGCCGTTGCCACCGTAACAGATGAAGATAGTGCGATTGAAACTTTGCTGTGGGAGCAAACTGCAGGAACAACAGTCGAGCTGATCAACGATAATAACGAAACGCTCGAATTTCGTGCACCTGACATCAATGAAGCGACCACGTTAACTTTTAAGTTAACTGCGACAGACGATAAAGGAAGCGCAAGCTCACAAGAATTAACTGTCAACCTAAATGCTTACGCTCCACTTTCAAGCTTAACGATTTCAGACGCAGCGCTAGCGCAATGTTTATCAGATACACATCAAGACGTAGGTATTTCAGTTGTTGACTGTACAGACTACCCAATTGCAACATTAGCAGGGCTCTCTGGTATTAGTGGTTTATCTACGGTATCTATTAAAAACGCAGAATTGGATAATCTCGAAGAATTAGCTCAAATTTCTACGCTCACCGCGTTAAAGCTCGATAACGCGTTTGCCGCAGCCCAGAACAGCTCAAATAATGATGCACATTTAGAACAAATTAGTAAGCTCAATACACTTGAGTCGTTGTCTATTGTTGAAGCCCAAGAAAGTAATAATTATAGTAAGCGCCTAGATTTTTCTTTGTTAGATTTATCAGGCTTTGCACAGCTTCATACGCTTGAAATAGACAACGAAAGTAACCAATATGAAACTATAAAGCTTAGTCAACTTCCAAGTGATAAGCTCACTCGTTTGGCTTTACGTACTCTAAACATCGATGATAAAAATACTCTAAAACGCTTTAGTAACTTGCAAAGTTTATCTTTGACATATATATACGATCTGGACTCACTGTCATTTTTAAACTCTATACCTAACCTCACAGCATTAACACTTGATAATATTGAAGCCGCTGACTCAACGGCAATAGAAACTAAAACAAATCTGACAACACTCGTACTCAACAGAACGCAGATTGAAGATTTCTCATTCTTAGAAAAGTTTAGTGAGTTGGAAAAACTAAGCCTTAGTCGTTATTATAGTGATGCTGAGTTTGATATCGCGGATATCAGTGGTAATACGAAGCTGACCTCTTTGTCATTGAACAATTTAAGCGTTGATAACGCCGGCGAGCTATCAACTTTTACGGAACTTCAATCCTTGTCTTTGGAGAGGTTAAACCTTTCTTCTCTTAGCTTTTTACAAGCGATGCAGAAGTTAACATCATTGAAGCTCGATCAGTTACGCAGCGTTAATGATCTAGGCTGGCTAAGTTTCACACCAAGCCTAACCGAATTGTACATTCATGAATTGGATAGTAGCGCGGATTTTAGCGCATTATCTGAGCTTGAAAATATGCGCAACCTCACCGTCTACAGCGATTACTCAAACTTTGCACTAGATACGTTAAGTAAAATGCAAGCATTAGAAACACTTAACCTAGAAGTTAGTTTATTTGAGGCTTCAAATGAGGCAACGTTACCGAACTTAAAGACATTAAACGTAAAAAGTAACCGATATTCAAACATGGTCGACTTGGCTAACTTTCCTGCGCTCGAATCAGCTGAGTTATTAAAAGAATACCATTATAGTAATGAAACAAAAATCACAACTCTTGACTCTTTAGGTATAAACTCGAGCCTGAAATCGTTAAAGCTCGGCGGCTTTACAGAACTAGAAGATATCACCCATGTATCTCAATTTGAAAACTTAGAAACTCTCTTTATTGACTATTCTCAGGCGACTGATATCTCAGAGGTAGCATCATTGCCTAAACTTAAGTCATTAACATTAGGCAACTTTTCCGAGTTTTTTAGAGCTGACATGCTTGCCAGTTTAAACACTCTGGAAAGACTTGAAATAAAAAGTAGTGCAATTTATTGTAATGATCAGGAGCTATTAAAATCTCTCGATGGTGTAACAACAAATCTTTCTAACTCTAACTGTATTATGAAGCCGGTCGATTTGAGCTTAATTACAGATGCGGCACTTAAACAGTGTATTGTAGATCAGAGGTATCAAGATGCTGTCCGTAATACCTCACTCTCTTGCGATGGCTCAGCAATTGAATCATTAAATGGAATTACACAGTTTGAAGCAATTAAGGCTTTAACACTAAGTGGCTCAGTTGACAGTTCGTTGTTACGTGATCCTAGTTTAGCTCAGCTCCACACCTTACAGAGTCTAGATATCTATAGCCTCACGGGTGAACTAACGGCTAAAGCTACACTTCCTCAATCATTGACCTCCTTTGAGTTAAATACAAATAGCCAAACCGTATATGACTTCGCGCTTTTTGGCTTGCCTACTACCTTAACTTATTTGGACTTGGATAATACCAAGCTGACAAACTATGGTTCACTTAAAGATTACACCGAACTTACCCGCTTAGAGTTGAACTATACCAACATTTCAGATCTGTCGCCGCTATTCAATTTGACCAATCTGAAGTATTTAAGTATGTATGGAAACCCAAATATCGACTGTGCTCAAGTAAGCAAACTAAAAGAGTCTTTGCCCAATATTTGGATATCTCAAATAACTGCAATTAGCTGCTAGGGCGTTAAGCAATTCAAATAAACACAGTCTCTTTGCGTGGCTGTGTTTCATTTCCACAATAACATTCTGCAAATTTTTATCTCAATCCGCTATACTAGCGCAAAAATTTTTTAAGCAAATTTATGGCGCTCAAATCTACTATTATTAAAGCCCAACTATCACTTAGCGATATGGACAGGCATGTTTATCAAGATGTTAATTTAACACTGGCTCAGCACCCCTCTGAAAACGAACAACGGTTAATGATCAGGTTACTCGCTTATGCACTCAATGCCTGTGAGGGACTAGAGTTTACTAAAGGCTTGTGCGCTGACGATGAACCTGAGCTATGGGTTAAGAATTACAGCGAAGAGATTGAGCTTTGGATTGAACTAGGACTGCCTGATGAAAAACGCCTTAAAAAAGCGTGCAATAAATCAAAGCAAGTGGTCCTCTATACCTATGGTGAAAATAATCAAGCTATTTGGTGGCAAAAACATCAGCCGAAATTATACGACTTTAAAAACCTGAGTATTTTCAGCTTGGATTATAGTGCGACTCAGGCTTTAGCTCAGTTAGCAGATCGTAGTATCAAGCTCACTATTACCATTCAAGATGGCGAAGTATGGGTAAGCTCTGATAGTGCTAATATTGAAATCAAACCACAACAGCTGATGTAACATTTTGCTCAGTGTTAGATGATGTAACTCATTGAAAACTTGATCTCACTGGCAGCGATATCTGCCAGTGCTTTGTTAGAAGTGCTTTACATTAAAGCTTACGCCACACTGAGTCAGTGCCAGGTTGCTGACCGCGCGTCCACCAGCGCGCCTGATATTCAACGCCTAGATAACTCACTTTGTCGCCGCCAGTGTATGCCTTATTAGCACTCCATGAGTTACTGCCATCGGACTTATCTACCAGCTCCCACGCATCACTTTGATCGGGCTTTTGGCCTTTTACCCACCATTTAGCGCGATAGCTTTTGCCCTGATACACTGCGGTATCGCCAGCGGTATAAACTTGATCGGCACGCCATGTGTCACCACTTGGTGGTGCGGTTTGGTTAGTCACTGTGATGGTAAAGCTAACAGTTTTCTCAAATGTGCCATCAGAAACGGTGACTTGCCCTTGATAGTCGGTATTTTGCTGGACCTCAGGCGCAGTCAACGTGATAGTTGCACCGCTACCGCTGTAGCTCAGTGGCGATGGGATCTGCCATGCAAAGGTAAGCGGATCTTTGTCATCATCAAACGCATGAACATGAAGTGATGTGCTTGAGACTTCTTTTAGCGTGATATCGGCAGGGGTATGAACCACAGGGGCGCGGTTTTGTGGCTTAGCTAGAATTGAAAGGTTAAAAGTGTACTGGGGAAAACTTACAAACAGCTGATTAGCAGCGAGTTGCGCAGCATCAAATACAATATTGCCGTCACTTTGTTGTACGCCAATTTGCAGCGTATTCGCATGATTATTATTTAGTGTGCTAGCAAATTGCGCAGTCCAATGAGTGATGTTGCTTTGTGTTATCGACAGTTTTTCTTGTACCAATTCTTGGCCATCACCATCAAACACACGTAGCCATACCGTATCGCCTACATTGGCTTGTTGGCCAGGTTTAATTAAAAATCCAGCAGGCGTCCAACTTACCGGCTCAGTCGGTGTAGTATCACGCACTATAGTGACGTCGCTACAATTGTAAAAGCCTTCACCTACAACATCATCACGCTGCCAACGCGTATACAAGATAGCATCTCCGCTAAATTTACTCGGCACCGCGACCTGCATTTCATAATAGCGTTTACCATCTGGCGCAACGAAGAAGTCAACATTGCCATACTCTTGCACTAGCTCTAAATCTTGCCACGCTAGGGGCGTTGACTGAATATCCGCCTCCGGTTTGGTGAGATAAAACTGCCAAAAGCTAGGGTTGTGAGGCGTTGTTGCACGAAATCTCACTTTAATTTGGTTTTGAGCATTTGGCGTTATCGCGGTCCTTTGCCACTCACTCGACGCGATATTCATGCCCGCTTTATTTCTATCGCCACCCGCACAAAGTTGTCCGTCAGGAACAGCAGCCTGTACAGCTTGCAAATTAAAATAATCGGGAACATTCGCTGCAAACTCATGCTTTTGAACAAACTGCACATGTTCAGACGCTAGGTAAGCTGCTCGACATGCCGCGTTCGGGATATTGCTTCCATCTTTTGGCCACCAAAATCCCCCCTGTTCTTCACAAATTGCTTGTCTTGCCTTTGGACTATCCATATAACCATGTGCAAATGCGTTCGATGCTGCCATACCAAGTGCCATGCCAATACTGACTGTTAACATTGAGTTTTTCATTTTCTTCTACTCGTTTTAGAGAAGTAGCCGCCGCCACTTCGATTAAGATTAGAATGAGCGAGAGTCTATCGATGCTTGCCACACGAAATTCAACCTTGTTCTGTGCACCTAGGTTTCGCACGTTGATAAACACAACTTATCTTGTTCGCGCTACTGTGTTTCGACAGTAAAAAACAACGCTGTCATTTTTTAACAACTGATAAGTTCTTGCACGTCCATGGCATGCTCGCCTTCATTTTTTGTAATAGAAAAGTATCCAAGTTAATTTTATTGTAAGAATCAACTCGAATTCGAGGCATTTTACCCAAGCAAAAATCAATAACAATAGCTGAGATTATTAATTACATTCAGTACTTTATGGTTAAGTTAAAAATACCTTTACACCATAATTTTGGCCTAAACACCTGTTTACTTTGACTATTACAATAACCAAAACAATTGAAATACTCTATTCCCTAATAATTAACAATCAGAAGGAGCTACTATGTGTAAAGTTTTATCTACATTGGGTACTAGATTACATTTAATAAAAACACTTTATTCTTATCAAAAAAATTAACCCTTTTTAAGCAGTCAATTTTTCTACTAGAGCCTTATAATTTGGCTATACTTTGACTTTGCTGCTCACTTGGAAATGATTTTGCGGACGCTATTTACGTTACTATTGCTCATTGTGGTGTTTATCACAGGGTTTATTATGGGTGTGTACACTCTACCTATAATGACGCAACCTCCGGCGGCTAGCCACACAGAAATACTGGCGATCAGTAAAGCCGCAACATACAAAGGCCAATTCAAGAAGGAGCTTAAAGATTCAGACGCATTACACTACGCCACTGGTGAAATTTATTTTACGGATAATCATATTGCATTTGTGGGTGAAATAGCCCCAGGGCCTGATTATCGGCTTTACCTCGCCAAAACATTTATTGAGACAGAAGCCGACTTTAAAGCGCAAAAGCACACCATGGTGGAAATTGCCAACATTAACCAATTTTCACAATTCGTGCAGCGTAAATATCGCCAAGTCGATCTGGCCCAGTTTCAGAGTGCTATTATTTGGTGTGAACATTTTGAGCAGTTTATATCGGCAGCGCCATTACAACGCGTTGGTAGCGAGTAGGACTGAAGGAACTGTTTTACACAGCGATCTTGTGTGGAAGATAAGTCACTCTGCTAGGCTAGTAACCTCTCGCCGGGTAAACCGTCTCCCACAGGGCACTCTACACGTTAGAGTAGGAGCTGCTTTACGCAGCGATCTTGTGTTTCTTATTCAACCAAAATCCTATTAGCTAAGCTAGTAACTGCTCGGCGGGTAAGCCTCCTCCCACAGGGCACTCTACACTTTGGAGTAGGAGCTGCTTTACGCAGCGATGAATCTTCGAAATCTAAGCAAAAAAAGCCACACTGCTAGAGTGTGGCTTGGGAGCATTGCATGGGTGTATTGTTGCAATGATTCTTTCCAGTAATGCGATAAGTTAAGCAGCTTGCTCGTCGTCTTGTCCTAGCCGAATTAGGTAATCAAAAGCGCCTAAGCTTGCTGTCGCCCCACCACCCATCGCAATGATAATTTGCTTAAACGGTGTGGTGGTTGCATCGCCTGCGGCGTAAACGCCAGCTAAACTTGTCGCACCTTTGCTGTCAATTTCGATTTCACCAAAGCGGCTAAGAGCAACTTCACTCGACTTTAACCATTCAGTATTTGGTACAAGCCCAATTTGTACAAAAATGCCAGCCAGTGCCAACGAATGAGCGTCACCGCTGACTCTGTCTATGTAATTAAGACCCGTTACTTTACTACCATCTCCAACTACTTCAGTGGTTTGTGCGTTTTTAATAATGGTAACGTTAGCAAGACTTTTCGCCTTTTTGATCAGCACTTCGTCAGCTCTAAGCGTATCGGCAAATTCTAATACCGTGACGTGTTCAACAATATTTGCCAAGTCGATAGCTGCTTCAATACCCGAGTTACCGCCACCAATAACCGCGACAGGTTTCCCCTTAAATAACGGACCATCGCAATGTGGACAATATGCTACGCCTCTACCCTTGTACTCGGTTTCGCCGGGTACATTCATGCTTCTCCATCGTGCACCTGTAGCCAATACTAAAGATTTGGCCCTTAATACCGCACCGCTTTCAAGCGTGATATCAATGGTTTCGCCTTTGTTAATTGCCGCTGCACGCTGGTTCTTCATCACATCAACGCCATACTGGTTAACATGCTCTTCTAACTGTGCAACCAGCTTAGGGCCTTCAGTTTTTTGCACTGAAATAAAGTTCTCAATACCCAAAGTATCGGCAACTTGGCCGCCAAAACGCTCCGCAACTACCCCTGTATTTAACCCTTTACGAGCAGCATAGATTGCAGCTGAAGCACCAGCAGGGCCGCCACCTACAACGAGCACATCAAACACGTCTTTCTCGTTAAGTAAGGCCGCTTGTTTTTCACCAGCTTTACTATCAAGTTTTAATAAAATATCGCTTAAGCTCACTGCGCCTTGGCTAAATTGCTCACCATTTAAGTACACGGTTGGCACGGCCATGATGTTGCGTGACTCCACTTCTTCTTGGAACAAAGCACCATCAATCATGGTGGTGGTAATATTTGGGTTAACAGCCGCCATGAGATTCAAAGCCTGCACTACTTGCGGACAAGTTTGGCAACTCAGTGAGATGTAAACCTCAAAGTTCAATGCGTTATCTATATTTGTGATCAGTTCGAGATCGTCTGCCGATGCTTTAGTTGCATGACCGCCTGAATGCAATAATGCAAGTACCAAACTGGTAAACTCATGTCCCATAGGAACACCAGCAAACGTAATTTCGCTCTTTGCTTCAACACCACGCACCACCATTTGTGGGATACGTTCACCTTCAATTGATTCAGATAAAGTAATTTTGT
Organism: Pseudoalteromonas sp. JC28; assembly: GCF_013319255.1. NCBI lineage: Bacteria > Pseudomonadati > Pseudomonadota > Gammaproteobacteria > Alteromonadales > Pseudoalteromonadaceae > Pseudoalteromonas > Pseudoalteromonas sp. JC28. Next base: position 4,919 of record NZ_QOKX01000009.1, on the reverse strand, counting down.
CGCTCAATGACGCTAAGTCTTGTGCTAACCCTTTTAGCTCTTGCGATTTTTTACTGTCATCAACGGTAATGACGAGTTCAATCGGACGTTGTAGAGAGCTAAAATGGCTTTGTAGTTGAGTTTTAATTTGGTTGTCTAACATATAAGGTAACCCTCTGCAGAAACTACAGTAAAAATTCGCAAAAACGATGAATTTGATTCATCTAGATGGTTGAGATGGGAGTGCATGCTGCACTCCCCTGACAAATTAGATTTTGCCAACTAGGTCTAGTGAAGGCGCTAGTGTTTCTTCACCTGGCTGCCAAGAAGCTGGACAGACTTCACCATCGTGAGATGCGATGTATTGAGCAGCTTGTACTTTACGTACTAGCTCTTTAGCACTGCGACCAATACCTAGGTCATGCGTTTCGATAACTTTGATTTCGCCCTCTGGGTTGATAACAAAAGTACCGCGAAGTGCAAGACCTTCTTCCTCGATCATTACACCGAAGTTACGAGTAATACGGCCTGTCGGGTCACCAATCATTGGGAATTGAATTTTCTTAATAGTGTCTGACGCATCGTGCCATGCTTTATGCGTGAAGTGCGTGTCTGTCGATACAGAGTAAACTTCTACACCCATTTCTTGTAGCTGTGCGTAGTAGTCAGCTAAGTCACCAAGCTCCGTTGGACATACAAATGTGAAATCCGCAGGGTAAAAGAATACGATTGACCATTTACCTAGTAGGTCTTGCTCAGAAACTTCTACGAAGTCGCCACCATGGTATGCAGTTGCGTTGAATGGTTGAATTTTAGTATTGATTAATGAAGTGCTCATCGCTTTCCTCACTGTTGTTTAGTTTAAATAATGTTGGCGATTACTGTTCGCCTTGGCTTGAGTACAAAGATAAGGGGAAGTGCTGATTAAATAAAATGGATTGTTTGAATCACTGTAATCGGAAAAACTGATAGCTCTCTTATAAGTGATCAACTAATTCAGCATAAGAGTATAAAAATAAGATAATTACGGTATGATCCCAGCAATTAACTACAGCAGAGCGTGACTATGCACCCGTACTTCAATCATATTCAACTTGGTTACTTTGGCTTTATTCCCTTTTTGGCTTGTATCGCGTGGACGCTAATGACAGGTGCATCGAGTGACGTGCTTCATGCTTTTCAGTTTTACAGTCTGGGGATTCTAGCTTTTATGGCCGGAAGTTTATGGCGTGCAGGAGAGCAAACCTACAAACAAGCGATACTGGCCGTGATTGTCGTGATCCCTTACCCCCTACTTAGTATTGCAGCACCACAATGGTTGCTTCTCTATCTCGCTATCGCATATTGGCTCGTATATTTTATAGAGCGCAGTTCATCCCGCTGGAGTGACTATCATAAAGACTATCAAAAAATGCGAACGGTGCTGACTTCTCTCGTTTTTGTTAGTCATCTATTTATGATTGCTCAAGCACTTGAGTTAAGCGCATAAGTGGCTTGCTTCTGAAGCTCAATTAACTATAACTAAAGATAACTGAAGCACCAGAAGCCAAAGTATTTTGATCAAACGCGCGTTACCCCCCTTAGTAATATGGATAGCCATCATCTTTTTTGGTGGCTACATGTACTATATTGGTCACTACGAATACGAGAGCTACGAAGAGTTGTTCTGGTTCGGCATTTCTTTCACTTTGTTCAATTTGATCACCAGAGAAATCGCAAATTCGTTCTTACGCATTGCCCTACTTGTGTATTGTGCGGGCCTACTCCTTGATATTATTGATAATTTCACCGACGGTTTTTCCATTCCCTTACTTAACTTTGACACTTCTTTGAAAAATATCGGCTTTTTACTCATCAGCTTTGGTTTTTACTGCATGATCACCAATAAAAGAGCCAGCATTACAGAGCTAAAAAAAGAAGTAGAGAGAAGAAGATTGTTAGAAGAGCGGATGCGGTATGAAGCTGACCATGATGCGATGACAGGCGTGGGTAGTCGTCGCGCATGTTTTGAAGGCTTGCAAACACACCGCTTTGATGATCAATGGCTACTCTACCTCGATTTAGATAATTTTAAGCAAGTGAATGACAACTATGGCCATCATATTGGCGACGAGGTTTTGATTAAGTTTACGCAGAATATGAAAGATTACTTTGGCTTAGATTACAGCTTTCGTATCGGGGGTGACGAATTTATTGCCTATATTAATGCTGTGCTTCCAGATACAGACGAAGTAAGAGCGGCATTATTAAAGGGATTACATGATTACAAAATTAACGTCAGTATTGGAATGGTCAAAGTTGACCCAGCTAAACAAGCTGATCTCATCATCCACGAAGCCGATGAGCATATGTATGGCGATAAACGCGGTAAATCACTCAGATCTAGTGCTCGAGGATAACACTATAGCACTGTTTTATTGGTTAAATTTCAATGACGCTCAGCGCACCAAAATCCAATCACAATTCTACGCTAACTTCTCTAAATTTATAGCTTTTTTAAAAGCTAAAGAAGTAGCACTATTCTCCAATGATTGCTAAGCTTGCGTTAATATCAAGTTACAAGGGAAAATAACGTGTTTGCAAAACTATTTACAAACAATGAAACCCAACAAGCCTTATTAGCCGCGCAACAAGAGATTGCCAGTTTAAAACATGCGAATGCGCAATTAGTTGCTGAAAATGAGTCATTAAAACAAGAAGTTGTAAGCTCACAAGCTGCGCTCAATGATAATACTGACAATCAACTACTGCAGTGTGCATTGACTGGGTTAAACCAAGTGCAAGGGATCCGCGAAACCGTTCTTGCGAGCTTTATGAGTATTGAAGAAGAAAGCCATTCAATTGAGCAAGTAAACTCCGCCTTTTCTAAATCTGAAACCGCATTGCGTAAAATACTCACGGGAATGGAGCAGCTCGGCGGTAATATGGACAGAATGACCACCAATATTTCTGGCCTATCGCAGATGGCAGATAGCATTAATACCTTTGTTACGACGATTTCAAAAATTTCAGATCAAACGAATCTGCTAGCGCTTAATGCTGCTATTGAAGCAGCCCGAGCGGGTGAAGCTGGCCGTGGCTTTTCGGTTGTCGCCGATGAGGTACGCGCGCTGGCAACCAATACCAATGAATCCGCTAACGAAGTCTCCGATTTAGTCAAAAAAATCATCGATACAACTCACACAACCGTGAGTGCTGTAGAAGAAATTCAAGCGTCTAATATCACGCTATCTGACAGTATTGGACACTTAAACGATGAATACGAAGGGATAGTAAGTTGTTGTGATTCAATGAAAGACACCATTTTGGTTTCTACCACCCAAACTTTTATCCAGACCGTAAAGCTCGATCATGTCGTTTGGAAAGGAGACGTATACAACGTTATTATTGGCAATAGCCATAAAAATATCAGCGACTTTGCCGATCATACGATGTGCCGCTTAGGTAAGTGGTTTGGTGGCGATGGCGCCCAAAAGTTTGGTGGTCACAATGCGTTTAAACGCCTAGAAGCTCCGCATAAAGAAGTCCATAGAGCTGGTGTAGAAGCAATGAAAAAGTTTAAAGCAGGTGATTCTCAAGGCGCAGTAAAACAGCTTAACCAAATGGAACATGCCAGCGTTGAAGTAATGGACTTACTCGATCAACTAGGGCATTGATAAGAAGCACTACAGGGCTTCTCAATTTACCCGCTTAACACGTAGAGTGGCAGTCACCGATTGAAAGCGGGTAACATTTCATGTAATCCTGAGCTGGTACAGGTATGCATTATTCAAACACACAACTCTCCTCAATTAATGCAAGTAACGCTTCTTCAAACGTTTCATACTCATCAATTATTTCCCAAGTAACTCTATCTATGACAGCATAGAGTCGGGTGTTCAAATTGAAAACTACACGACTCATGTTTTCATCAGCATATGCAATAAATTGCTTCAGGGAGCACTCTTCATAAAATGATTCATTGGCTTCAATTATACCTGGTAGATAAATTGGACTTTCGATGGTGTTTGCACCATACACGTTTAAACCATTTACAGAAAAACCATTTGAAATTTTTAATAATTCTATAAACTGGTCTGATATTTTCCCCTTAAAAAATCTTAATGAGTTTTCTTGCAGCTTTATAAGTTGTTTCTCAGTTGCAGGAGGAAGTAAAAAACCTTCTTGGTATTGCGATTCTTCTATTTTGTTTTTCTGTTCGATCAAATTGATTAGTACGCTCATCATCATCTCACTTAGGATAAACCAAGCCTTCGGGAATTGGCCAATCGACGTTTATTGTTTCATAGTGCGTCATTTTTGACGTCATTTTTTTTTGGTAAGTTGTAAATACTGAGTGTTCGGGGCTATTTCGTATGAGAACTAAATTATTGAAACTATTAGTTCCACCATCATCCAATGGGATTTTATGATGAACCTGCCAACCTTTTGGAACTTTGCCATCTGCGAGCTTTGCCACTTCTCTCTCATTCACTCCAAGCTTATTCAGTTGTTTAATTAATTCTGGCCTGTTAGATAAGCTTTTTAAAAAGTCTTTCCGTATACCATTATTGAATGCTTTACGTAAATCAGCATATTCAGCCCTATCCCGCTTAGTGTAGTTGATATTTATAGTTGAAATATTTTTTAATAGTAGCTCACTTCCTTTGTATTGCCCTTTAAACTCGGACTTAGCCCCCGGCAGCTCATTCCCTTTTGGCGGCTCCAATTCATCAGCTTTGGCTTTGGTGGGCTTGTCGGTAACGCCTCGAATTGGTGGTTGGCCTTGATATTCATCCAGTGCTTTATTAACTCGCTGTCCGATTTCTTGGGCGGCTTGTTGCATATGCTGGTCGATTTTTGGGGTGACCTCGTCTAGGCGCTTTACCGTGGCTTGCATGCCTTCGATGGCGGCGTCTGGAAGCAGTAGGTCGTAGTGCCAACTGGTAGACATGTCATCA
>NZ_QOKX01000008.1:0-314808 GCF_013319255.1 Pseudoalteromonas sp. JC28 | reverse complement strand
GTCCGCCGCTCGTCATCTTCTAGCAAGCTAGAAATGTTACCGCTCGACTTGCATGTGTTAGGCCTGCCGCCAGCGTTCAATCTGAGCCATGATCAAACTCTTCAATTAAAAGTTTTTTCGAAACCTAAGTTTCGTGCTCAATGAATTCTGATTGTTTGTTTCTACTTTTCAAAAAAGTAAAATCAAAACGAATTGACTATATAGTCACTCAGTTACAATTGAGACTCTAAATTTGTTTGCGTCATCTAGCGAACTAGAATCTGCTGTTAGAACTCAATCTGTACGAGTGCCCACACAGATGATTGCTTCATATTTTTAAAGAACGTTTCGAAACATTTCGCCGTTTCGAGGGATGTGCACTCTAAGCATTCCCAACTTTTTGTCAACACTTAATTTTGAATTTCTTGAGAAGAAGTTTCGAACTTAAGTTTTACTTGACGCTAACTCGTTGCTGCTTTGCTTTTCAGCGTAGCGCCCCGTGTCAGTGGGGTCGCATTATAGGGCGATCCGATTTTAGTGCAACCCTTTTTTAAAGAAAATTGCGAAAAAACGTTTGTTCGAGCAAAAAGAAAACAATCCGGATATAAAACAAACAAAAACACCCGCATTAGGCGGGTGTTTTACTACATTTAAGCTTGGATAGAGTCTATAAATTAAAACTTATACTCGATACCTAAGCCTAGATAATCCTTTTCTACTTGGTTGTCTGCATCAAATGTTGAGTAGAAACCATAAACCTTCGCGTTTTTAGCAAGCTTGTAATCAACACCGACAGAAACACCATCTACTTTGTCACCGGCATCGAAGTCAATAACTTGATACTGTGCTTTCAAGGTTGCATTGCCCAATTTGTACGCTGCATTTAGTAAGTACCCATCGGCCTCTGCACTTCCATCCACCTTTTCTTGTGTCTGGTACATTGCACCAAGTTTGAAGTCAGCTACTTTACCTTGAACAGTGAAACGAACCGTGTCATAGCCATTTACTTCGCTATCTGCCGCAATCGCTGCATAGACAGCTGACTCTTTCAATCCAGCATCGCCGTATGTTAGCGCAGTAGAGAAACCGTTTTCACCTTCTTCGCTGTCTTCAGCAATAAAGCTTCCTAGTACTCTAAAGCCATTAAAGCTTGGCGACTTGTAGGAAATTGAATCACCTAAACGGTTTTCGCCTTTAAAGAGTACCTTAATGTCACCCTCAAGGTCGTTGAACTGGTCTAACTTACCTTGAGACTGTTTTAATGCAGTGTCATTACGGCCGATAACAACTTCACCGAAGTTACCTTTTAAACCCACATACTGATTACGTGCAGTAATATTGTCTTTATCACCTTTTGAATCAGCGTCAGAGACATCTACTTGGAACTCAAGCTTATAAATAACTTCTAAACCAGAGTCTAATTTCTCAGAACCTTTGAAACCAAAGCGAGAGGCGTTACTTTTAATTTCAGTAACCGAGCCAGCACCATCGTCAGAAGATTGTACCGATACATTCGCTTTACCATAAACATCAACTTCAGCGTTTGCTTGAAAAGTGAATGCACTTAGTAATGATAGCGCTAAAGCAGTCTTAGTTAGTTTCATGTGTATTTCCTCAATATCGCAACACGTATTTTCAAAACACGCGCAGTTTGACACTGGTAAATGACAAAAATATTACACATAAAATATTTCTGAAAATAAAATGACACCCAACCTTAAGAAATACGTCACAAAAGATTCATTATAAGAATTACTTCACCGCCCCCAGTAAATTTACGATGGTTTCTATTTGCTCTAATTGGTCGTTGTCTTTGTGGTATGCCACAAATATCTCTCTTGAGTTACTTTCTACTTCATCAACTTGAGTCAACCTTCCAGCCTCAATGGACTCTAACGCTAACGCTTCTGGCACAAATGCAGAGCCACCACACTGAAGAATAAGATCAAGCGCTATTCTGCCGGTGCTGGTTCTAAAATAAGGAGGGGTTGCGCCAGTGAACTGTTTTGCATGCCATAGAGAAAAAGCAGTTCCCCAATCAACATAAACATACTGGTTGTCAAAAAAGTCTTCCTTTGTTGCGTTATCAAAAGTGCTTACAGGAATAATAGCAAGATCGCTGATCGGCTTAACAACCAGTTCATCCACTTTTGGCGGATCGAACAGAACAGCGAGATCCAATGTTCTCTCTAATAATAGTCGCGTGCTTTCTTGCTGTGCTTTCACTTCAGCAACAAGCGATACTCCGGGCATAGCGGATACAATATGGTTAATCCCGAATTGTAAAAATGCGTCCCAAATATTAGCCGTGCCGCTCAATGACAATTGCTTGTGCATATTGTTTGCCAATGCAACATCGACTTTGGCGCGCTGCATCCCAGTTAAGATCATTTTAGCGTGTGGTAACAACCTTTCACCTGGCGCAGTTAACTGAATATTGTTACGCTGGCGAATAAAAAGATTCACCCCTAAACTTTGCTCAAGCTGGCGGATCCTAAAACTTACAGCTGACTGAGTGATGTATAAATTTTCTGCCGCTCGACCGAAGTGACGGGTTTTGACAACTTCGACAAAAGTTTTTAATAGATCTATGTCCATTTTTCTTCCTGACGATAAAAATTACTCGTTTAAAAAATTATAAAACTTGGTCCATACTCCAGCCAGATAATCTTAGAGGACTCAGTTATGGATCATAATTTAGCGACTTTGAAAAATGCATTTGCAAGCCCCAGAGCCTTTTATGATGACGCCAACTTCCCTAGAGGATTCGGACGCAGTGGTCACTTCACGCTACAAGAAGCCGAAATTCTTGAACGCTGTGGTGCCACATTAAGAAGCTTATACAGCAAAGCGGAAGAACCTCAAAACAGTTTCCAATCTCAGTTTGTTCAGGTGATGGAAGGGTTAATCCCCCCAACTAACGCTGTAGAAAAAGCTTGGACCAAATATTTGAAGCATACTACGTGTAAGACAAAGTTTCACACGCTATTTGGACGCTCTAAAGTTCAAAACGACGGTAGCGTGGTGATCCCGGTAGATATTGACGACGAGCTATAAGCAAAATCGTCTAAATCCTATCAAGCTTAGACGCCAACAGAGTGGCTTTATTTCTGTCGTTGGCGTCTAAGCACTTCTATTATCAATCCCATTTCAATCTCGATTACCTCATCAGCCTCTATCTGTCTCGTATTTTGTTCTTAGTCATTACTTGTTTATTAGCACAAGCATTGCAATTAAGCGCAGTTAGGTTAAGAATTAGTAAAACAGGAAATGGTTGGCGAAGGTTGTGTTACGGAAAATCTTAATCATTGAAGACACCCCCACAATTGCGAAGGTGCAAAAGCATATTGCGACCACTGTGGGATACCATGTAGATATTGCAGAGTCTTTGGCCGAAGCCAAAGCATTGTTATCACAGCACGATTATTTTTGTGCCGTGGTAGACTTTGTGTTACCAGATGCGCCGCTTGGAGAAGCTATTCCCTGCACGGTTAAAGCTGATATTCCTACCATCGTGATGACTGGTAACCTTGAAAGTCAGACTCGCTCAATCGTTGAGCAATACCCCATCATCGACTATATCACCAAGGAAAATAAACAAGCCTATCATTATTTACGTCGCCAATTAGAACGCCTGCCAAGAAATGAAAATGTCAGAGTACTGGTTGTGGACGACTCTATTTCGTCGAGACACTATGTCTCAGCACTCCTCACTCGCCATAAATATCAGGTACTAGAAGCCTGTGATGGCATAGAAGCGCTCGCGGTATTAAAAGACAACCCGGATATTTCAGTGATCATTACCGACAATGAAATGCCAAATATGCGAGGCGAAGAGCTATGTATCGAAATTAGGCGACTCTACACTGATGATGATAAAGCGATAATTGGTATATCTGGAGTTGAAACCGAAAATTTATCTACACGATTTTTGAAAAATGGTGCTAATGACTACCTCAGAAAACCCTTTAACGCTGAAGAGTTTTACTGCCGCCTTAGCCAGAACGTCGATATGCTAGAACATATTCAAACGATACGCCGACAAGCAAATACAGACTATTTAACCAGCTTGCCAAATCGACGCTACTTTTTCGATACCGTAAAGAAAAGCCTAAAAGCAAGACATAAAAAGGAGCTCTACGGGCTGATCGCTATGATAGATATCGATCATTTTAAGCAAGTAAATGACAAATATGGTCATGAAGGCGGCGATGCAGTGCTTGAATCAATTGGCCAAGCGTTTGCTCAATACTTTCCCAATGATTTAGTCGCTCGATTAGGCGGCGAAGAGTTTGCGATATATTTTAAAGATACGGTGGCTGAACATTGCAAAGAAAGACTGGAGTGCTTCAGGGAATATTTAGAGCAAAGTAGTAACGAACTGACTGAACAGCAGATCTCGTTTACTGTTTCAATGGGACTTGCCGCTCAGGTGACTACGGACATAGAAAGCCTGATAAAACAAGCCGATGAGCGTTTATATCAGGCGAAAGCTTCGGGAAGAAACCGCTTAGTTCACTAAGCGCTTTCTTTTATCTCGATAAGAATCAAAGCTAAACATCACCAGCGCTCCCCAAATAAAGGCAAACGTTATTGCTCGTTCTGCATCAAAGGCTTCCCCATAAAAGAGTACCGCCAATATGAACATTAAGCTCGGCCCGATATATTGAAAAAAGCCAAGTGTCGTGTAGGGTATCCGTTTTGCTGCTGCGGTAAAGCATAACAAAGGCAAAGTTGTCACCACACCCGCACTTATCAATAGCGTGTTGGTGTACCAATCATTATTCCAAAGGTTGCTTGTGGCACTGGGCTCAACCCACCACCAATAAGCCAGTGCAATTGGGGTGAGAATAAGGGCTTCCACCAGCAATCCAGGAAGTGACTCAACCGCTAAGGTCTTACGCAACAATCCATATATTGCAAACGATCCTGCCAGTGAAAACGCAATGACTGGGAATGAGCCAAAACTGATTAACTGTAATACCACACCCACTATCGCTAATAACACAGCAAACTTTTGCGCCGTTCTCAACCTTTCCGATAAGAATAACATTCCCAATAGCACGTTAAGTAATGGATTGATGTAATAACCCAAACTCGCATCTAGCATAAAGCCGTTATTCACAGACCAAATAAATAAACCCCAGTTAAAACCCAACAGCAACGCAGTGAGTGTCAACATCGCCAGCAATTTAGGATTAGCCAATATGGCCTTAATTTTGGGCCATTGCTGCTTTGCCAGCACAATTAGTGCAATAAAAAAGACAGACCACACAACGCGATGAATGAGTATCTCAATCGCGTCAACATGGACGAGTTGCTTAAAATAGATGGGTGCAAGTCCCCACATAAAAAAGGCGAGTACAGCGAGTAAGTGGCCTTTCTTTTGTTCTTCAATCACGGGCGTTTAACCTTTGGAGGGATCAACTAAGAGGTCAATCATTATACTCATTTTTACTAATCACGGCGATGAAAGTTCGATGAATTCACAATCACAAAGTTTAAAGCCTACAAGTGCTCAAAACTTATTCAAGTCTCTTAAGATTAGATAAAAAGCAAAGACAAGGTTCAAAAAAAGCTCTAAAATGACACCGATGGATACCCTCGTAAGCACCCCAATTAACGACCCTCATTCAGTACTGAAAGATGTGTTTGGCTACAGTACGTTTAGAGATGGTCAGCTTGATATTATTCAGTCTAGCTTAGCTGGTCAGGATACGCTTGTACTACTGCCTACCGGCGGCGGTAAATCACTCTGTTACCAAGTCCCAGCAGTATTATTTGCAGGCGTGACAATTGTTATATCGCCACTTATCTCATTAATGCAAGATCAGGTCGCGCAGTTAAAAGCACAAGGCATAGCCGCTGAATATATCAACAACAGCGTCGCTTGGGAGCAGCAAAGAGATACCTATGACGCGCTTTTCCAAGGCCGTTTAAAGCTGCTGTACGTTGCACCAGAAAAGGCCTTACAACGAGACTTTATTGAACGCATATCCAACTGTAACATCAGTTTGTTTGCCATTGATGAAGCCCATTGTGTATCTCATTGGGGACATGACTTTAGACCGCACTATTTTCGTTTAAAAGAATTACGTCAACATTTTCCGTCCGTTCCGATGATGGCATTAACCGCAACGGCCGATTTAGCGACACGAAAAGATATTGTCCAGCAATTAGGTATGCAAGCACCATTTATCTATACCGGTAGCTTTGACAGACCCAATATTCGTTACACCATCGAAGAAAAGTTCAAACCCCTGTCGCAGTTGATCCGCTATTTAAAAGAGCAAAAGGGGCAAAGTGGCATAATCTACTGTGGTAGCCGTAAACGTGTTGATGATATTGCCGAAAAGCTGATTGATGCTGGGTTCAATGCTGCAGGTTATCACGCAGGTCTAGATAATGAACAGCGCCAGTTTGTACAAAACCGCTTCGCCCGAGATGACATTCAAATCGTAGTTGCAACCGTTGCTTTTGGGATGGGGATCAATAAACCCAACGTGCGATTTGTGGTTCACTATGATATTCCTAAAAGTGTAGAAGCGTATTATCAAGAAACCGGCCGTGCAGGGCGAGATAGCTTAGCAGCTGAAGCCGTTATGTACTTTGATCCTGCGGATATTCCCCGCGTTAGGCGCTTTTTTGAAGATATTCCAGACGAGCAACGTCGTAAGGTTGAAGAACAACGGTTTCAGGCGATGTCGAGCTTCGCTGAAGCGCAAACCTGTCGTCGTCAAATTTTGCTCAATTACTTCAGCGAATATCAACGTGAAGCATGCGGAAACTGTGATATTTGCCTTAACCCACCGAAACAATTTGATGGTACATTAGTTGCCCAACAAGCGTTATCGTGCGTATACCGCGCAGAACAACGCTTTGGCATTAGTTACATTGTGGATATTTTGCGTGGGGCAAATACCGCAAGGATCAGAGAACAAAATCACCATACCCTCTCAACCTATGGGATCGGGAAAGAGCACAGCAATGAATTTTGGCTGAGTATCTTACGTCAATTGATCCATCATGGTTTATTGAGTCAAGATATTACTCAAGGCGCAACGCTTAGATTAACAGAAGCCGCCCGCGCCGTACTTCGCGGCGAATATGTGCTACAACTCGCAGAACCAAGACTTGTAGCAAAGCATGTCTATCAAGATAAACTGGCTCAGTTTAATTACGATAAGAAACTATTTGCTAAGCTTCGTGCACTCAGAAAGCAGCTCGCAGATGAAGATGATGTACCACCGTATGTTGTATTTAACGACCGAACGTTGGCTGAAATGGCACAAAGAACGCCAACAACTGATAGTGAGTTTTTGCAAGTATCTGGTGTCGGTTTTACTAAGCTCAACAAGTACGGTGCCCCTTTCATGCAGCTCATTCGCAATTATTTGGAAAGAGAATAATGACTACACTCACTTTGGATAATTCACACGAGGTGATTATCGTCAGCTGTGAAATTACACCTCAAGACGATGAATTTGAACTTTGGGGGCAAATATTCTTACATCAAGATGAGATTCAATTAATTGAATTCTCTGCTGGAGCGGATAGACATCAGTGGCGTTTTTCATATAAAAGCTGTAATTTTAATTTAAATTTTGAACATTACAGTGAGAGTGTGTGGATAGCTCCTGATGGCGTTGATGCCTTAGAACTCCTACCTTTCCTACGCCAACAACTTTCTCGTTAAGTCCACATAAAGCTCTTTAAGTCTATAAATATTATTACTTTTGTTGCAGAACTAAAGCAAGCTGCAACAATATAATCCATACTAAAGGAATATTAGACTTAAAGGCTCTGTGATGAATGTAAAGAGGATTTCGTGTAATAGTATTGTGCTAATGTGTAGCCTAAATGCAGCTGCGCAAGCTGAAAAAGTGCCTGCTGTTGATTTTGCTAATAGCTGTGGTAATAACCGAGTTGAAGCACAAAGCGACCAAAACCTTTCACGCCAGCTAGACAGCAAACAAGCCTATCCTGAGCCCGCAGAGGGTAAAAAGGTCGTCGCTATCACTCTAAAACAACTTAATGTTTTCGATACCGATAAACCTGAAGAAGACAATGCCCTATTCCGATTTGCCAACCGTTATCATATTCAAACCAAGCCCGAAGTATTAAAAAGCGTGCTCCTATTTCAGGAAGGGGATGCTTACAACCCAAGAAAACTCAGTGAATCCGAACGACTCCTTCGCAATCAGTCATACCTATATGATGCACGTATCTATGCCGTAGAAAACTGTGATGGTGATATTTTAGTTACGGTTGTAACGCGGGATCTTTGGACACTATTGCCCGATTTAAGTTTTAGTCGTAGTGGTGGGGAAAACACTTCTCGAATTGGGTTTAGAGAAAGTAATTTATTTGGCTGGGGAAAGCGCCTTTCTTTTACCCACATACAAGAGGTCGACCGCTCTGGTTATCAGTTTGTCTATGATGACCCTAATATTTTAAACTCAAGATATCGTGGTCGCGTAGAATATTCAGATAATGACGATGGTGAGCGCCACTATATCGATGTGAGCTATCCATTTTTTGCAACCGATACTCCATATAGTTATGGTTTTACGAGTTATTCCGACAAACGCGAAGAACCCATATATTCTGAAGGTGAAACAATCTCAGAGTTCAGTCAATCCACGGATGTCACGCAAGTCTACTTCGGACACTCAAAAGCGCTATCGGGCAGTTGGACTCGCCGTCTCATCGCAGGCGTTAGACATGAGCAACATACCTTCCGTGAGATAGCAGATACCACTTTACCCATTGCACAAGATAGAACGCTCACCTACCCTTATGTTCAAGCTCAGTGGTTTGAAGATTCCTATGTAAAAGTACGCAACTTCGACTCGATTTATCGTACAGAGGATCTTAATTTAGGTTGGAATATTAATGCTCTATTTGGCTATTCAGCCGAATCTTGGAGTGACGATACTGAACGTCTTGTCTATTCATTTTCTGCCAATACGGCACACTACACCTCAGATCACAGCTTGTGGCGTTTTTATTTTGATGTCAGTGGCAACTGGAACAAAGACACAGATAAAACCGAAAACCTAATAGCGAAAACGACCTTTCAATACTATTTAAATACCAGCTTGTATGAGTCTTGGTTTATCAACGCAAGCTATACCTATGGGAATAACCTGACCTTTGATAATCAAATTACGTTAGGGGGCGAAACCGGGCTTCGCGGATACCCAATAAAATATCAGCAAGGTAGTCGCAGTATGCTACTCAATATCGAAAAACGCTATTACTGGGAATATGACTTACTGCGCTTATTCAAAATTGGTGGTGCAGCTTTTTTTGATGTAGGGCGCGCGTACCACTCTCACCTGCCGATTGAAGCAGATGAATCAGTCCTAAAAAATGTCGGTATTGGCTTGCGTTTAGCACCTAGCCGAGCCAATTCAGATATCATGGTTCATATTGATTTAGCCGCACCAATTAATGGCCCGGATAACGTCGATAGCGTACAGTGGCTATTAACGGTAAAAAATCGCTTTTAACGGTGTCGCACAACAATAAACATGATATAAAGCAGAAAAAATTTCTTAGGATACGATTTTGCATTTGTTAGATTTCGCACTCAGTCAATACAAGCTAATTGTAACTTTGGTGGCGCTATTATCCTTCCCACTATTAATGAAGGCATGTTGCAAACTCTTAGAAAAAGTAACACGCGGAAAAATAGACTCTCATCGTAAACAACGTGCCGACTTACTCGTTCGTGTACTTGTTGCCTTTGTATTCGTCTGCTTTATGCTTGTATTCTGGGGCATAGAACTTCGTGGTTTACTGGTGCTTGGTTCATCGTTATTTGCGATGCTTGGTGTTGCCATGTTTGCCGGTTGGTCATTACTTTCCAATCTGACTTCATTTTTACTTATGTTTATTCAAAACGATTATCGCGTTGGGAATTGGGTAAGAATTGTTGACGGTGCAAACTTTGTTGAAGGCTGTATTGTAGAGATGGGGTTGATGAGTGTAGTGCTGCGCCATGTTGACGGCCATAAGGTCGTATATCCTAATAACTTGTTTGTTACTCGACCCGTTATGGTGCTTAGTCAAGAACCGACTAAACCTAAACAGGTTACAACACCAAGAAGAACATTAGGCCCTAAGAAATAGGGCCTATATCGTCAATAAAGGTTTCTAGCTGTTGCTCAACAATACTATTAGCATGTGCAAAGTAAGCTAAGTGAAAAACTGCATCTCCTTCATTCACCAAAGGTAGCATTTGTTGGCCAATCACTATCCCACTACGAGGTGCGATAATCGCTTCTTCGCTTTGACCTAATGGACTGTCTATATAAGCCAAGATTTGACCTTTTGATACGCGTTCCCCCAAGTTAACTTGTGCTCGAACAATACCATCAACGTCTGCACGCACCCAACTTGTTGCAGCCGCGATAACTGCGTCATGACGTTGCTTCCTGCGACGTCCACGCAACATTCTGAGTTTGCGCATGACATTTTCAACCCCTTGCAATCCAGCTGCAATGGCCAATGAGTCAAACCGCAACGCTTCTCCCGCTTCATAAGTGATAACAGGAATGTCCAATCCCGCCGCTTCACTTCGTAGCGAACCATTACGCAGTCGCGCATCTATCGCAACCGGCGTACCAAACGCCATGGCCATTTCTTTGGTCATTTCGCAGGACAAGTCACCACGGATCTGCGGTAAATTAGAGCGATGAATCGCGCCAGTATGTAAATCGATAATATGGGTGCACTTTTTTACCACCAAATCGAAAAACATAGATGCCATTCGAGCCCCTAACGAGCCTTGCTCAGAACCTGGAAAACAGCGGTTTAGATCTCGTCTATCAGGTAAATAGCGAGACTTATGAATAAAGCCAAAGATATTTACGATAGGCACCGCTATCAAGGTGCCACGTAGCGTTGCCGCATCGACTTTACTTAATAGCTGGCGCACGACCTCAACGCCATTTAATTCATCTCCATGAATTGCGGCACAGACCAAAAGTACCGGCCCGGCCTCTGCGCCATTAACGACTTCAATCGGAATGGTCATTGGTGTGTGAGTGTAGAGCTTGGCCACTTCCAACTGGACAGTCTGCCTTTCAGCAACACCCACTCGTGTATCTAATAACGTAAAGGGTTGGTTGATTTTAACCTTTGCCACGTGTAGCAGTCCTTTTCGCCGCTGCATTCTTCTCGATAAAGGAGATGATCAAGCTAGCAATGTCTTTACCTGTTGCCTTTTCAATGCCCTCAAGGCCCGGAGATGAGTTCACTTCCATCACCAAAGGACCTCGCTCTGAACGCAATAAATCTACACCGGCAACATTTAGGCCCATGGCTTTTGCTGCAGCAATTGCAGTGCGGCGCTCTTCCGGAGTGATTTTTACCAATGTCGCAGAACCACCACGATGCAGATTTGAACGGAATTCGCCCTCTTGCGCTTGACGCTTCATCGCGGCAATGACACGGTCGCCGATAACGAAACAGCGAATGTCCGCACCACCAGCTTCTTTAATATACTCTTGCACCATAATATTGGCTTTTAAGCCCATAAATGCTTCGATAACGCTTTCCGCCGCTTTACGAGTCTCAGCTAACACCACACCAATACCTTGTGTGCCTTCTAGTAACTTGATCACAACCGGTGTGCCGCCAACCATTTCCAGTAAGTCTTTAACGTCATCAGGCTTACTGGCAAAGCCTGTGATTGGCATGCCTACGCCTTTTCTTGACAGTAGCTGTAATGAACGCAACTTATCTCTTGAGCGAGTGATTGCAACAGACTCATTCAATGGGTACACCCCCATCATTTCAAACTGTCTGAGTACCGCACAACCATAAAACGTCACAGAGGCACCAATTCGCGGGACAATCGCATCAAAGCCGCTCAACTGCTGACCCTTAAAGTGAATTTCAGGCTCACTACTATTGATATTCATATAACAACGTAGCGCGTCAATAACCTCAACTTCATGCCCACGCTGCTCTGCCGCCTCAATTAAACGACGTGTTGAATATAAAGATTGATTCCTTGAAAGAATGCCAATTTTCATGATTTATCCGTTTTATTACTTAAATATGACTGTTCTGGATCAACAAGGATGCGGCCTCGCATCGCCGTACGACCCAGTAACATTCTAAATTTCATTGTTTCTCTATCGCTTAGCGTGATTTCAATTGGCCAAGCCTGATTGCCGATAGTTAAATTTGTTTCTATTACATAACGTAGTTCTTTATGACCGCCCGAATCGGTAACAACGCGCTCATCTACTACTTTTGCTTCACTACAGACTTCATAGTCGGTATTGTCTTGTTTGGGATGGATCCAAAACCTTACCCAAAGTTCATCTTGTTCTGTTTTGAAAGGCTCAACCTTAAAGGCGTGCAGACATGATGTTCTTGCTCCAGTATCTACTTTCGCTTTGATTTTTTCGATACCTAAATCGGGTAAGGAAAGCCACTCTCTCCAACCAACTGTGATCATATTATGCTCTCGTACAAAATGAGTTCGGACTTATACGCTGATTCAAGTCACTTGAAAAACAAAATAAATTTATCCTAAAGATAAAAACGCTCTGTTAAGCCAAGCACCTTAACTTACAGTAACACCACTTACACATTTTTCAAGGTAAAGCCCTATACTGAGCTAAAGTAAAATAGAGTATTCAAACAATTTATTTCATCGCCAAGATTTTTAAATGAATTTGAAAATTAAATTATCTATGTCAGTCTTGGGACGAACTTTTTAATAGGAATTAGCTATGACTGGATTACTCCATGCGTTTGTGCTCGACGGTCAAGGTGGCGGTAGGCTACTTTGCGATCTGAGTGAAGTAAAATCCGTAATTCACAAGGAGCCACTTTGGCTCCATTTTGACTACAGCTTCGACGAAACGACCGAATGGCTGAAGCAACAAACGTTTTTGGATGACTGGGAAAGAGAAGCGCTAACCGCAGATGAAACTCGTCCGAGAACGGCTAATGGCGATGAAGGTTTGCTAGTGTTCTTGCGTGGCGTGAACCTTAATCCCAAGCAAAGCCCTGAAGACATGGTTTCTATTCGCTGTTTTGCAAACGATAAACTACTTATCACCTGTCGTAAGCGCCATATTATGTCTGCCCAAGATATGTTGGCATCGCTTAAAAAGGGTCAAGGCGCAAAAAGTATCGGTGAGTTACTGTCTACATTGGTGATGCGACTTTCTGTGCGAATGCAAGACATCATCTGGCAAATAGAAGAACAGCTTGATGAATTTGAAGACGCGATGGAAAGCAGTGAGCAGCTGCCAAACTATCAGCAACTTTCAACATTAAGAAGGCAAACCATTGGTTTAAAACGCTATCTTAAGCCACAAAAGCTTGCTATTAGCGAACTGCTATTGGCAAAGATTGCTTGGCTAGATGAAGATCATCGACACATGATTGAAGAGGCGAGCAATGCCTTAAGTCGATATATCGAAGAATTAGAGGCTGCGATTGAACGTGCACAAGTGATCCAAAATGCGATCACCAACCATCAAAATGAACAGTTAAACCAAAGAATGTACGTGATGTCCGTCGTTGCAGCGTTATTCTTACCACTTGGATTTTTAACAGGCTTGTTAGGGGTGAATATTGGCGGTATTCCTGGCACTGAATGGGGTGGCGCATTTGCCTTTTTTGTTATTATGTTGGTGGTACTAACTGGCGGTATTGGCGTGTACTTTAAACGCAAAGGCTGGTTGTAAGTAGGAGTAATCATTGGCGCTCTCGCTAGGGATCGAACCTAGAACTCAGCCTCCGGAGGGCTACGTGATATCCATTTCACCACGAGAGCGTCGCCAACATAATAATGCTAAGTGCAGACAATTGCCAGACAATGTTTGCTATATGACTAATTAGTAACCTATTTTTTAAAAAAAGCTGTACTTTGGGCAAAAAACCAGTTATTCAACTATGCTTTGAAAATAATAAAATAGACTGATATTGCTGCCCGTTCAGAAATATCGCGATACATCATTGAGGATCCCAAATATGACACCGATGACAACAGAGCAAGTTGCAGAGTTTCTTGACGTAAAGGTTGAGCGCGTAAGACGCCTCGCACGAGAAAACTTGCTAGTCGCCAAAGACACAGATGCCAATGGCGAACCTATCTTTGACAAAGCCGATGTTGAAAAATACAAAGAGCTAGCACAGCGACTGGGTGGGATTTAAACTACCCAATAGTGATGGCCAGTAATGTGATCAAGGAATATCACATACTACTGGCTCAGCTTGTAGCTACAATATCCACTGCTTCAGTAACTGCCTAAGCTTTTCGGCTTCTATCATTACGCCGCGCTGCTCGTACCATTGAATACTAACAATCAAATAAATTTGGCAAAATACCGTCAGTTTAGCTTGAGCGTATGAAGGCATGGCTTGCCGCTTTAGAGAAAAATAAGACTCAACCACCGTAAGTGCTGCTTCAACACCACAGCTAAAACTACACACCAGCGCTGCTAAATCAAAAAATATGTCACTATGACAAGCATACTCAAAGTCGATTAACCGAATCCCCTCTGGGCTTTGAATAATATTGCTCATGACTAAGTCATTATGGCAAAACGCTTGATCCACGGGTAAAGAAGCTAAGCTTTCGATAAGCCATTCGATGTCAACTAAGTGACGCAGTTTCTCATCAATAGCCTGAACATAACCGACTAAGTCCAGCACCTCGTATACTTCAAGCTCTAAGCTATGCACCTGAATAACTTGTGCTAACAACGCAGTATTTAACTTTGGCTCAGCACACACTTCTGGCATAAAGGTGAACAGTGCCATACGAGTGCGTAGGTCGTACTGCAGTACTTTAGAAGTAATGCCTTGCTGTGCTAACTCATTCTGTGCCTTTAATGCCTCAGTAGGAATACCATGGCTATAGCATTTTAATAGGTAGCTTTCGCCCTTACTCACCATCAGGTAATTATTGTTACTCACACCCTTAGTTAGCTTTTCTAATCGCTCAGCTGAAACCTTGAATACGGTATCCACCTTTACTTTTAATTTTTCAAGCTCAGAGTGCTGCAAGCGTCTTTCCTTGCTTAGCTTCATATTCTTCGTACCAACGCTTGTAGCCCCAACACGCCATCAAGGTGTAGAAAATAAATAGTACCAGCGTAGGATAGAAACCTTTAAGGTAATAAAGGTAGATGGAGGCTGCATCAATCACGACCCAATATAACCAGTTTTCAAGAATTTTCTTAGCCACTAAATAGGTCGTCACCACCGCAAAGCACGTGGTAAAGCTATCTAAATAGGCGAGATCTGCTGCCATATAATGCTTGGTGAAATACCCGAGCACAACGGAAACCACTGAAGTGATAACAATGATTGAAAGATGTTTTGATAACGACCAAGAAACAATATCACTGGGCTTGTTTTTGTCACCCTGACGCCACATCCACCAGCCAACAACGGCCATGACCATATAGTAAAAGTGCAGCAGTGATTCCATCACTAGTGCTCCGTTCCAGTACAGCACGGTATAGATGAAGGTATTAATAAAGGCCACTGGCCAACACCAAATATTCTCTCGAATTGCCAGCAGTAAATAAGCTACAGCCAGCACCACAGCGATATACTCCCAACTCGACATCGCTGTGAACCCTGCAAAGGTTTCAGTAAACCAGTCCATTAATCGCAGGCACTATCAGCTGGAGATAAATCGCCTGAGATAAACTTACAAACAAAAATACATTTTCCGTAAGCTTCAAATGAGTGTTTCATTTCTTGATTCAATACTGAAGTCACTAAATCAAATTCACCAAAGACCTGAGTTGACATCGTGTTTGTGATCACCTTGATCCCTTCATGCTCATTCAGCCTATCAATAAAATCTTTAATAAAAGGGATATAGTCTTGGTGCAGTGGGTACTTGCTTATTTCAACAGAAACTTGCATGGGCGCTCCTTACAAATGGCAGCCGATTATTAATATTGCTGGTTTAGATTTTCCCCACCGGTAAAATCCGATTTTGGGGTATAGTTAATCCAGTCTTGCTGATAGATAATTTTACCTTTTTCGTCAAACTTTAGCACTATCAGAAATCGCCAAGGCCCTAACTCGCGTGACGCATAATTAAAGCGATTAAAAACGCCTCTAGCAACCACAGTTCTAGCCGTGGTATCGACTATCTTATCTTCTACCACTAAGACGGGTTGTTCATCCAGCACAGCAAAATTCCCAGCAGACCAATTTAAAAAAGCCGTAATTTGATCTTTACCTTGTGCCTTATGGCCAAAAACCATATCTTCCAGCACGGCATCTTCTGCATAGAACTCGATAAACTGGGTAAAGTTCTGCCGCTGAGCATAGGTATTAAAGTAAGCATCGGCATGGCTGATGAATGTATTTTTCTTACTGATATTAATCGAGTTACTACAACCACTCAGTATTAATATAAAGAATAGCAAGAACCGATAGCGCATCATAGCCACTCCAAAAGCCGTATTAATCGAGTATAAAAAAAGCGCCTGTAGCGCTTAATTCGACGATGATAAAATGTGTATTTTTATACTGTCACTATACCCAATGGCTTAGCGGTTTTCCACGCTCCACGGGTAAAGTCTGGAATACTCAATGATTCACTGCGATTAGCGACTGATTGAGCCGATAATGGAGAAATTACCGACCAAGCGGCACCGTCGTATACGTCTTGATCTAGCGCCTCACCATTACGCAGGCAATAGATCATGCGCCAGAACATTAAAAAGTCCATACCACCATGACCACCATTGCGCTGCGCTTCTTCACCCATTTTAGTCCAAAGCGGATGGTCGTATTGTTCATACCAAGGATCCATTTCGTAATCCCATTCATGGAAGCTCTTAGTACCACCTTGCTCTAACGCGATACGATTAGGGAAACCAGCAAAGACCCCATTAGTTCCTTGAATTAGATTGTGACGAGAATAAGGCCTAGGCGTGGTCGTATCATGTTGTACCATGATACTGCGTCCTTTGATGGTCTTAATCATCGTGGTATTCATATCACCCGCAATATAATGTAGTTGATTGCGTTCATGATCTGCCGGAAATTCGCGTTTTGCATAGGCTGCACGACCTAGGGCGGGAGAACTCATAGAAGTTAAGTAATCAAAACGGTCACCGCGGTTAATATTCATGTACTGAGATACTGGACCTAAACCATGAGTTGGATATAGGTTACCATCTCGCTTAGTATGCCAGTGTGTACGCCATGAGCCGGTCTTGTGCTCAATTTCCTTCATTTGCCAACGTAGCTCATGAATATATGCAGCTTCACCATGCAATAACTCACCGAATACACCTTGGCGAACCATATTCAGTACCATCAACTCATCGCGACCGTAATTGACATTTTCCATCATCATACAGTTCTTTTGCGTGCGCTCTGCGGTGTCGACTATCTGCCACATTTCTTCCACGGTCAACGCTAAAGGCACTTCAACAAACGCGTGCTTACCACTATTCATGGTATCAATTGCCATCGGCGCGTGCCATTTCCAAGGCGTTGAAATGATAACGATGTCAATATCGTCCCGATTTAGCATTTCTTGATAAGCTAAGTCACCACCACGATACAGCGCAGGTTTCGGCAAACCTCGCTCGCGCACAAGATAGTCAGCCGATTTTTCAAGCACTTCATCATGGGTATCACAAATCGCGACAATACGTGCACCATCGATGTGACTCATGCGCTTTACATGACCATAGCCACGTTGGCCAACCCCAATAAAACCTACCCGAACCACGTCCATTTTTGGTGCTACGAGCCCAATGACAGAGCGGCCTTGTTGCTTAGGTACAACGCTGTTATTTTGATTAGAACTTGCGCACCCAGCTACTACACTCGCAGCCGCTGCCGCTCCTGCGGCTTTTAAAAAGTCGCGGCGGTTTATATTTTTCATTCTTACTCCTAAACGATACTTCTTAACAGCACTAATACTGCTCGCTATCAAGCTAACCTATCCCAATCTTAGGTTCAAAACATTGCGATAAAGCCGCAAAAAAAGCGCTTGAAGCGCTTTTTCTTAAAATATATTAAACTGTTAAATTGCCCTGATAATATTATTCAGACAATCCTCTTTTTCTAGCACACTGGAATACAACGCAAACTGGTTCTTCGCACGGTCGAGATTATGATTGGCTCTGTGGGTTGCAAAATAATTATCTCCATCTAAGTGATCTGTTAAAAATCTCAGACCTATCATGAATGGCATCACTTTGGCGCCAAGAATAAAGCTGTCTTTTTCTGCTTCAGTCACACTGTCTTGTAACGGTTCAATATACCCTTGCGCCAGCGCAGCAAAGATATTTTCTCTTACCTGCACATTACTCAAGTTCGTTGAGTCTTCAGCTTCTGGCGAACAGAAGGTACGCACCATATCGCCAAAATCAAATAACCAGTTACCTGGCATACAAGTATCTAAGTCAATAACGGCTCGCGCTGCATCACTCTGTGTTGAAAACAGCATGTTGTTGATTTTGGTATCGTTGTGGCAAGCTCTAAGTGGCACTTGTTTTTGTGCCTGCTGCAGCTCTTCTGCAAGCGCAAATTGCTGCTGAAAAGCAGCGATAACATCACTGCACTTGTCCGCTCGACCATGCTCATCTTTCGCTAGCACTTGGTTAAATGCATCAATACGCATCGCCAAGTTATGAAAATTTGGAATGACATGATGTAACTGCGCCGCATCAAAATCATTTAGCGCATGTGCAAACTGCCCAAAGGCGTTTGCAGCCGTTAATGCTTGTTGTTCGTTTGCCACTACGTCTTCGCTATAACTGCGGCCAATAAATGCAAGCGCACGCCAAACTTCATCATTAATATCGACTAAATATTGGCCTGAACTCGTCGCTAGATGCTTTATGATAGCGAGACTATATTCACCATTTAAGGCTTTTGCTGTTAAGTGCTGTTCAATCGCTCGCGCATTTTCAACAAGATGCAAAGGGTTTGGAAATACCGTGGTATTTAGCTTTTGTACCACCATGGTTTTGTGGTTGTCCTGCAACAGCATAGTCGTGTTGATATGGCCACTACCGATCGGCTTCATTTTAGCTTCTTCACTAATGAGACCGTATTCATAAGCAAGTTGTTGCGCAACGGCTTGATACTCCATATTCACCTCAAAAGGAGTTAAGTCGGATGTAGTTGTGTGGAGATGATTATCTTCCTTGACGTGCTTCATAAATCTTTCTCGCGACAATGTCTAGTTCGCTCTTATAAGTTATACCGTACCAATGTGATTTAGCTTGGTAGACCGACACGGTTTGTCGGCCCTTATTGATACTGTGTTGGATACAATCTGGCAGATAATACTCTTTTTTGACACCGTTGTCATAATTCCTTAAAAACGCATTAAACCCGGCTTCTAATGAATCAAAAAGTGACGGCGTCACACCCCAGCAGGTCATCGAAGCAAGTGCAGAGCTTGCTATCTTACACCGCTTACCTGCAATATCACCTGACAACTCACCGTTTTCAAAGCGAATATCCAATGCCTCTTCAACCGAGTGTAGTTGTTGCGCTTGTACCTGACAAACGCCACGGTTTACTCCACCTTGATCTGATAAGGTATTTATAATTGGGTATGCGACCATCGCCATATTGCTATGATGCTGAAAATGTTCAACAAGCTGCTCAAATGCATCTGGCCCGTAATAATCATCCGCCGTAATAACTATCGCAGGCTTATCAACGTATGGTTTTGCACACAGCAGCGCATGTCCTGTGCCCCATGGTTTTTCTCGCCCTGCCAAACAGTCGATAAATTCATTCGGAATATCGCTAAGCCGCTGCTGCACTAAAGTAATGTTCAGCGCCTTCGGCAATCGTGGCAATATCACATTTTCGATTAGGCTTCGCACTTTGTCATTGATGATCAAAATAACATCTTGCACACCAGCATGATGCGCGTCAATTATGCTCAATTCCATAATGCTTTTATCGATACTTGGCAGCTCAGCAACCTGCTTATTACCACCAAAGCGGCTTCCTAATCCACCTGCCAAAATGATCAGCTTAGGGGGTTGTTCGATTCCTATCATTGAAAAAATATCAAAACTCAAATAAGCGGGTAAGTGTACTGAGCTTTTGCGCAGAATAAAAGCAATTGCGAGGAAAGACGTCCTCGCAATTAGTGTGAACTAGCTAAACTTTTGGCATAAGTACTTTATTTCTTGGTATTCAAGCAATCCTTCCTGTGCTCCTTCTCGACCAAGACCTGAAAACTTCACACCACCAAAAGGCGCTACTGGATTGGATATGATCCCTTCATTAATCCCAACCATGCCATACTCAAGCGCATGACATACTCGCCTTATTTGATTGCCATCATTCGAATAAAAATAAGCAGCAAGCCCTTCTGGCACAGAGTTTGCCTTTCTTACCACTTCATCTTCACTCTCAAAATCAATAATGCTGACAATCGGTGCAAAAATTTCTTCATGGAAGATCCGCATGGTGCTATTTACACCCGTGATAACTACCGGTGCCATAAATTGGCCGCTTTGTTTATCACCTTGATAAGCGATGCTCGCACCTTTAGCTAACGCATCTTCTAACAGCTGCTGTGCTTTTTGTTTGGCTTCAAGTGAAATGAGTGGACCAATATCAATACCCTGCTCTAGACCATTTCCCAAGGTGAGCGTGCTAACCTGCTGAGTGAGTGTATTGAGTAGTTCTGCCGAGATACCTTTCGCGACAAACACACGATTTGCGGCCACACAAGTTTGTCCTGCATTTCTGAACTTCGCTGCCATCAAACCACTTACCGCTTGCTCAACATCAGCGCTGTCGAAAACAATAAATGGTGCATTACCACCAAGCTCCATTGACGTTCTTTTCACTGTGTCGGCACATTGCTTTAACAACGCACTCCCCACTTGTGTTGATCCCGTAAACGTGAGTTTTCGCACTTGTGGTGACTCAGTAAGGTGTGCTACTAACCCTTTAGAGTCGTTAGTCACTAACACCTGAAAAGCGCCAACTTCCATTCCAGCCTGAATAGCCAGCTTTGCAAGGGCGATGGCCGCAAGAGGAGTTTTCTCAGAGGGCTTTAAAATAAAACTACAGCCTGCAGCATAAGCTGGTGCTACTTTTCTGGTGATCATCGCCAGTGGAAAATTCCACGGTGTGATCCCAAGTACAACACCAACCCCTTGCCTGATTGTAGTTAGCTCATGTGATTGAGAATGACTGGGAATAACCTGACCATAGGCGCGCTTGGCTTCTTCGCTATACCATTCAATAAATCCTGCAGCATAATCCGCCTCGGCAAGTGCCTCCTTAAGCGGTTTGCCTTGTTCCTTAGTGACGATTTCAGCCAAGGCCTGGCGATGCTCTATTACCAATTCGTACCATTTTCTAAGTACTTGACTACGGGCATGTGCTGTCGTGCTAGCGAGTTTTTCGAAGGTTTCAGCCGCTGCTTGCAGCGCTTTATCGGCAGCCTGATTATCCGCCTCCGAAACCTGAGCAAGGTGCTCTCCAGTTGCAGGATTAACCACATCGACATGCGTTTTACTATGATGTGCTTGGCCATAGATAAGTGAAAATTCGGGGTTACTGATGAGTGACATAGCGTTCCTCCTAGAAAAGCAAAAAGCCGTAGTATAAGACTACGGCTTTATTAAATTTGTCAGTAACAACCTAGGTTGTTAGCAGCACTTAATGGTCTTCATTAACGATATTGAGATTGTACTTTGGAATTTCAACCACTAAGTCTTCATCACTAATTATCGCTTGGCAACCCAAACGAGACTCAGCTTCGAGACCCCATGCTTTATCTAGCATGTCATCTTCTAACTCATCGCTTTCTTCCAGCGAGTCAAAACCTTCACGAACAACGATATGG
The DNA here is from genome assembly GCF_013319255.1 of Pseudoalteromonas sp. JC28. Lineage (NCBI taxonomy): Bacteria > Pseudomonadati > Pseudomonadota > Gammaproteobacteria > Alteromonadales > Pseudoalteromonadaceae > Pseudoalteromonas > Pseudoalteromonas sp. JC28. The sequence goes on along the minus strand of NZ_QOKX01000008.1, from coordinate 292,973 downwards.
CACGTAGTACATGCACATGATTTTTCACAGGCATGTGGAATACTAATTCCGTTTTTCAAAGCCACATCGAGTACAGTTTCACCCGTTTTCGCTTCGATTGCAGCACCTTCCGGACATAACTCTTCATGGGGTAAAAAGATAATTTGTGGCATATTACACCTCGTCTACCGACTGCCCTTGCAGTGCCTTTTTAATTGATTCATCCATACGGCGTGAAGCAAAATCACTACTCGCCTGATCGACTTCTTCGATCGCCTTTTTAATCTGCTCTGGATTGTCTGCACTTTCGCGAATTTGTGCAAGTTCAGTCATTGCACCGCGCAGTGTATTGAGCTCATCTTCTGCCAACAAATGACCATCCGTTGCAAGCGATGCCTCTAACGCTTCTAATACACGCAGTGCTTCAACCTGCTGCTCTTTAAGCATACGAGCGCTCATGTCTTCTTTGGCATTGCTCATCGAATCTTTTAGCATTTGTGCTACTTGGTCATCGCTCAAACCAAACGACGGTTTTACCTGGATCTCAGCCTGCACGCCTGTCGACTTTTCTTCAGCCGAAACACTCAATAGACCATCAGCGTCAACTCTAAAAGTGACTCGAATATGCGCAGCGCCTGCCGCCATTGGTGGAATGCCTTTTAGACTAAATTTAGCTAAGCTACGACAATCATCAACGAGTTCACGCTCACCTTGCAATACATGCAATGACATAGCGGTTTGACCATCTTTAAAAGTGGTAAACTCTTGTGCACGTGCAACAGGAATAGTGGTATTGCGCGGAATGATTTTTTCAACCAATCCACCCATAGTTTCTAGGCCTAAAGACAATGGCAATACATCAAGCAGTAACATATCAGAGTCAGGCTTGTTACCCACTAAAATATCAGCTTGGATAGCAGCACCTAATGCCACCACACGGTCTGGATCGATTGATGTTAGCGGCTCTTTGGCAAAGAAACTCCCGACTTCTTCACGCACCACTGGCATACGAGTCGAACCACCGACCATCACAACCTGCAAGACTTCTTCTGCTGTGACACCGGCGTCTTTTAACGCGCGGCGACAAGAGCGTAAAGTCTTTTTAACTAAAGGCATTGCCATTTCAGCAAATGCTTGACGCGTGATCGTAACAACCAACTTTTGCTCGCGAACTGGTAGCTCTACGTTTACCGTTTCATAGCTTGAAAGCGCTTCTTTACAGGCTCTTGCCTTATTGATAAACAAGCGTAGCTCTTTTGGGTTTAAATCAAATAGCTGCGTTTGCTGTTTAAAGAAATCGACCAACAATGAATCAAAGTCATCACCACCGAGGCTTGAATCACCACCGGTTGATAATACCTCAAACACTCCTTGGTTTAAGCGTAAGATAGAAATATCAAACGTACCACCACCAAGGTCATAAACCGCGATCACGCCTTCTTGACCAGAGTCTAGGCCGTAAGCTACTGCAGCTGCAGTCGGCTCATTGAGAAGTCTTAATACTTTTAGACCAGCAAGCTCGGCTGCGTCTTTTGTACTTTGCCTTTGTGCATCATCAAAATATGCAGGTACAGTGATCACCGCGCCCATTACATCCTCACCAGCAAAGCTATCAATAGCACGTTGGTGTAATGTTTTTAAAATTTCAGCGGAGGCTTGCACTGGGCTTACAGCGCCAGCTACGGTTTCAATAGCAAGCGAACCGTTATTATCGACAAAATTATAAGGCAACTGACCATAGCTTTGTTCTATTTCAGATTGCGTTTTACCTAAAAAACGTTTTACAGAAATAAGCGTATTAGTCGGGTCTTCAGCAGAAGCAGCTTGGGCTTGTTCACCAACAATAACCTCTGAGTCGGTGTACCTTACTACCGACGGCAGCATAGGTTTACCCATTAAATCGCTAAGAGTCTTCGTTTCGCCACTTTGTACTGTTGCCACAAGAGAGTTCGTGGTACCTAAGTCAATACCAATCGCTAATTTATGCTCATGAGGTGCCGCGCTCTGCCCCGGCTCAGCAATTTGCAATAATGCCATAATGCTCTTTTCACTTTAACGTTTGTTGATGCTACACATCATCAATCGAATAATTCATCTTCGATACGTGCTAATTCGTCGCGTAACTTGTAGACAAACTTTAGCTTACGAATATTGTCTGCTGCGGCTTCTAATGTGCTCATGTCATCGCTTTGAAGCTGCTCGGCAAGGGAAGCGCTAAACTTTGTATCTAACGCTTTAATCTGTGTTTCGAACTCTGTAATCGCGCTGTCAGGATCCGCCGCATCAGGTAATTCTTCTAATGCTTCGCGCAGCTCCATCTGTTGCATTAAAAACATCGGATCTTGCAACGTTTGTTGCTCTGCACGTATGTCTACACCCTTTTCGCTTAGCATATACTCGGCGCGTTTAACTGGGTGTTTGAGCACCGCTAGCGCGTCATTGATCTCTGCGGTTTTCTGTACCGCGAGCAACTTCTCACGCTCACTTTTACCAGCAAATCTATCTGGGTGAACTGCACGCTGTAGCTCTAAATAACCTTGATTTAGTTTGTTTAAATCAACGTGATAATCAACAGGTAAATCAAATAATTCAAAATAACGCATACGCACCTAATACAGCAAAGCCCCACCAAGGCAGGGCTTTAAGCTATTCACTGTTGCAAACTATACGGTGAAGCTTTCGCCACAGCCACATTCGTCTTTCTGATTTGGGTTATTGAATTTAAACCCTTCATTCAGACCTTCTTTTGTGTAATCAAGCTCTGTGCCGTCGATATAAACTAAGCTTTTTGCATCAACGATGATTTTGACATCTTTGTCTTCAAATACTTCATCGCCTTCATCTAAATCGTCGACAAATTCGAGAACATAAGCAAGACCTGAACAGCCCGTGGTTTTAATACCAACGCGCAGCCCTATGCCTTTTCCACGGTTACTCAAAAAGGCTAATACGCGATTAGCGGCTGCATCTGTTAACGTCACTGCCATAATAGTCTCTTACTTCGCTTGTTTACTCTTATAATCTGCAATCGCAGCTTGAATCGCATCTTCTGCCAAAATTGAGCAGTGGATTTTCACTGGTGGCAACTCAAGCTCAGCACTGATATCAGTGTTTTTGATAGTAGAAGCTTCTTCTAACGATTTACCTTTCACCCACTCAGTCACAAGGGATGATGATGCAATCGCGCTGCCACAACCATATGTCTTGAATTTCGCATCTTCGATGATGCCTTCTTTTGACACTTTAATTTGTAGTTTCATTACGTCGCCACATGCAGGTGCCCCCACCATGCCCGTTGCTACGCTTGGATCGTTCTTGTCTAAAGAACCTACGTTACGTGGATTCTCAACGTGGTCGATAACTTTATCACTGTAAGCCATAACTATTTCCTCACTACCTGCTTGCGGCTGGATAGTATCCAGCCAGCGGCTAAAACTTGCTTAATGGTGTGCCCATTCAACGCTATCTAAGTCGATGCCATCTTGGTGCATTTCCCAAAGTGGTGACATCTCACGTAAGCGACCAATAGAATTCTTAAGAAGATTGACGGTGTAATCGATCTCTTCTTCTGTCGTAAAACGACCAATACTGAAGCGGATAGAGCTGTGTGCTAATTCGTCATTACGACCTAGAGCACGCAGTACATAAGATGGCTCTAAGCTCGCCGATGTACATGCAGAACCTGAAGAAACCGCAATGTCTTTAACTGCCATTAGTAGACTTTCACCTTCAACAAAGTTGAAGCTAATGTTTACAATGCCAGGTACTGATTGGTCGATAGCACCATTAAAATAAACTTCGTCCATATCCATTAGGCCGTCCAATAGACGCTGACGAAGCGCACTGATGTGTGCATGGTCTTTTTCAAAGTCTTGCTTAGCAATTCTAAATGCTGTGCCCATACCCACGATTTGGTGAGTAGCAAGAGTACCTGAACGCATACCGCGCTCATGACCACCACCGTGCATTTGTGCTTCTAAACGCGCACGTGGTTTACGGCGTACGTACAACGCACCGATACCTTTAGGGCCATAAACTTTGTGGCCAGAAAATGACATAAAGTCTACTTTCAATGTTTGTAGGTCGATTAGTACCTTGCCAGCGCTTTGTGCCGCATCAACATGGAACATGATCTTGCGCTCACGACACATCTCACCGATAGTCGCGATATCTTGAATAACACCTAGCTCGTTATTAACGTGCATTACGCTCACTAAAACAGTGTCTTCGCGCATGGTTGCTTCAAGCTTTTTCAAGTCAAGTAAGCCGTTGTCTTCAACATCCATATACGTCACTTCAAAGCCTTGACGCTCAAGCTCACGGCAGGTGTCTAGTACTGCTTTATGTTCAGTACGAACGGTGATGATGTGCTTACCTTTCTTTTTATAGAACTGTGCAGCACCTTTGATTGCAAGGTTGTTTGACTCAGTTGCACCAGATGTGAAAACGATTTCACGCGGATCAGCGTTGATTAAATCAGCGATATCATTACGCGCCTGATCAACCAGTTCTTCTGCTTGCCAACCGAAACGGTGTGAACGAGAAGCTGGATTACCAAAGTTACCATCCATTGTCAGGCACTGCATCATCTCGTCTGCAACACGCTGATCAACCGGAGCGGTTGCTGCATAATCTAGATATATCGGTAATTTCATTTATCTCTCCGCTTGACGTCAACCTAGAGTTGACAGCTCACTTGAATATTGTCTAATTGCTCGATAACACGTTTAACGTGCTTATCTTGCCGCGTTGCTACGGATTGAACATCCGCGTCGGCGACTAACTCGGCTAGGGAAATACTGTTTAAAAATTCTTCAATTCGCACACTTAAATCAGACCACAATGAATGAGTCAGACAGCGCATACCGCTTTGGCAACCGCCGCCTTCGCCGTGACAACGTGTTGCGTCAACGGACTCGTCAACAGCATTAATCACATCACCAACGGAAATTGTGTGTGCATCACGGCCCAATAAGTAGCCGCCGCCTGGACCACGTACAGAGCTAACTAAGCCATGTTTACGTAGACGGGCAAATAATTGTTCAAGGTAAGATAGCGAAATCTCTTGTCGTTCAGAGATATCGGCTAGTGGAACAGGGCCAATACTTGCGTGTAACGCAACATCTAACATTGCTGTCACGGCGTATCTGCCTTTTGATGTCAGTTTCATGCATAACCCCCGCTAATTTACCAAGCTGCAAATTTTAATTACTTGACTAAGATAGTCAAGTATTAACCAAGCATAATAACGGCTTTAAATCTGTAACCCTCGTATGCCTACCCGAAATACCTGAGTAATTTAATCAGGTATTATGGATATTGTAATTACCTGAGTATTTTAGTCAAGTATTAGTGATGAAGATTTATGCAAGATTTCACAAAAGGAATGGTTAATATTTAGACAATAGAAATATAACAGTATTGGCGCGCTGAGTTGGCCAATACTGCATCTTGTCTGGTTTACTTGTTAGTAGATTTATCTATCGAACTTAGGATCCCACGTAGAATATTAAGTTCTTGATCTTCCGGTCTAGCACGGTTGAACAAACGCTTTAGCTTGGTCATTACCATGCCCGGATGCTGTTTGATGATAAAGCCAGTGTCATTCAGGGTATTTTCAAGATGCTCGTAGAATAACTCCATCTGCTTTGATGATGGGTAAATCGTTTCATCCACTTCTTCTGGCTGCTTTTGTTGCGTGTCTAAGTATGTCATACGCGTTTCGTAGGCCAACGTTTGCACTGCCATCGCAAGATTAAGCGAGCTATACTCAGGATTAGCCGGAATACATACGTGATAGTTGCATAACTGCAGCTCTTCGTTCGACAAGCCACTGTTTTCTCGACCAAATACCAATGCAACTGGGCCATTCACCGATTCAGCAACCAATTTTTGTGCACACTCACGCGGGTCTACCATTGGCCACGACAAAGTGCGTGAGCGCGCACTCGTGCCAATAGTTAAAGCGCAATCAGCAATCGCCTCTTGAAGTGTATCGACTTTAGTCGCTGCACCCAACACGTCGGTTGCGCCAGCCGCCAATGCACTTGCATGGCTGTCCACTTCACATGCAGGGTCAACTAAGTAAAGCTTAGATAACCCCATCGTCTTCATCGCTCTCGCAACAGAGCCAATATTGCCAGAGTGTGAGGTGTTCACTAATACAATTCGAATATCTTCTAAAGCCATTTACACGAGTCTCAAACAAAAATAATGGCGCAGTGTAGCATATCTAATTTGCGTTTTTCCAAGCTCCACAACCAGAAATTAAAAATCTTTATGTAGCAACGAAGTACAAAAAACAACCAGAGAAATTCACAATTGGTTATTTACTTTAGAGAAAAAACCGCTAGAATACGCCGGCTCAAAATGATCCTGTTCTTTTACAACCTAAAGGTAATGCTATGCATCCAATGTTGAACATTGCGGTACGCGCTGCGCGTAACGCAGGTAAGATTATCCTACGTGCAAGTGAAGATTTATCGCGCGTTGAAGCTACTCAAAAAGGCACAAATGATTTAGTAACTAACATCGATAAAGATGCGGAATCAATCGTTCGTGACACAATTTTAAAATCTTACCCTGATCACGCTATTGTTGGTGAAGAATTTGGTCATCACGAAGGCAAAGATGCAGACTACCTTTGGGTTATCGATCCTCTAGACGGTACAACTAACTTCGTTAAAGGTATCCCTCATTATGCTGTTTCTATCGCGCTAAGAGTTAAAGGTCGCGTAGAGCAAGCTGTTGTATACGATCCAATTCGCGATGAATTATTTACTGCTTCTCGTGGCCAAGGCGCACAGCTAAACAACAAACGTATTCGTGTATCTAAGTCTATTGAATTACAAGGCACTGTGCTTGCAACAGGTTTCCCTTTCAAGCAAAAGCACCACATGGATGCTTACCTAGAAGCGTTCAAAGCATTATTCATTCATACAGCTGATATCCGCCGTGCGGGCTCTGCAGCTTTAGACATGGCATATGTTGCTGCAGGTCGTATGGATGGCTTCTTTGAAATTGGCCTTAAGCCTTGGGATACAGCAGCCGGTGAGCTGTTAGTAAAAGAAGCAGGCGGTATGGTCACTGATTTTGCAGGCGGTGCTAACTTTAACCGTAGCGGCAACATCATCTGTGGCGCGCCTAAGCTTTGCCAAGCGATTGTAAAAGAAATTCGCCCAGTATTAACTGAGTCATTGTTAAAATAATAACTCTGGCTTAGACAAAAGAGCCAAGTATTACCTTAGGCTAGTAAATTAAGAAAGAGCTACTATTTCATTATGGTGGCTCTTTTTGTTTCCACCTCCTTTCGTAAAACTTACGACGAGCCAGCCTGTCACTACCACAAAAATGGCTCTTTTCTTCTTATATCCAAATCGCTAAATGCTGTTGCCAGCAGTACATAAGCACCATATGCTAGAGTTTCCCCATTTAAGCAAGGAAAAGTGATGGTAAAACTCATTGTTTTTGTATTTACAGTATTCGCCCCAATCGCACTTTCGCAACCAACAATTAATAATGCGCTACCCTTTCCTGATAAAAAACAACGAACAGAGATTACCACACAGCTATTTTCTGGAATAGAAAGCATCGATGCCATAACAATAACACTGCGCAATAAAACGAGACGTATAGACTGGAAAACCTACAAAACCATAGCAAGTAAACGTATCATAAACTCAAATAATTGGGATACCTTATACCGTGCCCTAGACAACCTACATTATGGAATTTTAAATCGTCACTCCTATTTGATAGTTGATGAAAAGGCACGCCAACAAGTCACGAACTTCCCTAAGTGGCCGAAGCTCGAAATAGGCTATACATGGCCTCAAATTAGCTTTTTCTCTACAAGAAACCAAAAGTCAATCAGACTTATAAACGAGCGTAGCATAGAAGATTTGTTTGAAGAGTTTTTCAACTTTTATTGTAATGATGTACATAAATCAGGTTGCCTGCGGCTGTTCTCCAGCTACATGAAATCGGGCTACTTCTTCTCTGGTGGCCTAGACAAACTCGTCGTTAGTTACACAGATAACAGTTCAGATGTTTTTGTAAAACAGGGGCAACAAAAAAGCAAGCAGCAAGCTTCTTCTAAATGTTCAGAAATGTATTTACCGCTTGGCTTAAATTTACTCTACAAAGGCAGTCAGTCATGCCTATATGAAAGCGACGGTGCCTTTGTGCTTAAGATATTCTACTTTGGTAAATGGGGTTCTCACAGCGATGATATCTACTGTGACGAAGCTAAAGAACCAGGTATGTGCTTCGATATTAACGAAATAAAGCAAATTACACATCGCTCACAAGCTAAGCCCCTAATTGTAGATATCCAGAATAATAAAGGTGGTTCAGAAAATACGCCTTGGATCGCCGCTTTGACCCGAAATGGGTTCAGAGACAATTTGATCCAGTATCGAAATACACCACTTTTGGAGAATAAAGAAATCCGGGATAGTGCGTTTTACCAAAGTAAAAGAGCCGAACGTTGGTATCAAAATATTGTCGCTGACATCACCAGTCGCAATGACTTTCTGCCTCCTCGGCCTGACTTTTGCCGTGGCTCTTCCCAGTGCGACATTCGCATGATTGACTCGTCTTCCACGCCTATTAAATACGAGTCCTTAAAACTCGTAGTCAATGCTGGATGCGTTAGCTCTTGTGATGATTTTATTTGGCGAACACGCCAGTATGCAAATGCGAAAACCTTTGGACAATTGCCGGCTACAGATGGCGCCTATGCCAGATTAACTGGTTACTTATTTATCACTAAAACAGGGAAGATAATTACTATTATCACTGGGGAAGGTGAGCACCCTGCAGGTGATAATGGAACTTTGTTACTGACTTATCAACTCCCTATTTCTAAAACAGTGAGCTTTGACGGAGAAATGTTGGAAGGAAATGCTAGCGTACTTGACAACTTATTGCCTGTAAGCAAACTAAACTATGTTAATTTGGAATTAGATAACTTGGTAAATGCCTTGCGTGATTAAAGCATCCGATTAGCTAGAACACGAAATACAGTGAAGCTGCTATATCCAAGATAGCGGCTTCACTGCTTTAAGAGCGTCAGATACCTACTTAATTTCAACACGGGCTGAGCGCATCACGATTTCATCGTTTAGCTCAATACCAAGCCCCGGTTCTTCTGACACTGTAAAGATACCATTCTTAGGCTGTGGGTCTTGCAAGCATAGCTCTCTGTTCCACTTTTTGATTGCGTAAGTATGGTGCTCATGGATCAGGAAGTTTGGGATCGCGGTTTCCAAGTGTAATGAAGCTGCGGTTGCTACCGGGCCGCCACAGACATGCGCCTGAATACGGATATCAAAGATATCGGCGTAATCACATACCTTCTTAGTTTCCGTAAAGCCACCACATAGGCCAATATCTGGCTGCAGTACATCAATACTTTGATCTTCAAAATAAGGGCGAACACCCCAGCGATTATACAAACGCTCACCACCAGCGATTGGTACAGAGGTCTTGTTGGCTACCTTTGCATGTAAAGAGTGGTTAAGATAATTCACTGGCTCTTCATAATACATACAATCAAATTCTTCAGCGATGTCTGCAATTTGAATGGCTGATGTCGCGCCTGGTAAGCTGTGGCACTCAAAAATAATGTCCACTTCATCACCTACCGCTTCACGTATTGCTTTCATTCTTGCACGGTATAATTTCATTTCCGCGCGCGAGATAAGCTTAGTTCTATCGTAATAGGTGTTACCATCTTTATCGTACTGAATTGGGTCAACTTTAACCGCATCGTACCCTTCAGCAATGGCTTTGTGAGCCGCTTCAGCATATTCGTGTGGTTGAACTAGTGCTTTAAACTCGCTATCCCAGTCAAACTGTAATTGTGAGGCATAGGTGCGAAGCTCAGGGTTCACTTTACCACCAAGCAACTGATAAACAGGTAGGTTTAAGGCTTTACCTTTAATATCCCAAAGCGCGGTATCTATTGCTGACATTGCCGCATATACCACAGGTCCGCCACCTAAACCCCAAAAGCTTTCTCTGAGCATACGCGACCAAAGCAGCTCGGTTTGAAACGGGTCATGACCAATTAAAAAAGCTTCAGCCATTTCTTTGATCATACTGGCCGCAGCGCTGTGGCCGAGATCGTATGCAAGCCCAGCTTCACCAACCCCTGAAATGCCTTCATCGGTGTGAATACGAACAAAAACGGGTGTCCAAGCAGGTCTATCTGGACAATGAATATCGAAAACTTCGACGCGATTAACTTTCATGTTGACTCCTATTGAGCAAAGCTTGGGTCTAGGCGGTAAGCTTTACGAAGCATTGCGGGCCATGCTAATTGACCACCGGTGCTACCGCTATGCACGACATTCGCTTGGTTATATATGTTATCAATAATGGGTTGTGGTACAGGTACGGCTTGTTGTCCCGTTGCTTGAATCGCAACTTGAATCTCGCATGCACGCTGTAAATCATAAAAACGCATAAAGGCATCGCCTACCGTTGGTCCAACAGTTAAACCACCATGGTTCACCAGCAGCATATGATTGGTTGTACCTAAGTCATCTTGCAAGCGCTTTTTTTCATCCATATTCACTGCTAAGCCTTCATAGCCGTGATACGACAGTGATGGTAAGGAGAACATACTATGCTGACTCAAAGGCAATAAACCACATTCTACACTTGCGACTGCGATCGTCTCTTTGGTATGGAGGTGGATAACGCAATGCGCATCTTCTCGCACCTCATGGATTGCACTGTGAATGGTAAAGCCCGCTGGATTAATCTTAAATGGTGTATCATCAAGAATATTCCCTTCAAGATCGACCTTCACCAAATTAGAAGCGGTGACTTCATCAAAGGTCAGGCCAAAGGCGTTTACTAAATAATGATCCGTACCCGGCAAACGCGCCGACATATGCGTATAAATTAGATCTCCCCAACGAAAGTGCTCAACCAGTCGATAGCAAGCGGCAAGGTCAACACGCAGCTGCCATTCTTCTGCGCTTACTTTGTCTTTTAAATTTAACTGAGGTAATTCGAACATGGGGATCCCTTATTGACTCCACATTTGGATGTATAGAAGTCTAAATTAGCTTAATTATATCTTCAACTAAAAACCACCGCGAACGGTGGTTTTTTATCATCTTTGATATCTAACTTTGATGTTATTCAACTTTAGATAGATACTCTGCAATCGCATCGATTTCAGCGTCAGTGACATTAGCAATCATCGCCTTCATTGCTGCTGTCATACCGTTATTACGTTTACCTGATTTGATATCTTTCATTTGCGCCGCTAAATACTCTTTGCTTTGACCATTTACCTTTGGATACAGAGGCATGATCGGTGCTTTACCTTCTGCACCATGACAGGTTTGGCACATCTTTGCTGTATACAATGCTTTACCATCTGCAGCCATTGAACTTGCTGAACCTAGTGCGCAAATTGCCACCGTAGTCCCTACTAGTAGTTTTTTCATCTTGCTCATATCATTACTCTTTTTATTGACGGTTAACGTTGTAAGTCAGTGTAGACTAAAGTTTGACCTAAAGCCTAATCACTACCACATCAAATCATCTGGGACTTCAAAGTCAGCGTAAGGATCATCCTCATCACCTTGCTGGTTGTCCTCAACATGGAAAACGATATACTTCTCGTCTACCTCTGCAATCTTTCTAGCAGGTTCATCTTGTAGCACATAGAATTGCCCTTCTAAAACACAAATCGCTAAACGCCCCTTTGATAGCGCTTTTTGTGTTTCGGAATTAACTTCTAACTCCTTCACCTTATTTTGATATGTGAAGTTAAAAGTCACATTACCGCGGATCTCATCTTGGTTATGGTGTTCTAAGATCTGCTTCACGCGAGCAATTTGCTCTTTATCTTTTAGCGTTTCTTGCTTCGCTTTATTTAGCTCTTCGGCACGCTTTTGCTGCTCAAGCTTTGTCTGCTCAATATGTTTTTGAAGGTCTGTTTGGTCGCTCGTTGCGCCCTTTTTCTTTTTCTTCTGCTGTTTACGCTTTTGTGTTTTTGCAACTTTCGCCTTGTGCTCAGTTGTTAGGCCTGCTTTTAGCAACTGATCTTGCAGTGAACCCATCATGCAACTCCGTAAAATAGACTTTTCACTATTTTAACTCAGCAATTTCGATTGACCAGAGAGGAATCGGTCAATCTAATGTAAAACTACCAAAATTATTGTTGCACACCGTGATTTAGCGCAAAAAATTGTCATCTAGTTTGCTTTAATTTAAGCTAACTCATCGAAATAAAAAGCCTTATAGCTTAATGCCTGTCATTCATCTACTGCTTTGCTCCGTTACCATTTTTTTTGTGCTCTATGCACCGCAGCCGCTGCTGGCTGAGTTTGCGGAGCAATTTAATGTGTCAGCGTCAGATGCGGGCATGCTGATGTCAGCAACTATGCTACCTCTGGCTATCGCGCCAATCTGCTACGGATTATTGCTGGCAAAGTCCAATCCGCTGCGCATTTTAAAATGGACCATGCTGCTCTTGGCACTCAGCAGTTTAGCATTTGCTTCAATGACTTCGTTTTCAGGGCTCTTGTTTACTCGGTTAATTCAAGGGTTATTATTACCTGCTGCACTCACTGCGATGACGGGTTATATCGGCCAACAGTTTAGTGGCTCACAGTTGAAAAGAAACATGAGCTTGTACATCGGAAGTACCATAGCCGGAGGTTATTTTGGCCGTACACTTGCGGCCAACTTTACTGTCTGGTTTGAGTGGCGAAGTTTCTATTACCTAAACGCATTGTTATTGATTGTGCTGGCATTTAGCATTCGAGCCAGCAAGAACAAACCACCAATAATTCACGCGACAAGGATCAGAGACTACCTGGCACCACTCAAGCAATCGCGCCTAGTGAGATTATACAGCTCTGTATTTTGTATGTTTTTCTGCTTCGCGGGACTACTCAACTTTTTACCGTTTATACTCAAGTACGACTTTAATTTAACCGATCCCAGTAAAGTGGGCTGGGTCTATACAGGCTATTTGGTTGGTGCTTTAGGGTCTATTGTTACACCTTGGCTACAAAGTAAATTTCATTCTACCTGGCGATTTTTAGCTGTGATGTTTTTAGTCTACGCTGCAACCATTGCGCTATTACCCGTGGCGTCTGTGTTCTTTTTTGTAGTCTTATTTACGCTGTTCTGCGGCTGTATGTTTGTGATCCATTCTACCGCTGCACCATTAGCCAACAGTATTAGTCAGGCACCTGCAACCGTCACCAATGGCGCTTATGTTTCATTTTATTATTCCGGAGGCGTGCTGGGATCTTACCTTCCGGGTTTGATTTATGAGCAAGCTGGTATCGCTTGGTTTTGTGCGTCACTTTTTATCGTTTGTACAGTCGGCTTAGCTCTGAGTTTGAGAAACACAGTCAACCCAGTGAGGTGAATGTCCTGTGACTTGCCAAAAGCGCTTTAAATCTTCGAGCGTTAACACCCAAGTTTTAGTATTCACTAGGGGATGGCACTGCCATAAGTGCGCAGATTGCAGTTCACTATCAAGCCATAATTCGACTCGTTGCTCGTTGTCGTTATGCAGTGTGAGTACTGACACACAGCCTTGTTCCACCCCTAAATACTTCGCTAATCTGTCCGTCGATGCAAAACCTAAACGCGACACCCCTTGAGATTTAGACAGCGCTTTTAGGTCGACTTGCTTATCTGCAGGAATAATAAAAAGAAAGTGTCGCTTTCCATAGTTATCTCGGAGGAAGAGATTTTTCAGTCGCGTCCCTTTTCTCTCTAACTTCAAGTTGTCAGCATCTAGACAAGTATGTAACGGTGGATGCTCATAATTGAGATAGTTGATATCTAACTGAGCGAGCCGCTCTGCAAGTGCACTTGGATTGTTTCTGATCACAAACACTTACCTCGTAACTGAACGCTACGCTGTCGCCAGTATACATCGGTAATTTTATGACCTGAATTACAGTAGTCCGCCTCAATCAAAGCCGGTTTTAATAAGGCGACAGCTTGCTCTTCTAGCTTGAGTTTTAGAGCGGGAGAATCTTCAATACGCTCAAACTCGGCAAAGCGTTTTAACTCTCTTCTTGATATTGGCTTACTTGCATCCAGCTCCATTCGAGGTGTTGCTTGTACCGTTACAATGAAAGCAAATTCTTTATCACCAGTTGGCGAAAGACGCTTATGAAGAGATTGTTTTTCGATAATAAGTTCAGGCTCATCAGGCTGTGATGCACAACTCGCTAGCAGCCCAATAATGAGAATAGAAAAGATATGACGCAGAACCATAATTCGCTTAATTCGTTTTATTTTCAGTTCAGTGTAACAAAGACTATAAAAAAATAGCGAAATTTTTTGTCTGGGGTTGACGGGAATATAAAAAATGATTAAATTTCGCTTCGTCCACTGACGGAATGTGGGGCTATAGCTCAGCTGGGAGAGCGCCTGCCTTGCACGCAGGAGGTCAGCAGTTCGATCCTGCTTAGCTCCACCACTTTCCGCACTTCTTACAAAATTGACCCTCTAAATCGAAAAGAAAAAAGCCCAAGTCTTTCGACCCGAGCTTTGCAGTTACTTATGTCATTCTGTGTATACCACTGAGTATAATTCTTCCATCTACTCAAGCAGCATCAGTTCATTATTCTCTGATTTGGCCTTCACCATTCACTAAAAACTTTTCGGTTGTTAGCGACTCCAAGCCCATAGGTCCGTAAGCGTGCAATTTGGTGGTAGCAATACCAATCTCGGCACCTAAACCTAACGCTGAACCATCACTAAAGCGTGAAGAGGCGTTAACCATCACGACGGAAGCATCTACACCGCGTTGGAACAAATCAGCAGCTGCTTTGTCTTCCGTACAGATAACTTCGGTATGGTGACTACCAAAGCGATCAATATGTGCAAGCGCTGCATTAAAATCAGCAACCTGACGAACCGCTATTTCAAGACTCAAGTATTCTTCGCCAAATTCGTCATCGCTTAACTCAACTGCATTATCAAAATAAGCTACGGTTTGCTTACACGCATTAATTTTCACACCCCTTTCTGCTAGTGCTGCAGCAACTTTCGGTAAAAAAGTCGGAGCGATATCTTGATGAACGATTAACCCTTCAAGCGCATTACATACACCAGTACGCTGCGTTTTACCGTTTAACAGAAGCGCCATTGCTTTATCGAGATCGGCCGCTTTATCTATATACAAGTGACACACGCCCTTAAAATGCTGGATCACTGGCACCGTACTATTCTCAGTAACGAAATTGATTAGACCCTCACCGCCACGTGGGATGATAAGGTCGATATATTCTTTTTGCTGCATCAGCTCCATTAACAACGCGCGGTCTGGATCCGGAATAACAGAAACCAACGCGGCAGGTAGATTATGTTTTTCGAGCGCCTGATGCATCGCTTTTGCGATCTCTAAAGAACTTGATAACGCTTCTTTACCACCACGCAAAATAACACCATTACCTGATTTAAAACATAGTGCACCGGCGTCAGCGGTGACATTGGGGCGCGCCTCATAAATCATGCAGACAACACCAAGTGGCACTCGCATTTTACTGATTTTAATGCCATTTGGTCTTACACCCATGTCTCTACGTGCACCCACTGGATCGTCCAGTTGAATGATGGTCTCAATGCCCTCAGCCATGCTTTCAATCCGCGCTTGGTTAAGCGTTAATCTATCTATCATGGCGTCGCTAAGCTGGTTATCACGAGCAGCAGCTAAGTCAGCTTCATTGGCTTTAATAATGGCATCGCTGTTATCACGGATCCCTTTTGCCATATCTGCTAACACTGCATTTTTTTGCTCTGTAGATAATAGTGCTAACTGTTTCGCTGCTTTTGCAGCCTGTGATGAAATATCTGTGATTAAACTCATGTCTTATGACTTCTCCAATAATGCAATATCTTGTTCTGAAATAACGGGTCCGATACTATCTTGAATTCTTTCGCTGATCGGATTCTCTTCGCGTTCAGTTAAAAAGTTTAATAGGCAGCTACTGTAATTGGTGGTTGCTTTGGCTAAGCGCTTACCATCTTTGCTCCTCACGAGCACGGTATCTCCAACAGAAAACTCACCTTTTACTTCAGTGATTTCATCACCACTTAACTGACCCACCACTTGATTTTCGCCTGAGCCATAATCGCTATCAACGACCAGCTCACCTTGCTCTGATGCTGTGTGAGTCATCCAATGCACCGCTTCTTGCATCGGTTTATCATAGGCTGTAAATACCGTGCCTGGATTTTTTCCCGCCAACAATAATTCAAAGGTTGTTTCTTCGAAGCCGTTAACAATATAGGTATCTATACCGTGAGACGTCGCCTTTTCAGCAGCTTCAATTTTGGTCTTCATACCACCGGTGCCAACCTTGCTCGTTGGACAACCTGCCATATCGTAGATTTCTTCAGTGATCTCTGTCACCTCAGAGATCAGCTCTGCATCAGCATGTAAATTAGGATTTTTGTTATATAAACCACTGACATCGGAGCAAATAATTAGCCCATCTGCATCTGCAGCCCCAGCTACCATGGCAGACAAATTATCGTTATCACCTACCTTCAGATCGTCTGTGGTCACGGTGTCATTTTCATTGATAATAGGCAGTATTCCATGATCGAGTAAAGTGAATATTGTTTCACGAATACTGGTATATCTTTCCCTATCACGCAGGTCGCCGTGAGTCAGCAATATCTGCGCCGACGGGAAGTCAAAGAAACGGTCCCACGTAGCCATCATCTCAGTTTGGCCAGCTGCCGCCATCGCTTTTTTCACCGCAATGCTCGGCTGCTCTGAATTAGGAAATAAGTGCGACCCTGCTGCGACTGAACCTGAAGAGACGAGGATCACCTCGATACCTCGAGCTCGACAACGCACGATGAATTGCGCGATGCTGAGTAAATAGCGGGATCGACACCCATCTTGCTCTGGCGCGATCAACGCACTCCCGATCTTGATTACTATACGTTTTGACTGTTTCATCGACATAAATTCCTGCATTAAATTAACCACCCACTCACGAGTTGGTACTCCAAATATCTCCTATTAGAAGACAACAGAAAGCGCAATGCATCGACCAAAAAGTCGGCAAATAGATAAAACAAACAGACGTGCGGCGGCGAAGACCTTAGTCCCATCATGTCGCCACACATGCTAAACCCAGACGCAGTAACAATCGTTAACTGGCTGACATTTCACTAATAGAAGATTGATTGTGACATCAAGTACTTAACCTTTGATGTCGAGCCGTTTCCAACAGGGCCACCATGGTTTGGTGCGGCCGGAAAGGCTGTACCGCAATGAATAATTGCGTAATGAGTAGATTGTGAATGACGGCGCGATTTACTCCACGCCTTGAACGTTTATTACCTTAACGTAAGCAAGGGTAAGATTGCAACCCTATCCCATGTTAATTATTTATGACCACCATAAATCAATTTTATAATACCTTATTTTCAGTAATTTATTCACTTTACCCTCATTCGCGCTGTGTTATAACTGGATGCTAGCTATACTGATAAAAATGTTGGGATAATCCAACCGGGGAGAATCTATGTCAGCAATCTACATTGCAGGTATTGCAGTATGTTCTGTAATAGCACAATGGCTTGCTTGGGCCTTTAAGGTTCCAGCAATTTTGTTTTTACTTCTTATAGGTCTTGCTTTGGGGCCATTTAGTGGCACGCTGGACCCAGATGCCTTACTCGGGGATTTACTCTTTCCCGTCGTCTCACTTTCCGTTGCTGTAATCCTCTTTGAAGGTTCACTAACCCTGCATTTTAAAGAACTCAAAGGAATCGGTAAGGTTGTACGGAATCTTTGTTCTATCGGGATGTTAGCAACCTTTGCGGTGATAGCAACGACCGCAATTTTTGTGCTGGAGCTTAACTGGCAAGTTGCCGCCGTTTTGGGCGCAGTACTTGTCGTGACTGGTCCAACAGTTATTGCCCCGATGCTGAACGCCATGCGCCCAGACAAAGACATAGACCGTATTTTACGTTGGGAAGGTATAGTCATAGACCCAATTGGTGCACTCTTTGCGGTACTCGTATTTGAAGCCGTCTCTTTAGTTGGTGGCGAAGGTATCTTCAGTCATACCCTGTGGGCGCTCGTATCAACACTTGGTGTGGGGATAAGTATTGGCGTCGCATCAGGTTACCTTACCACTTACCTAATAAGAAAAGAGTGGCTTCCTTTCGAGCTTCACAAGTTCGCCATTTTAGCGCTAGTGTTGTTTAGCTTTACGCTATCGAATCATCTGAGCCATGAGTCGGGTTTACTAGCCGTGACTATCTTTGGTATTTGGCTCGCTAACCAAGATGACTTGGAAATAGACTCAGTGTTAGAATTTAAAGAAGATCTCTCAATGATCCTGATTTCGAGCTTATTTATATTACTCGCGGCACGACTCAAGTTAGAAGATTTAATGCTGTTAGACACCGACGTCTTTATCTTTCTAGCTGTAGTATTATTTATTGCTCGACCACTGTCGATATTCTTATCGACGTTCAATACAGACTTACCGATAAAGTCTCGCATTCTGTTAAGTTGGATAGCTCCTCGAGGTATTGTTGCTGCAGCTGTAGGCTCAGTTTTTGCGTTGAGTATGACCAAATCACAGATAGCAGATGCGGATAAAATGGTGCCGCTTATCTTCACCGTCATCATTGTCACCGTGGTACTACAAAGCCTAACGGCAACGCCTTTCGCACGTCTTTTAGGAGTGCGTCAACCAAAGCCCAATACCTTACTTATCATTGGTGCAAACCATGTAGCTAGAGCGGTGGCTAAAGGCTTAAAAGACCAAAATATTGATGTTTATCTCTCCGATCCCGCTTGGGAAAACTGCAAGATGGCGAGAATGGACGGACTGCCTTGTTACTATGGTAACCCACAGTCGGAACATGCAGAGCGTTACCTCCCATTGACCAGCTTAAAGTCAGTGCTAGCGCTTTCACCTAACCGTCATCACAACGCTTTAGGTGTACAGTACTTTTCTCACTTACTTGGCGATCAATGTGTTTATTCGCTCAAATCATCCACTAACCACGCCAAGGCGAACAAAGATAGCGCCACTTTCCTTTCTCGCCAAATTTTGTTTGGTGACGAAGGTAATTACGCCAAGCTAAGTAGCATGATGGCTAAGGGCGGCAAAGTGAGCGTAACGCGGATCTCAGAAGAGTTTAAATGGGAACAGTATAAAGAGGTTAACAGTGAAGCAATCCCGCTGTTTGTACTCACAGAGCAGAACAAAGATGAGGAACCCATCTTGATCCGCCCGTTTACCTCTGACATGAAAAAGCTTCCAGAGGAAGGCGACCGCGTATTGGCGTTACAACCGCCTAAGTTAACGGTGCTTAAAGATCCAAATGTGAATAAAGAAAGCCAAATTGGTGCAAAGCTTAGCAGCCAGCAAATTACTTAACCTGAGATTTGGATAAGAAATAAGCTAACTTTACGAGCTTTATTTAGAAACAAGCAAAGCGGCGTCACTTACGCCGCTTTTACTTTGCACTCAAAACCTGCTGAAGTAATATCTATTGATCCAACGGAGTTAACCTGAGCCTCAGGTTATACAACCTGAACTCGGGATAAGAAGTAAGTTAATCCACTAAAATCACTAAGTTCAAAAGCGTAGTGTCACTCTAGCCAGAAGTTATTTCTTAATACAAGGCAAATTTGTGCGCCAATAGCTGGCCTATTGCAAGCAAATTTAACGCAGTAGTAAGGGATAGCAGCTGCTAGAGAACAAGTTGTTATCCCGAGTTCAGGTTATATAGGCAATCTCGCACGCTTGACCACACTATCAGGCATTTTGTTTGCCAGTTGACCTAGTGCTACCTGAATCCGCTTATGTAGCTTTTTATCTGCAACTGCGGAATGGAACAGCCATCGATAGGCGTCTTCATAATCTCTAGGACTACCATGACCTTGATTAAATACATCTACGAGTCTTAATTGAGCGTTTAAGTTGCCAAGTGCTGCGGCTTCTCTCAGATAGGTTACCGCCATCGCTTTATCTTCTTGCACTAACTGGCCAACATCATAGTAGCGACCTAATTGTTCAAGCGCCGCGGCAAGGCCCTGCTCTGCAGCCCTTTTCATATAATAAAGGCCGAGCTCAACATCTCTGTCTACACACACGGCATAAGCTAACATGTCACCATAAAGAAACTGATACGAAGGCAGCGCCATGATCTCAGCACGCGCTTCAATATCTTTAACCAGCTGGCACTCATCCGCTTTAACCCGAGCAAGGTGTTGATTTTTTTCAATGAGCGCTAGTAGCTCTTGTTGCGTATACAAAGGCACAGCTTCGATAGCCTCTTCGGCAGATACTTTGCTCTGTATACTGAGACTTAAGGAAACACTCAATGCTGAAGCTGCAAAATAACGAAGTAAGTAATTCATCGAAGACCCATCAAAGTAAAGCTGATTGTTTAACTATAGCAGGCTACAAAGGCAAATTACTTGCTCTGCAGCAACATCGACACTCAAATTTGATTAAGCATTATTTACGCCAAAGCGAAGTCTAATTTTATCATATGAGCAAACATTCGCTTACTTATCGGCAGGAAGACAAAAACTTGTAGGGTAATAGACACAAAAAAAGCTGCCGTAGCAGCTTTTTTCTTTATCAATCGACAGCAGGATTATTCAGCAAAAGGGTTGCGAACAATCATTGTCTCAACGCGGTCAGGGCCTGTTGAGATGATATCAATTGGCACGCCAGTGATTTCTTCTAGGCGCTTGATATAGTTGATAGCGGCTTCTGGAAGCTGCTCAACAGAAGTTGCACCAAAGGTGTTTTCGCTCCAACCAGGCATTTCTTCGTATACTGGAGTCACTTTCTCATAGCCTTCAGCAGCAAGAGGAGTCACATTAGTCACAGTGCCGTCTTCTAATTGGTAACCAGTACAGATTTTCACTTTTTCTAAACCATCAAGTACATCTAGTTTAGTTAAGCAGAAACCACTGATGCTGTTGATTTGAACTGCACGGCGCATTGCCACTGCATCAAACCAACCTGTACGACGTAAACGACCAGTTGTTGCACCAAACTCGTTGCCTTTCTCGCCTAAGTGTCTGCCAACTGGGTCTTGCTTGTCTTGACCATCGTAAAGCTCTGTAGGGAAAGGACCTGAACCAACACGAGTTGTGTAAGCTTTAACAATACCTAAAACGTAATCTAAGTGTAGCGGACCAAAACCTGCGCCTGTCGCAACACCACCAGCCGTCGTGTTTGATGAGGTTACGTACGGGTAAGTACCGTGGTCGATATCAAGTAATGTACCTTGCGCACCTTCAAATAGAATATGGTCGCCAGCATTACGCGCTTGATCAAGTAGTTCAGTAACGTCAACAATCATTGACTTAAGTACTTTTGCTACTTCCATTGCATCATCGTATGTCTTCTGGAAGTCTACTGGATCTACTTTGTAGTAGTTAACCAAGGCGAAGTTGTGGAACTCTAGTACTTCTTTAAGCTTCGCAGCAAATTGCTCTGGGTTGAAAAGATCGCCAACACGTAAACCACGACGTGCAACCTTATCTTCGTACGCAGGACCAATACCACGGCCAGTTGTACCAATGGCTTTTTCACCACGCGCTAGTTCACGCGCTTGGTCTAGTGCAACGTGGTAAGGCAAGATCAAAGGACATGCTTCGCTGATCAATAGACGCTCACGTACAGGAACGCCACGCGCTTCAAGCATGTGGATTTCTTTCATTAGCGCATCTGGTGCAAGTACTACACCATTACCAATTACACATTTAACGTCTTCGCGTAGTACACCTGATGGGATCAAGTGTAGTACCGTTTTCTCACCGTTAATTACTAGTGTATGGCCAGCATTGTGTCCGCCTTGGTAGCGAACAACTAAAGAAGCCTTATCTGTAAGTAGGTCAACTACTTTACCTTTACCTTCGTCACCCCATTGGGTGCCTAATACAACGACGTTTTTACCCATTGCAAATTCACTTAGAAAAAATTAGGCGCAGATTTTACCAGAAAACCATAGTCGAAATCACCCCAATTTGCCTAATTTTTCTGCTTTCAATAAGATTGATGATGTAAAGCATCAAGGCAAGTTACATAACTTGTTGAAAAGGTGGGTTAATAGCTGAAAATCAAACAACGTATTTTATTTTTATATCAAAATAGCTGTATTGTTCGGATTAATCGATAACTATCTCTTTGTTATCAAAAGTAAACTTTTATAAAATGTAAAAAGCCCAAAGGTTAACCTTTGGGCTTTTTAAAATATAGCTCAAGCTTGCTGGCGAGCCGTTAAGCTTGAGTGGTTAGCCTATAGCTCTAAATCATCTTCAACTTCAGCAAGGCCTTTATCTTCACCCTCTTCAGGCATAATAACCGCTTGCGCTAGGAGCATTTCTCTTAACTTGCCTTCAATTTCATTGGCAATCTCAACATTTTCTTTTAAGAACTTAATTGAGTTTGCTTTACCTTGGCCAATTTTACTGCCGTTATAGCTAAACCAAGCACCCGCTTTATCAACCAGTTTGTGTTTCACACCTAAGTCTATCAACTCACCTTGTTTCGACGTACCTTCACCGTACATGATGATGAACTCAGCTTGTTTAAATGGTGGTGCTACTTTGTTTTTCACAACCTTAACACGAGTTTCGTTACCAACAACCTCATCACCTTCTTTCACTGAACCGATACGACGAATATCAAGACGTACAGATGCATAGAATTTAAGTGCGTTACCACCAGTTGTGGTTTCAGGGTTGCCAAACATCACACCAATCTTCATACGAATTTGGTTGATGAAAATACATAATGTGTTCGAGCGTTTGATATTAGCTGTAAGCTTACGCAATGCTTGTGACATGAGTCGAGCTTGCAAACCAACGTGTGAGTCACCCATATCGCCTTCAATTTCAGCTTTAGGGGTAAGTGCTGCTACCGAGTCAATAACAACCAAATCAACCGCACCAGAACGAACTAGCATGTCACAAATTTCAAGCGCTTGTTCACCGGTGTCAGGCTGTGATACTAATAACTCATCAACATTAACGCCTAACTTTTCGGCATAGATTGGATCGAGTGCGTGTTCAGCATCAACGAACGCACATGTTTTTCCCATTTTTTGCGCTTCTGCAATCGCTTGTAATGTTAGCGTTGTTTTACCTGATGATTCTGGACCATAGATTTCAACAATACGACCAGTTGGTAAGCCGCCGATACCAAGTGCAATATCCAGACCTAATGAACCCGTTGAGATGGCTTCAATATCTAGCGCCTTGTTCTCACCCAGTTTCATGATTGAGCCTTTACCAAACTGACGCTCAATTTGTGATAGTGCTGCGTCTAATGCCTTTTGCTTGTTATCGTTCATTTGCTTCTCCAATTCAGCGTAATGACACCTAGTATACTGTATGAAATTACAGTATCAAGTAGAATTTTATGATTTTACCATCGCTACAGTATTTTTTAATGCAAATTCAATGGCTTGAAGTCTTATTTCGGCCCTATTCCCAGTAAATACTTGGTGAAATGCCTGAACTCTATCACTATTCGCAATAGCAAACCATACAGTACCTACGGGCTTATCAACGCTGCCTCCAGTTGGTCCAGCGATACCAGATACAGCAATGGCAACTTCAGCATGAGCTGCCTGCTGAGCACCTTTGACCATCTCCAAAACCGTTTGCTCACTCACGGCACCAAATTGCGTTAGGGTTTGTTGTGATACTCCCAATAATTCGTGCTTAGCTTGATTACTGTATGTCACAAAACAACGTTCGATATAAGCAGAGCTCCCCGGCGTATCTGTTAACGCATAACTCACCCCACCACCTGTACATGACTCTGCGGTAGTGATTGTTACGCCGTTATTCGTTAGAATAGCGCCCAATTGTGCCGCATATTCGGCTATCTCTTTGTAGTGCTCCATAGGAAAACCTTTTAGGTATCAACAATGTCGTCAGATCTATATTCAGAACACACTATAAACCAACAAACCCCAATGATGCAGCAATACCTGCGAATTAAAGCTCAGCATCAAGAAATCTTGCTGTTCTATCGCATGGGCGACTTTTATGAACTCTTCTTTGACGATGCTATCAGAGCGGCGCAGCTTCTCGATATATCTCAAACCTATCGCGGTAAAGCCGGTGGCAATCCAATTCCAATGGCAGGTGTTCCCTATCATGCAGTTGAAAACTACTTAGCTCGCTTGGTACAACTGGGTGAATCTGTTGCTATTTGTGAGCAAGTTGGCGACCCAGCGACCAGTAAAGGTCCTGTAGAACGTAAAGTTGTGCGTATTGTTACTCCAGGTACCGTCACCGACGAAGCACTATTGCAAGAACGCCAAGATAATTTACTTGCGGCGGTCTACCAACATCCAAAAAACTTAGGTTATGGCGTTGCCTATCTTGATATTAACTCGGGCCGATTTAATATCGTAGAGCTACAGACTGACGAAGCACTTAATTCCACGTTACAGCGCTTGCAGCCCGCAGAATTGTTATATCCAGAATCATTTCAGAACCTTTTAGTGCTAGAAAGCATTAAAGGCAGTCGTCGCCGTCCAGATTGGGAGTTTGATTTAGACACAGCAAAGCATTTACTTTGTCAGCAGTTTGCAACCCGCGACTTAGTCGGTTTTGGTGTCGACAATGCCAATATGGGTTTAATCGCCGCGGGTTGTGTCATGCAATACGTGAAAGACACGCAACGCACTGCATTACCTCATATTCGTGCGATCACGCTAGAAAAGAATGAGCACGCAGTGATCTTAGATGCCGCGACGCGCAAAAACTTAGAGCTAACTCTAAACCTCTCTGGCGGTGTTGAAAACACCTTAGCGCAGATTTTAGATAAGTCTTCAACGGCCATGGGTTCGCGCTTACTAAAACGCCGCATTCATACGCCCGTGCGCGAACGCAAAGAGCTCAATGCTCGACTCAATGCGATTGCGAGCCTTATCGAACAACAACTATGCATGGAAGTTTACGATGCACTAAAACACATTGGCGATATTGAACGAGTCGTAGCCCGGTTAGCGTTATTTACCGCTCGTCCGCGTGATCTAACGCGCTTAAGAAGTGCATTACAAGCGTTACCGCCACTGCATGATATTTTACAAGATGCGACGGATACGAGACTTCAGTCTATTATTAGCCATTCACCTGCATTACCTAAGTTACAAGATTTGTTAGAACGAGCGGTTATCGACAATCCCCCTGCTCTCATTCGTGATGGTGGAGTAATAGCACAGGGCTACAATGCAGAGCTTGACGAGCTACGCGCATTAAGCGCAGGTGCCACGGATGTTTTAGAAAAACTTGAAGAAAGAGAGCGCGAACGCACAGGGATCTCGACATTAAAAATTGGGTATAACCGCGTTCACGGATTTTATATTGAGATCAGCCGGGCCAATTCGCACTTAGTGCCTGCGGAATACATTCGCAGACAAACACTGAAAAATAACGAACGCTACATTATTCCTGAGCTAAAAGAACATGAAGACAAAGTGCTTGGTAGCCAATCGAAAGCACTAGCACTTGAAAAGCGCCTATATGAAGAGCTCTTTGAACTCATCGCTCCTTATATTGAACAATTGCAAGTCATGGCTGCAGCGCTTGCCGATCTGGACGTATTAAACACCTTAGCCGAACGTGCTCAAACACTAGACTATTGCAAGCCCACGCTTACCGAGGGCACTGAAATTGATTTAGTGGATGGTCGCCACCCAGTCGTAGAACAAGTAAGTAAAGAACCATTCATTGCCAACCCAGTAAAACTCAACGATGAACGTAAAATGCTCATTATTACTGGACCAAATATGGGTGGTAAATCGACCTATATGCGTCAAACCGCGTTAATTGTGTTGATGGCGCATATTGGCAGCTATGTACCGGCAAGCGCAGCCTCCATCGGAATTGTCGATCGTATTTTTACTCGCATTGGTGCCAGTGATGACCTTGCCTCTGGGCGCTCAACCTTTATGGTTGAAATGACCGAAACTGCAACCATTTTAAACAATGCAACCGCCCAATCATTGGTGCTAATGGACGAAATTGGTCGTGGGACAAGCACCTATGACGGTTTATCACTCGCTTATGCGACAGCGGATTATCTCGCCAGCAAAATTGCAGCAAAAACACTGTTTGCTACTCATTATTTTGAGTTAACCGAATTGGCTGAGCAGCAAGCAGGCCTTGTTAATGTGCATTTGGATGCCGTTGAACATAACGATACTATTGCCTTCAAACACACAGTGATGGAAGGGGCAGCAAGTAAGAGTTTTGGTTTACAGGTAGCAAGTCTTGCCGGCGTGCCAAAAGCAGTGATTAAGTTAGCGAAACAGAAACTCGCTTTGTTAGAGCAACATCAGAGTGTCGTTGGCGATAAGTCTGCTCATGTAGCAGCGCCTGTACAACAGAGCTTAATGCTTGCCAATGAGCCTTCTGAGGTTGAAGCGCTACTTGCAGATATGGATCCCGATGATATGACACCAAAGCAAGCTCATGCTTTGCTATATCAACTTAAATCTATGCTGTAGAAAGTAAAAAAGCGGCTAAAAGCCGCTTTTTTAATGTTCTCTTACAATTAGAACTTGTGGTTATACTGAAGACCAAAGATCATCGCATGGCCTTTAGAGCGATAGCCCCACTCACTGAATCTGTCAGCTTCAGTGAAAGTTTGTGTTTTACCTCTTAAAACACTGATCCCGAAATCTACAGTTGCTTGGTTAGCAAGTGTATACTCCGCACCAAATGAGTACCAAGTACGGTCTGTATCAGGAATTGAGATAGATAGATGGTTTTCATCCGCTGGTGACTCATCATATGCCATACCTGCACGTAGTTTCACCGCATTACTAAGCTGATAGTCAGCGCCAACTGCAAAACGTAATGAATTAGAGAAATTCTCTTCTTTAGTGAATACTGAACCTGCGTTACCAACTACAGCTTCAAGTTCATCAAAACTATTCCAACCTGTCCAAAGTACGCTGTAGTGTAGTGAGGTTTCTTGGTTTAATTTGTGAGAACCTGAGATCTCAGCAATCGCAGGTAACGTTACATCCACTGAACCTGGTAGTGACGCGCCATTCAAGCCGCCCATCGCTGCTGGTAAGTCGTTACTAAAGTGACCATCAAATGTGATATCTGTTTCACTGCGGTAATGGAAGCCGATTAGGTTGTTTTCATCGATTTGATAAGCAACGCCTAGGTTCCAACCAAAGCCATAATCGTCACCTTCTAAGTGTACCGCCTGAGTACTGGCTGGCAAACCTGTCGTTGTCGCACCAAGGTTACGAACGATTTTAGCATCGGCATAAACTTCATTAATACCAAACGCTACGCTCCATTGCTCATCAATTTGGTAAGCAGCAGAAATACCTAAGTTAACGGTCTTAATTTCAGTTTCACCCGCGATTTGACCTGCAACATAATCCTTATCGAATTCTGTAGATAGACCAAACTGTGAATAGATACCAGCACCAATCGACCATTGGTCGTTATATTTGTGCGTTGCATAAATAGCAGGAATAATAGCACTTGGTGCGATGCTGTTGTCATTTAACGCTGATGCAGGGATACCATTGCTAGTACCTGTTCCCGTCAGGCTTACGTCCGGTTGAACATACATAGCTGCTACTGATAATTGCGTGCCTGATAGCTTACCCATCAATGCTGGATTACGTGCAACCACTGACGCATCGTCGGCTGCAGATGCTTCACCCGCATAAGCACGACCAAGGCCAGAGACGTTTTGTTCCGCAAGTTGGAAGGCGGCAGCTAGTGCTTGTGATGACGATAAAATCGCACCTGATGCGATAAGACCTAATAATACTTTGTTCATACTCTAATCCCCTGTGAACTAACCATTTCCTGAGTAATGGTTAAAAAAACCAATTCGAGTAACACTGCGCAGCCTCACTTTGACCTTGCTCACCTAGCCAATATCCAGCTATGCCACACACCCACCAAATTGGCAGAATAATAAATTCATGACACCCTACCTAAAAGTGGAGTAGAAATCTCCTTTTTTGCGACTTTTCGTTGATTAAGTGAACATATAACGAACAAATTACGCACTTTGTAAACTCATCGGATGAGATAAATTATCAAATGATAATAATTACCAATATCATTGACGTACCTTCATCCCTTATATACACTCTTCAATCTGAGTATGAGTCATTCAGTGTGTTAATCGTGCTAAGGAGAACAACATGTCGATAGCATTAATCGTTTGCGCATTGGTATTTTGCGGTCTCAGCGTATATTGCCTGTGTAAAGCAAACTACTGTGCCTGTCGCCACGCGGGAGAGTGCGATAACCCGGTCAGTCAATACTGGTTAGGTGCTATTGTTGCAGCGCTGCTATCACTGCTGCTAAGCTGTGCGGCGTTACATTCGGAAAAGGGAACATTACTGTGGATATTAATGATGGCAAGCTGTATGACTGGCGCGATGCTCTCTGCTAGATGGCAAAATCTCAAAAGACGCTGTAAAAACGCTTTCTTCCCTGTCGCGCAGTCCAAACCTTAAATCAGTAATTGATCTCTTAGCAATCGTGAGAGGTTAATTTGATAATCAAGCGGCCTGACACTTGCGATCACTTTTATCTCTGACTCGCTTAAATCCAAATCTTTTGCCGTAACATGGTGGAGATGTTTGGTATTGTAAAACACTCGTACAAGAGGTGCGGTTGGTGCATGCTTATTGCCTTCTAGTACCAATCCTAATCGCTCGTTGGTCAGTTTAACAATAGTCCCTACGGGGTGAACCCCCATACACTTAATAAAACGCTGCACTAAAATAGGATCAAATTGCTTTTTACTCGACAGTAAAAAACGTAACGCATTAATTGGTTCATCAGCCTCTTTGTGGTGCTGATCTGAGGTTATGGCGTCGTATACATCCACAATCGCCATCATTCTTGCCGCGGTGCTGAGTGCGTCGTCTTTAATCCCTCTCGGATAACCTGTACCATCTAAGCGTTCATGATGGTTGATGATCATGTCCAGCATAATAGGCGTGATCCCAGACTCACCTTTGCTCAACCCTAAAGACTGTGCCACATGTTTTTTGACCGCACGATACTCAAGATCGGTAAAATTGCCCGGCTTATTGATCAGCCCCTGGGGTAACTTAGCGTGACCAATGTCATGCAACATCGCCCCCATGGCTAACTGTTCAATAATGTGATGTTGCAAACCGAGGTGCTTGGCAAATACGGTGATCAGAATGGCGCAGTTGGTCATATGACGCCAATTGTAGGCATCTTTGTCTTTGATCCGAGTTAAAATCGCCATCGCATTTGAATTACGCAGTACCGAATCGACGATGTCTTTACTTACCTCATTGATGAGGCTCATATCGACCTTCAAACCCGATGTTACATCTCCATAGAGGCTTTGGATCTGACGGTTATTCTTTTCAAACTTTTGCATCGCAACCGCAAATTCTTGCTGCAAAGTTTGTTCTTTACTCACCGTTTTGGCTTTGGATTTTGGCTTGCTGCGAGCGGTGGAAAGACTGCCATCCATGCCATTTTTGGCGGCAGGTTCTTCAGGGGTTTGTGGCGCTTCAGTGACCGGTTCTGCTGGCTGCTGGTATTTCTGTGGTACAGGAATATCGCTCTGCGTAAAGTCTATAGTGAGCTCCAGTACTCCTTTGTCAATCAGCTTTTGAATGATGGCTTCATCTCTGACCATTCCCCGAGATTTGATCTTAATACCCGCGTCAGACTTATGCTTGTGAACATTATCCACAAACATGCCAGGTCTAAGATCTTCAATTGGGAGGACAATCTGCATGAATCGCTTACACTACGTAGTTAGCCAATGAATATTAATACCATTGAATGAGGTGAAACACCATCTATTCAGATTAAATTCACACAAAGGTATGGTGAAATTACAACCACTCAGAAACGCTTGTTATACCAGTTTACTTAATTAAGTGATTTAATTTGAGGTATTTATGAAGTGTTGCAGAAGGGGAAACCCAACACCATATACATGCTGGGTTTTATACAGTTGCTATTCTTGGAAATAAGTTCCCCAGCCGTCGTATTCAACGCCAGCGTCTAGTGCAACCTTTTCTAACTTGTCTACGTCTTCCATGATAACGTCGGTATCCAGTTCGGCTTCTACTACAACATCAAAGCCCCAAATTTTACCGCCGTCTTCGAGCTCAAGCTCTGCTGGTTCTTCAACATCATAGCCCAATTTAAATGCCGCTAATGCTGCTGCTTCCAGCTTGTCAAAATCCTCACTTACAAAGTGATGTTCTACTTCATAAAGCGTTTCAGGGTTTGAACCGTCTTCTAGCAATGAAGAAACGATATCTTCACTTATCTCACGCCAGTTTTCCATTATTTTAATCTCGCTTTTGCATCTAATTCAGCTATTCTTTGAGCCATTTTAGCATGGATCTGAGCAGCGTGATCCCTTGCTGGCACTTCAGGGTCTAAATATTCCGGTTCTAGCATGTCGATATAGACCTTACCATTATTCCAACGATTGAGCTTTATCTGCTCATGCGTTGAACTCATACATACTGGGATAATAGGCACATTGGCGCTCATTGCGGTGTGAAATGCCCCGGTTTTAAATGGCAACAAACCGCGACCATAGCTTCTGGTCCCTTCAGGGAACATCCAAACCGATAGTTTTGACTCGGTGATTTTTTTTGCTGATTTGGTCAGTGTTCCTAAGGCTTTAGAACGATTGGCTCTATCAATCAAAATGTTGCCAGATAGCCAATACATTTGTCCAAAAAACGGGATCCACTTTAAACTTTTTTTCCCCATGCTGACGGTGTTTTTTGGCACCACGGCCGGCAGCGTAAAGAGATCATAATTATTTTGGTGATTTGCAACATACATCGCGGGGACAACATGCTTGGCATTTTCATGCTGCGTTATCACCAACTCAACGCCTATCAACTTTGACATATAGCCATACCATTTGGCTATCGTGTGCACATTGTTAGCGTGAAAAGGGCGCACAATGCACAATAACAATCCGCAAATACCACTAACAATGATAAACACTGTTAATAAGAGAATTCGTATAATGGCAATCAATTTAACCACTCCAGAATTAAAATCTTGCGCATTATAGTAAAATAAGCGAACACTTGTAAGCTCAAAATGATGATAGTTTAGAGGCTGCCAGAGGAATCTCAGAGTATGATAGTTAAGATACTGATCTATTTATAGAAAATAAAAATGCCGCTGAGTAGCGGCATTTGACACACGATTTATCATTTTTGCAAAATTTAGCTCATTGCGTTTTGCAGCTTTTTCATTGCTGACTTTTCTAGCTGGCGTACACGCTCTGCCGACACGCTATATTTCTCAGCAAGATCTTGTAATGTTGCTTTTTCGTCAGCAAGCCAACGTGCACTTACGATATCTTGAGAGCGCTCATCAAGCGTTTTCAGTGCTGCAAATAGGCGATTATGTGACTGCTCTTGCCACTGTTCTTGCTCAACTTCTTCGGCAAGGTCGCTACTTGTGTCTGTTAAATACTGTACTGGAGAGAAGTTACCCGCTTGGCTTTCATCATCGTCAGCAGATAGGTCAAAGCCCATATCTTGGCCTGCCATACGAGACTCCATCTCGCGAACTTCTTTCTCACTTACACCAAGCTCGTTTGCAACCGTTGTCACTTCGTCTTGGTTAAACCAACCTAAACGCTTTTTATTTTTGCGTAGATTGAAGAATAATTTACGCTGCGCTTTTGTCGTCGCAACTTTAACAATACGCCAGTTCTTTAATACATATTCATGGATTTCTGCTTTAATCCAATGTACCGCAAAAGAAACAAGGCGCACACCCACGCTTGGGTCAAAACGCTTTACTGCTTTCATCAACCCAATATTTCCTTCTTGGATTAAATCAGCCTGAGGTAGGCCATAGCCCGAATAACTTTTTGCGATGTGAGCAACAAATCTCAAATGAGACATAATGAGTTGCTTAGCCGCGTTAAGATCCCCTTCTTCCTGAAGACGTGTCGCAAGTTTTTTCTCTTCCTCAGCGCCAAGCATAGGTATTGTGCTTACAGATTGAAGGTAACCTTCAACGCTTGCGCTTTGCTGCCCAGTTAGTGCTAATGCGTATAAATCTTTAGTCATGTTTCACCTCAGTGATAAACCGTTTCGTGTATATTTAGCACTCTAACATCTAGAGTGCTAAATGCAATCTACTTTATCTGATTTTTAAAATCAACCTTTTTAGAAGAACTTCAAAAGTAAAATATAACCTACTGAATAATATTAAAAATATTGAATTAACTAGGCTTCTTTTTACGATATTATTTTTTTATGACAGTGCTAAATTTAAATAGTTCTGATTGTTTGAGTGCTAAAACCTGATAGTAATTGGCAACCGACTGCTACACTTTAGCAGTCGGTTGGTGTTTGTAGCGTTAAATCATACTTTTTCAGGTTCAATCTCTTTGATATAACGGTGTACAGAAAGAAAAGAGCCTACAAACCCTAAAGTAATCGCAGTGCCAAGTAGCACTAACAGTTCATTCCCTGCCATTCCCTGAAGCACAAAGTTGCTTTGATATACCCCAACAACTGTAGATACAGCTGACTCCAGCCACCACAACATAAGGCCAACACAGATAAAGGCAACCAAACCACCAACTATCCCATACCATACACCAGTCCAAAGAAACGGAGCCTGAATAAAGGTATTGGTCGCTCCCACCAGTTTTAGCACTTGAATTTCTTCTTTCTTGTCCATGATGGATAAGCGTATGGTATTTCCAATAATCAAGATAACGGCGCTAAGCAATAGAAACCCCACGGTGATCACACTTTCTTTTAGTAACCCCAGTAGTGCATTTAGGCGCTCTAGCCATTCAATATCCAGCTTACCAAATTCAACCTCGCGCTCTTTTTCAAGCTTAGTGAGAAGCTCTGTTGCGGCTTGTGGTTTTCTAAAACGACTAACAGGCGTTACCAGCACGACATTAGGCAGCGGGTTTTCTTCTAAATAGTTAAGCGCCTGACCAAAGCCTGACATTGACTTAAATTCATCCAAAGCTTGGCTTTTACTTATCAGTACTACTTTTTCTATTTCTGGATAGAGTGCAAGTCGCTTCACCAGAGTTTGTGTCTGTGCCTCAGTCATTTCATCTTTAACGAACAATGATATTTCAGATGCCTCTTTAAACCCGCTACTTACCTGCTGTACATTTTTCACTACCACATAAAGCGTCGCAGGTAATGTCAGGCTGAGCCCCAAAACTAGAATAGTCATTAAAGAGGCCATTGGCGTACGCCACATTTCCCCAAGGCTCTGTACACCTTGACGAATAATCATCAAACAAAAAAAGTAAAAATGATGAAATATCGACTTTTTACTCTGTTCAGCCTGATTTCCTCGTCCTTTAAACAGCAAACTCATAGCGTGTCCTCCGCTAGCGGATCTTGTAGCATGCGTCCTTGATTAAGCGTGAAGCTACGGTATTTCATACGTGCTATTAACCCCAAATCATGAGTAGCGATAAGAACGGATGTACCACGGCGATTAAATTCTTCAAATAGGTTCAGAATTTCCATCGATAGTTCTGGGTCTAAGTTCCCCGTAGGTTCATCTGCAAGCAGCAAAGGCGGCGAGTTAACAATCGCTCTTGCTATGCCAACACGTTGCTGTTCACCTCCAGATAACACACTCGGATGGCACTTTGCTTTATCAAGCAAACCCACCTTGTCCAAAGCGGCATGTACTCTTTTGGTGATCTGTTTATGGTGAGTACCTTCAATAACTAAAGGTAGTGCGACGTTATCAAATACGCTGTAACGTTCGAGTAGGCGGTGGTTTTGAAAAATAATCCCAATATCTCGGCGAACAAAAGGAACTTGCCGGTTAGATACCGTATTGAGATCGACACCATTAATGTAGACACGGCCTGCTGATGGCCTTTCCATCACGCTAACCAACTTTAATAATGTACTTTTACCAGCGCCACTGTGGCCGGTTAAAAATGCGAGTTCTCCATTTGCAAGTTCAAAGCTCACTTTTTCCAGTGCTTTGTGCCCACCAGGATAAGTTTTGCTCACTTGCTCAAATTTAATCATGTTGGCCTCTTATACTTATTTTAACCATGACACTCAGTCCGTGGCATTGTAGCAATTCGGCAATCGAATAAAGCGGGCAAATTTGCCCGCTTTATTGCAACTGATGTCTCTATTTATTCTTGACTGAACAATGCCTCGATAAAATCATCACTCTTAAAGGTGCGTAAGTCATCAATGCCTTCACCTACACCGATATATCGAATTGGCACCTTAAACTGATCCGCCACAGCAAAGATAACCCCACCTTTGGCTGTACCATCAAGCTTAGTTAACGTGATACCAGTTAAGCCAACCGCTTGATTAAACAGTTTTACCTGGCTAATCGCATTCTGACCAGTTCCGGCATCAATCGTCAACATCACTTCATGTGGCGCGTCTGGGTCTAACTTTTTCATTACTCGAGCTATCTTCTCAAGCTCTTGCATTAGGTTATCTTTATTTTGTAATCGACCCGCTGTATCCGCTATTAATACATCGATATTTCTCGCTTTAGCGGCTTGGAAGGCATCAAATACCACCGACGCAGAATCAGCACCTGTGTGCTGGGCAACAACAGGGATACTATTTCTTTCACCCCATACCTGCAACTGCTCTACCGCGGCCGCGCGGAAAGTATCGCCAGCCGCCAACATGACGGATTTACCTTCGCTTTGAAACTGTTTGGCAAGCTTACCGATTGTTGTCGTTTTACCAACGCCATTTACGCCGACCATTAAAATAACAAAAGGTTTCTTATCGGCAGGGATCTCAAGCGGTTGCTCAGCCGTCTTTAAGATCTCTGACATTTCTTTTTTCATTAGATCATATAAAGCTTCACCGTCTTTTAACTGCTTTCTATCAGCGGCATCAGTCAGGTTATCTATCAGCTTCATCGTGGTTTCAACACCAATATCAGCCGTTAGCAATTGCGTTTCTAGATCTTCGAACAGCTCATCATCGATTTTCTTGCCTTTGAATACCGAAGCAAAGCCTGAGCCGATATTGGCCTTGGTTTTCAACAAGCCTTTTTTAAGGCGGGAGAAGAAACCTTCTTTTTTCGGCTTTTCTTGTTCTTGAGCTAATTGTGCTTGACGCTCTTCCTCTTCACGCTCGGCTTGTTCTTTAACTAGCTGTGCCTGATGTTCTGCCTCTTCACGTTCAGCTTGTTCTTTCGCTAATTTCGCCTGGCGCTCTGCCTCTTCACGCTCAGCTTGTTCTTTAGCTAACTGTTCTTGGCGTGCTGCTTCCTCACGCTCAGCTTGTTCTTTTGCTAATTGCGCCTGACGTTCGGCCTCTTCACGATCAGCTTGTTCCTTTGCTAACTGTTCTTGGCGTTCTACTTCTTCACGCTCGGCTTGTTCTTTCGCTAACTGTTCTTGGCGTGCTGCTTCCTCACGCTCAGCTTGTTCTTTCGCAAGTTGTGCCTGAAGTTCTGCTTCCTCACGCTCAGCTTGTTCTTTCGCTAATTGCGCCTGACGTTCTGCTTCCTCACGCTCAGCTTGTTCTTTTGCTAATTGCGCCTGACGTTCTGCTTCCTCACGCTCAGCTTGTTCTTTTGCTTGTTGCGCCTGACGCACTGATTCTTCACGCTCAGCTTGTTCTTTCGCYAATTGTGCCTGGCGTTCYGCTTCTTCACGCTCGGCTTGTTCTTTTGCTTGTTGCGCCTGACGTTCTGCTTCTTCACGATCAGCTTGTTCCTTTGCTAACTGTTCTTGGCGTTCTACTTCTTCACGCTCGGCTTGTTCTTTCGCTAACTGTTCTTGGCGTGCTGCTTCCTCACGCTCAGCTTGTTCTTTCGCAAGTTGTGCCTGATGCACTGATTCTTCACGCTCGGCTTGTTCTTTCGCCAATTGTGCCTGGCGCTCTGCTTCTTCACGTTCAGCTTGTTCTTTCGCTAGTTGTGCCTGACGTTCCGCTTCTTCACGCTCGGCTTGTTCCTTTGCTAATTGTGCCTGACGTTCCGCTTCTTCACGCTCAGCTTGTTCCTTTGCTAACTGTTCTTGGCGTTCTACTTCTTCACGCTCGGCTTGTTCTTTCGCTAACTGTTCTTGGCGTGCTGCTTCCTCACGCTCAGCTTGTTCTTTCGCAAGTTGTGCCTGAAGTTCTGCTTCCTCACGCTCAGCTTGTTCTTTTGCTAACTGTTCTTGGCGTTCAGCTTCTTGTTGCTCTTTATCGGATTTACCAAAGCCCAACCAAGATAAAAATTTGTTTTTCTTTCCCATATTCACTTATGACCGTGTTAGATAAATTGCATAAACCCAAAGCAAAATGTTGATGATCTTGCTACCATACTCGAAAACGCCAATCCGCATCAGCTTATTGCTTTTACTTGGATTGATATCACACTTAATTTTGGGCTCGAAAGGCAAGCCGAGGATGGCAACCTTAGTGCTTAGACAAAATTGCGTGCAAGTGTACCATGTTCCGTAAGGATGAAAAATCCTGACACCAAGAACCTTTAATAAAGAAGCAAATTACGTCGCTATGAGAAAATCTAAGCCTAAGTCAAATACCAAACAGTCTGGTTTCATCCGCCTGATCAGTGGTAAGCATAAAGGTCGCAAATTACCAGTTCATGATGTTGCGGGATTAAGACCAACAACAGATAGAATGAAAGAAACCGTTTTTAATTGGCTCATGCAGGACGTAAGAGACGCAAAAGTACTCGATTGCTTTGCTGGTGCTGGCAGTCTAGGATTTGAGGCTATTTCACGCTTCGCAGCAAGCGGAACTTTTATCGAACTGGATAAAACCGCGGCGACGCAGCTTAGCAATAATGCAACTTTACTCAAACTGGATAACGTTGAAATCATTAATACCGACGCGTTAACCATGCTGGCAAATAATCTTAAGCAACAGCAATATGACTTGGTTTTTATTGACCCACCCTTTCGCAAAGAGCTTGTGACTCCTTGTTGTGCCTTACTTGAGTCACAATCTTGGCTCAGCGAAGAAGCACTCATCTATGTTGAATTTGAACAAGAGGCACAGCCTGAAACACCAGAAAATTGGCAAGTGATTAAAGAAAAGCATGCAGGACAAGTGATCTGCCGCCTGTATCAGCGCTGAAATTCCCTCATAAAGAATGAAAAAACAGCCGCTAGCGTATGACATGACAGGGCTGGTGTTTTTAGCTATAATTTAGGCTTTACATGCGGTCTTGCTTCAGATTACAATACCGCACCATTTTTGAACCAATTGGCTAGTTTTTAGCCAGATAGAGCTAAGCTCATTAATTAGGTAGGTGAATTTTTAATGCCAGTAATTAAAGTAAGAGAAAACGAGCCGTTTGACGTTGCACTACGTCGTTTCAAACGTTCATGTGAAAAAGCAGGTATCCTTTCTGAAGTTCGTCGTCGCGAGCACTACGAGAAGCCAACTGCTGAGCGTAAGCGCAAAAAAGCTGCAGCGGTTAAGCGTCACATGAAGAAGCTTTCTCGCGAAAACGCACGTCGCGTTAAATTATACTAATCAGTATTGGTCTTGTATCAATGAGCTTATTAGTTACGCTAAAAGACGCGCAAAAAGAAGCGATGAAAGCCAAAGAGAAACTTCGTCTTGGCGCGATTCGTGCGGTACTTGCTGAAATTAAACAGCGAGAAATCGACAACCAAACTACACTAGACGACGCAGGCATTACTGCGGTTTTAGTTAAGTTGGTTAAGCAGCGTCGCGATTCTTATACCCAGTATAAAGATGCAGGGCGTGAAGACTTAGCTGATATCGAAGCTAACGAAATTAGCGTACTTGAGACATTCCTTCCTAAGCCACTTAGCGAAGATGAAATTGTCGAGCTAATTGATGCCGTGATTGCACAAACTGGTGCGTCAGGCATGCAAGACATGGGCAAAGTAATGGGTGCGATTAAAGCAGAAGCTGAAGGTCGTGCTGATATGGGTAAAGTCTCTGGTTTAATTAAGCAAAGACTTACCGCTTAAGCCCGCATACAATTGTATGATTGATAAGTGAACCGAGCCTAGTGCTCGGTTTCTTCGTTTTAGGCGTCATTCGTATCAATGCAGCGCTGATAAAATATCTCACTTGAATTAAGTTGATTTTTTCTCGTTGCTCCTTGATATAATGCGCTCACTCACTAGTACAACTTCGGAACTTAAATGAAAGGCAAAATCCCTAGACAGTTTATTGATGACTTGCTCGCAAGAGCGGACATTGTCGAGCTCATAGACGGTCGTGTGGGATTAAAAAAAGCAGGAAAAGACTATCAAGCCTGCTGTCCATTTCACAATGAAAAAACGCCTTCATTTACCGTGTCACGTGATAAACAGTTTTATCATTGCTTCGGCTGTGGTGCTAATGGCAACGCAATTTCCTTTTTAATGGAATACGACAAGCTTGAGTTTGTCGATGCTATTGAAGAATTAGCCGCCCTATTAAACTTAGAAGTACCACGCGAAAACGCCCCGCAAGGGCCGCAGCGTTCAATGGAAGAAAAAAAGTCTGACTATGACTTAATGCTCCAAGCCGCTAAGTTTTACCAGCATCAGTTAAAACACCATAGCAATGCCACTCAAGTAATTGACTACGTAAAAGGCCGCGGCCTGAGTGGCGAAACTGTACAAAAGTTTATGATTGGTTATGCACCACCTGAGTGGGAGTCATTGTGTAATCAAATAGCCCGCAAGCCTGAGCACAAACAACAGCTACTTGATTTAAAGTTAGCATCAGAAAAGTCAGCTGGCCGCCAATTTGACTTCTTCCGCGATCGCTTGATGTTCCCTATTCGTGATAAACGTGGTCGTGTCATCGCATTTGGCGGAAGGATAATGGGTGCAGATCAAGGCCCTAAATATCTAAACTCGCCTGAAACACGCATTTTCCATAAAAGTTTCGAACTTTATGGTTTTTATGAAGCTAAACAAGCCCATAAGCAATTAGATAAAGTGTTGATTGTGGAAGGCTATATGGACGTCGTTGCCCTTGCAGAAAAAGGCATTGATTACGCTGTTGCCGCGTTAGGCACTGCAACCACAGCTGAACATATGCAAACTTTGTTTCGAAATACCGACAGAGTGGTATGCTGCTATGACGGTGACAGAGCTGGCCGCGATGCGGCTTGGCGTGCACTTGACCATGCTTTACCTAACTTAAAAGACGGTAAGTCTCTACAGTTTGTCTTTTTACCTGATGGTGAAGATCCAGACTCATTGGTACAGCAAGAAGGCAAAGATGCATTTGAAGCACGGCTAGAAACAGCAACCGATTATACGCAAGTATTGTTTACCAAATTACGTGAGCAATGCGACCTTACAAATGATGCAGGCAAATCCAAGCTGCTTACCGATGCCATTCCACTGATCAGCAAAATACCCAGTGACTACTACCAAGAGAGTTTATTAACGACCTTAGCCAGGTTAATTGGTCGTACTCGTGAGCAACTTAGTGCTAAATTGGCAAGTAACAAACAGCAGAATAAAATTGAACGCCAATTTAAAGTCACGCCGATGCGTCGAGCGATTGGCTTACTGCTCCAACATCCACAGCTTGCGCAAACGGTTGAGTATATGCCTGAACTCGGTGAAATGGCGATCCCAGGTATTCAGCTGCTACTGAGCTTACAAATGTTATGTCACGATAACCCGCAAATAAACACAGCGCAGTTACTTGAACATTATCGCGACCAAGCTGAATTCGATGCCTTGAAAAAGCTTGCGGTGTGGCAACATGGCGTTGCTGAAGATAGGCTAGAAGACGAATTTAAAAATACTTTTCAATTTATTGAAGATCAGTGTTTAAATTATCGCCTAGAGACCCTATTAATAAAGGAGAAAACCGAAGGCCTAACAAATGATGAGCGGCTAGAATGCGCACTCCTTACCCAAGCGCTTAAACAGTAGAAGTTCTAGTCAATAGCAATTTTCGGTGCTATAATGGTCTATTCACTGCGTCATCAAAATTTAGCTGTTAAATAGCTGGCGCCTGTTGTATCAACTTTTCAGAGTGGAAGCAAATTTCTCTATGGATCAATCTCCTCAGTCACAACTCAAACTTCTGATTCAGAAAGGTAAAGAGCAAGGTTATTTAACTTTTGCAGAAGTTAACGATCATCTTCCACAAGACATCATAGACTCAGATCAGGTAGAAGATATCATCAGCATGATCAACGATATGGGTATTCAGGTCTCTGAAAATGCGCCTGATGCTGACGAGTTGATGATGCAAGAAACAACAACAGATGAGGATGCTGCGGAAGCAGCAGCTGCGGCTTTAGCAACAGTAGAAAAAGAAATTGGCCGCACAACTGACCCTGTTCGTATGTACATGCGTGAAATGGGTACGGTTGAACTTCTAACTCGTGAAGGCGAAATCCAAATCGCTAAGCGTATCGAAGAAGGGATCAACCAAGTACAGATTTCTGTTGCAGAATACCCTGAAGCCATTACTTATCTTCTAGAACAATGGGACAAGTACGAAGCGGAAGAAATGCGCCTAAGCGACATTGTTTCTGGTTTCTTTGATCCTAATGCTGTCGAGGAAAACGAAGCGCCAATTTCAGCAACACACATCGGTTCTGAGCTAAGTGATGAAGACTTGGATGACGAAGATGATGATGAAGATGATGACGATGACGACTCAGAAGAAGGCGATTCTGGCCCAGATCCTGAAGAAGCTCGCGAGCATTTTGAACATCTTCGTACGCTGTACAATGCCGCGCGAGAAATTTTTGAAAGTAAAGGTCGCTCGCACCCAGATGCGAAAGCTGCAATTCAGGAAATCGGCGATCACTTCCGTACTTTCAAGTTAGTTCCTAAGCAATTTGACCGCATGGTAAATAACATGCGCGACATGATGGATAAAGTGCGTGTTCAAGAACGCATCATCATGAAACAAGCAGTTCAAATTGCCAAGGTACCAAAAAAGGTTTTCGTTAAGCACTTTGCTAATAACGAAACCGATACCGCATGGATCGATGCTGAAATTGCATCAGGTGAAAAACACTCAGCAAAACTTGCTGAAGTAAAACCTGAAATCGAGCGTTGTGTTAACAAGCTTAAAGCGTTTGAAGATAGCACTGGTCTTAGCATTGAGCGTATTAAAGACATCAACCGTCGCATGAGTATTGGTGAAGCAAAAGCTCGCCGTGCGAAGAAAGAAATGGTTGAAGCGAACTTACGTCTTGTAATTTCAATCGCTAAAAAGTATACCAACCGTGGTCTGCAGTTCTTGGATCTAATCCAAGAAGGTAACATCGGTCTGATGAAAGCGGTTGATAAATTTGAATACCGTCGTGGTTACAAGTTTTCAACATACGCAACGTGGTGGATCCGTCAGGCGATTACTCGCTCAATTGCGGACCAGGCAAGAACTATCCGTATTCCAGTGCATATGATTGAAACAATCAACAAACTGAATCGTATCTCTCGTCAAATGCTACAGGAAATGGGCCGAGAGCCAAGTCCTGAAGAATTGGCAGAACGTATGATGATGCCTGAAGACAAGATCCGCAAAGTGTTAAAGATCGCCAAAGAGCCAATCTCAATGGAGACGCCAATTGGTGATGATGAAGATTCACATCTTGGTGACTTTATCGAAGACACAACTATCGAGTCGCCGATTGATTCAGCAACGATGGAAAGTCTTCGTGGCGCGACCAACGAAGTACTCGCAGGTCTTACAGCTCGTGAAGCTAAAGTACTACGTATGCGTTTTGGTATCGATATGAATACAGACCACACGTTAGAAGAAGTGGGTAAACAGTTTGATGTTACACGTGAGCGTATTCGCCAGATTGAAGCTAAAGCACTACGTAAGCTGCGCCACCCTTCTCGCTCAGATCTATTAAAGAGCTTTTTAGACGTTAAGGGCTAAAAAGTAGCAAATAAGATTAAGGCCGCTATTCAGCGGCCTTTTTTATAGTAATTGGATTAAATAGGTATACACACATGGCTTGGATCCAAATCCGAATTTATTCAGATAAAGCCGATGCCGATGCGTTAAGCGATATGCTTATGGATGTCGGTTGTCCGTCTGTCACATTCATGGATAGTAAAAACAATCCCGTTTACGAACCAAAACCTGGCGAAGTCATCTTATGGCCTGAGACAACGGTGATCGGTTTATTTGAAGCGAATCATGATATGCAAGCAGTCGTTGACTTTGTCCAGTCACAATATGACAAGCCGTTAAACTACAAGCTTGAACAGCTAGAAGACAAAGACTGGGAACGCGAGTGGATGGATAATTTCCACCCAATTAAGTTTGGCGAGAGATTATGGATTTGCCCAAGCTGGCGTGATGTGCCAGATCCCAATGCCGTCAATGTGCTACTGGATCCTGGTCTTGCATTTGGCACTGGTACCCATGCCACAACCGCACTTTGCCTGCAATGGCTAGAACAACAAGACCTCAGCGGCAAAACGGTCGTTGATTTTGGCTGTGGCTCTGGGATTTTAGGCATCGCAGCAATCAAATTAGGCGCTGAGCGTGTGATTGGTATTGATATCGATCCACAAGCGCTTATCGCAAGCCGCGATAATGCCGAGCGCAATGGCGTTGCAGATAAACTAGAAGTGTATTTACCTGAAAATCAGCCGCAATTCAGTGCTGATATCGTCGTTGCTAATATTCTTGCACAGCCGCTGAGAGAGCTACACGAAATCATTCTCGGCTTCTTGGGCGACAAAGGTGCCATCGCCATGTCTGGTATTTTAGAAGAGCAAGCGCAATCTGTTGCGGATGTTTATGCGCCATTTTTAAAGCTAGACAACATTGCTCAACAGGGTGAATGGACGCGCGTCAGCGGTGTGAAAAAATAAGGCTGCTAACGTAACGCTGACAAAAGTATCAGCGAGTCAATGAAAGTTAGTAAGTTTTAACTGGTAAAGCCTGTAATTAACAGGCTTTACGCATTTTTCACAGCTTAAATTTTCGGCTCAAATTGTACCTTTAAAATTGTTTTTGCATAAATTTCGTGCAAATTATCTGGGCTCTCAGGTTGTTATCAAATGTCAACCCATAAAGTTCAAAAAAAAAGCAATTATGTTCAATTTATAACCTTTGATTTTTGCGAAAAAAACCGTAAACTTAGCGCCCCTTGAGGTAAGGCGGATTAAACTGTAGTGCGTATTGGTCCATACCAACTTGAAAACAATCTTATCGTAGCACCAATGGCTGGGATCACCGACAGACCGTTTCGACAACTGTGTCGACGTCTAGGTGCTGGGCTTGCGGTATCAGAAATGTTGTCTTCAAATCCAAAAGTGTGGAAAACCGATAAGTCGCAAAATCGCATGGATCACAGCGGTGAATCGGGCATTCGCTCGGTACAAATCGCAGGAGCAGATCCTGAGTTGATGGCGCAAGCAGCACAATTTAATGTCGCAAACGGTGCGCAGATCATAGATATCAATATGGGCTGCCCCGCTAAGAAAGTGAACAAGAAGCTTGCAGGCTCAGCATTGTTGCAATATCCAGAGTTGGTTGACGAAATCGTCACCGCTGTGGTTGCTGCCGTTGACGTACCTGTGTCGTTAAAAATCCGTACAGGATGGGACACAGACAATCGTAACGGTGTTGAGATTGCTCGCATAGCTGAACGTCGAGGCATTGCTTCGCTAGCCGTGCATGGCCGTACAAGAGCATGTATGTATAAGGGCGAAGCTGAATACGCCACGATCAGAGAAATTAAACGTTCAGTATCTATTCCTGTAGTAGCAAATGGTGACATTACGTCTCCTGAAAAAGCGAAGCAGGTGCTGGAATACACGGGCGCAGATGCCATTATGATTGGTCGAGCCGCCCAAGGTCGTCCTTGGATTTTCCGAGAAATAGACCACTATTTGCAAACCGGTGAACATTTGCCAGAACCTGAAATAGCAGAGGTTCGAGCAATATTGATGGAGCACTTAGTAAATCTTCATCAATTCTATGGTGAGCCAATGGGAGCGCGCATCGCACGCAAGCATGTATCTTGGTATTTGCAGGCCCATGACCAAGAAGGTCAATTTAGGCGAGTATTCAATGCCTTGGAGACGCCAGAAGCGCAAATCGAGGCATTAGAAGACTATTTTGAAACATTAGGGTGAATGAATTTATTCATCCTTCAGGCTAACTAAGAAAGAGACATAACGATGTTCGAACAAAATGTGACTTCTCCATTTATTACTAACGCTCATGTTCAGTCACAAGAGAAACCGCAACCTTTGCGCGATGCAGTTAAAAAAGCTGTACATCACTACCTAAAGCAGCTTAATGGTCAAGACGTACAAGACGTTTATGAGTTAGTTCTTTCTGAGCTTGAAGCGCCTCTACTTGAAGAGGTTATGACTTATACTCGTGGTAACCAGACTCGTGCAGCGATCCTTTTAGGTATCAACCGTGGCACACTTCGCAAGAAGCTAAAAAAATACGGCATGAACTAAGCACTGCTGGTAAAATTTAGTTGATAAAAAAGCACCTTCGGGTGCTTTTTTATTGTTTAAAATTCAGCAGCTAGCGGACATTTATCCTTTTCATATCGCACTTTTC
Organism: Pseudoalteromonas sp. JC28; assembly: GCF_013319255.1. Lineage (NCBI taxonomy): Bacteria > Pseudomonadati > Pseudomonadota > Gammaproteobacteria > Alteromonadales > Pseudoalteromonadaceae > Pseudoalteromonas > Pseudoalteromonas sp. JC28. Next base: position 248,450 of record NZ_QOKX01000008.1, on the reverse strand, counting down.
TCATGTTTATCTCGCCTTTTAACATCGTCATCTTAACAATAATGCGCTAAAATACCGGCTCTCTAAGCTAGCCCTTAACTAATCATTGAGGAAACCTGAACCATCATGGATATACATCGTCCAATTCGTCGCGCCCTACTAAGCGTGTCAGATAAAACCGGTATCGTTGAATTCGCCACAGCACTTGCAGCTCAAGGCGTAGAAATTTTATCAACTGGCGGTACTTGCAAACTACTTGCAGACAACGGCATTAAAGTAACAGAAGTATCTGATTACACTGGCCACCCAGAAATCATGGATGGTCGCGTTAAAACGCTTCACCCAAAAGTGCACGGCGGTATCTTAGGACGTCGCGGTCAAGACGAAGACGTCATGACTGAAAACAATATTTCAGCAATCGATATGGTAGTAGTCAACTTATACCCCTTCGCACAAACTGTTGCGAAAGCTGACTGTAGCCTAGAAGATGCAATCGAAAATATCGATATTGGTGGTCCAACTATGGTTCGTGCTGCGGCTAAGAACCACAAAGACGTGACCATTGTTGTAAATGCGAGTGACTACAGCCGCGTCATTGAAGAAATGAAGGCGAACTCTGGCTCTACAACATACAAGACACGTTTCGACCTTGCTATTGCGGCCTACGAGCATACCGCACAGTATGACGGCATGATTGCCAACTACTTCGGTAAAATGGTTCCGGATTATACGGAAGAAGCAGCAGAGGAAACCAAATTCCCTCGCACTATCAATATGCAATTCACTAAGAAGCAAGATATGCGCTACGGTGAAAACTCGCATCAAGACGCTGCTTTCTATGTTGAAAACAACATTGAAGAAGCATCCGTCGCGACGGCTAAACAACTTCAAGGTAAAGCGCTGTCTTATAACAATATCGCTGATACCGATGCCGCACTTGAGTGTGTTAAAGAGTTTGATAAGCCGGCTTGTGTTATCGTAAAACACGCAAACCCTTGTGGTGTTGCGGTAGATGAAAACATTCTTGCCGCCTATGACCGCGCGTTTAAGACCGACCCAACTTCTGCCTTCGGTGGTATCATCGCCTTTAACCGAGAGCTAGACGGCGACACGGCGGAAGCCATCGTAGCGCGTCAGTTTGTTGAAGTTATCATCGCACCTAGCGTATCAGAAGAAGCCGCACAAATCGTTGCTGCAAAGCAAAATGTACGTTTACTAGAATGTGGTCAGTGGTCAAACAAAACCACAGGTACTGATATTAAGCGTGTTAATGGCGGTATCTTAGTACAAGATCGTGACCAAGGTATGGTTGGTTTGGACGACCTTAAGGTGGTTTCAAAACGTCAACCTACAGAGCAAGAACTAAAAGATCTACTGTTCTGCTGGAAAGTCGCTAAATTTGTTAAGTCCAACGCGATTGTTTACGCCCGTGATGGCATGACTATTGGTGTGGGCGCAGGCCAAATGAGCCGCGTATACTCTGCAAAAATCGCAGGGATCAAAGCCGCAGACGAAAACCTAGAAGTTCCGGGTTCTGTGATGGCTTCTGATGCGTTCTTCCCATTCCGTGATGGCATTGACGCCGCTGCGGCTGCGGGTATCACTGCGGTAATTCAGCCGGGTGGTTCAATGCGTGATGAAGAGGTGATTGCCGCCGCTGATGAAGCGGGAATGGCAATGGTGTTTACCGGCATGCGCCACTTCCGCCATTAATCAATAAAGCGCGAAACTTATGAGTTTCGCGCTTTTTGTTTCAGCTAATTTCCAGTATTCTGGCTACAGCATAATCATAACAGAATGAAGGAAGCTAACGATGAATCTAGGTATGAAATCTCTTATCGCTGCTGCAGTATTTACCACTTTAGTGGGCTGTAACGCGACAGAATCTAACTCCAGCCAAGCAGTACCAAGCGCGATTGCAAAAGCCGTTGCTAGCGACAATCGAGCTGAGAGCAATAGAGCCCGAGACCAATATCGCCACCCAAGTGAAACGCTTGCTTTTTTTGGCATTGAGCCATCAATGACCGTGGTAGAAATTGCACCTGGTGGTGGTTGGTATAGTGAGATTTTAGCGCCGCTGGTTAAAGGTCAAGGCACCTATTATGCAGCGCACTTCCCTGCTGATTCAGATGTTGGCTACTATCAACGCTCATTAAAAGGCTACAAAGAAAAAGTAGCAACCAACCCAGACTATAGTGAAGTAAAGATCACGGAATTTGCACCAGTGACGCACAGTAATATTGCGCCACAAGGCAGTGCAGACGTGGTACTTACCTTCCGTAACGTACATAACTGGTACATGGGTAAAGGGGATGAAGGTGTACTTAGCGCGTTCAACGCGTTTAATAAGGCACTGAAACCTGGTGGCATTTTAGGTGTGGTTGAACACCGCCTACCTGAGCACCGTCAACTTGATGATCAAAAGTCGTCAGGTTATATGAAGCAAAGTTATGTTGTTGATATCGCCAAGCAAGCTGGGTTTGAATTAGTTGCAAGCAGCGACATTAACGCCAACCCACTAGACAGCGCCAATCACCCAAAAGGCGTCTGGACTCTGCCACCTCGCTTAGCGCTAGGTGATGAAAAAGCAGCGCAATATAAAGCGATTGGGGAAAGCGACCGCATGACCTTAAAATTCAAAAAGCTTTAATAGGAAAATTTCGCCATGAATGTACTAGTCATTGGCAGCGGTGGACGTGAGCATGCGCTTGCGTTCAAAGCCGCACAAAACCCATCTGTAAAAACGGTTTTTGTAGCACCTGGTAACGCAGGTACTGCGCTTGAGCCTAAACTCGAAAACGTAGCTATCGGCGTTGAAGATATCGATGCCTTGGTCGTCTTTGCTAAAGAAAACAATGTGCAATTAACCATTGTTGGCCCTGAAGCGCCACTGGTTATCGGTGTAGTTGACCGTTTCCGTGAAGAAGGCTTAGCTATTTTTGGACCTACTCAAGCGGCAGCGCAGTTGGAAGGTTCGAAGTCGTTTACTAAAGACTTTTTAGCACGTCATGATATTCCAACAGCGGCTTATCAAACGTTTGAAGAGATTGAGCCTGCGCTTGCCTACTTGAAAGCACAAGGGGCACCTATCGTCGTTAAGGCTGATGGGCTTGCTGCTGGTAAAGGGGTCATTGTGGCAATGACCGAAGCGGAAGCGGAAGAAGCAATCCGCGATATGCTTGCGGGTAACGCTTTTGGCGAAGCGGGCAGTCGTGTGGTTATTGAAGAGTTTTTAGAAGGTGAAGAAGCCTCTTTCATCGTCATGGTTGACGGCAAAAATGTACTTCCTTTTGCCACCAGCCAAGATCACAAACGTGCATACGATGGTGATAAAGGCCCAAACACAGGTGGTATGGGTGCATACTCTCCAGCTCCTGTAGTCACGCCAGATATTCATGAACGCATCATGGCTGAAGTGATCAATCCAACGGTTGAAGGTATGGCGAAAGAAGGTCACCCTTATACAGGTTTCCTATACGCTGGTTTGATGATCACAGCGGATGGCACACCAAAAGTTATCGAGTATAACTGCCGCTTTGGCGACCCAGAAACACAACCTATCATGTTACGCCTACAATCTGATTTAGTTGAGCTGATTGAAGCGGCAAACCGTGAAGAGCTTGATCAAACATCGATTGAATTCGATCCACGAGCTGCCGTTGGTGTTGTGCTTGCAGCTAGTGGCTACCCAGGGAGCTACCCTAAGGGTGACGCTATCTCAGGTCTTCAGGTGAACTATCCTGAAGGTGAAAAAGTGTTCCATGCCGGTACTAAGCAAGATGGCGAGCATGTAGTCACCGCTGGTGGTCGAGTATTATGTGCAACGGCCCTTGGCCACACGGTAACTGAAGCGCAAAAACGCGCCTACTCTCTAGTGAAAGACATTCACTGGGATGGCGTAGAGTACCGCACAGATATCGCATATCGCGCAATCGCACGCGAAAGCTAATTCGCGTTCAGTTTTGTAAGGCCAGCTCGATGCTGGCCTTTTTCATTTTTACACACTGCGTTTCTTAGTTTGTAATGGTATCCTACCCTTTTATGAGCATTTTTAGGGGCAAAGATGCAAGTACAAGGTACGCTCAGCAAGTTAAAGTCAGCGCTTGTTGAACCTATTCAATATCAATTACCCGTGGGTGATAACTTAGTATCACTCAATGACTACTTTGGTAAATCCGTCACCCTTACCTTCACCGGCAATATATTTTGCAGTAGCTGTGGTAAAAAAACCAAAAAAAGCTATTCGCAGGGGCACTGCTTCGTGTGTATGAGAAAGCTCGCCAGCTGCGACATGTGTATTATGAAGCCAGAGACCTGTCACTATGATCAAGGTACCTGTCGTGAACCCCAATGGGGCGAACAGAACTGTATGATCCCGCACTATGTGTATTTGGCCAATACCTCAGGCCTTAAAGTTGGGATCACCCGTCATACGCAGATCCCAACGCGTTGGGTAGATCAAGGCGCAACGCAAGCATTGCCGATTTTTAAGGTGCAGACCCGTCACCAGTCAGGATTAGTGGAAGTGGCGCTGGCTCAGTTTATTGCCGATAAGACTAACTGGCGCAATATGCTCAAAGGCATCAATCCTGAAATAGACCTCAAAGCAGAAGCTGCTAAGCTTATTCCCGAGATCCAAGCAAAGCTCGACGAACTTGCTGAACTCTTTGGTGCAACCGCCATTGAAGTGCTGGACGAGGAAGTGGTTGATCTCACTTTCCCTGTAGAGCAGCACCCGAGTAAAATCAGCTCGTTTAACTTTGATAAAGACCCTGTAGTATCAGGCGTGCTTGAAGGGATCAAAGGCCAATACCTTATTTTTGATAATGGCGTGATCAATATCCGTAAGTTTACTTCTTACGAAATCACCTTCTCTGACGAATAAAATGCATGCCAATCGTCTTCTGTAAGTGGCTTACAGAAGACGTAACCTTGGATTGTATGACAACCTAGCTTGCGCAGGTAACGTTTCTGTACAGGCTTTTCTACGCCCTCAGCTACAACTTGCAGGTTTAGCGCCTTAGCCATCGCCACAATTGCCGAAACAATTTCGCTGTTGCCATATTCATCGGGCACTTTAGCAATAAAACTAGCATCTATTTTTAGGATATCGATGGGCAGTTTAGCCAAGTAACTCAGCGCAGAATACCCTGTACCAAAGTCATCAATCGCCAGTTTTACACCCAGCTCCTTGAGTTTTTTCAAGGTGTACTTAGCCTCAAGCAGATTACCGATAAAGCTATTTTCGGTAAGCTCAAGCTCAAGATACTTACCGTCGACGTTATGCTTTTTTAATGCCTGCGCGACACACTGATAAAGGTCGCCTTGAGTGACATGAGACGCCGAGATGTTAATCGCCATGCGCCTAATCTCAACACCTGCGCGTTGCCATTTAGCCAAGTGCTGACAGGCTTTATCTATTACCCACTGATCTAAGCGAATAATAAGTCCAAGTTCCTCTGCAAGTGGAATAAATTGAGCCGGTGAGATCATCCCAAGATTTGGGTCGCGCCATCGCAGCAAACACTCAACACTGGAAATGCGACTGCTGGTTAAGCACTGCAAGGGTTGAAAATGCAGTTCAAACTCATCATTTTCTAAGGCATTCTGAAAACGGCTTAGCATGGATAAACGTTCAAATGAGCGTGCATTCATCGAAGCTTCGAATAACTGAAAGGAGTTGCGCCCTACTTCTTTGGAGCGATACATAGCAACATCGGCGTGTTTAAGCAATGTTTCCGTGTCATGACCATCCTCAGGATAAATAGCAGCCCCCATCGAGGCCGTCGCAGCCACCTGCATATCACCAAGTTGAAATGGACTCGACAATGCCATCAACATTTGGTCGGCAAACTCAATAACCTCCGACATGCCATTCACTTCGCTCAGTAGCACAACAAATTCGTCGCCCCCAAGTCGCGCTAACGTGTCACCTTCGTTTAGAATAGACTTTATCCGCTCGCTAACCTGAACCAATAATTCATCTCCGGCGCTGTGGCCAAGAGAGTCATTCACTTCCTTAAAGCGGTCTAAATCTATAAACATCACACTGAGTTTTTGCTTGTAGCGGTGCGCTGATGCCAATGCCATAGAGAGTCTGTCGTAAAATAAGCGGCGATTAGGCAGCCCAGTCAATTCATCAAAATAGGCTAAGCGAGCAATTTTTTCTTCAGCATTTTTACGCTCCGTAATGTCACTAAAAATGGCCGCGTAAAGCATGTCATCACTGTACGGCTCTCTGATCTCAATAATCGTGAGCCATTCAACATAAATCTCACCGCTCTTTTTACGATTGCAGATCTCGCCCTGCCACACACCTGTTTCTCTGAGCGTTTGCCACATGCTCTGATAATAGCATTCATCATGTAGCCCAGAGCTCAATATGCTTGGGTTTTTCCCTAGTACTTCGTAATCTTTGTAGCCGGTAAGCGCACTAAACGCTGGGTTGATCTGGATTATTTCACCTGAACTTTTGGTGATCATAATACCATCGAGAGAAGCATCAATGATGCGGTTAGCTAAATAAAGATTCTTCTCCGATTTTTGCAGTGCAATATCACGTTGTACTAGGACTTTTTCCAGCTCGCTACAATACGCAGTTTCAATTTCAGTCAAAACATTTTTAAGCGCTAATAGCCCTATCACTTGTTGCGAGTCTGGGGAAGTCACCACCAAATGGCGAATGGAGTTTACCGTCATCAGCCGGTAAGCATCGAATAGACTGTCTTTTGGCGTCATGGAGAGCATCGGATAGCTGGCTAATTGCCAGCAAGGCTGGCGCCAATCAGGGTTGAGAATAATATACGCAATATCGCGCTGAGTAATAATGCCATACTCATTTAATTCACGGTTATACACCAGCACAGCGGTCAGCTTAAGCTCACGCATATTATTGATAACATCAGAGACGCAGTCTTCACTGTCTAAAATCACAATGCTCGAGTCAAAGTGCTGCTCAATTGGTCTAAAATGTAAATAATGGTCGAGCCCTTGGCTGCGCACAATATCGGATAAAGAGACCACACCACAAGGCAGATTATCCGAGTCCACCACGAGTAAGTGACGGATCCCTAGTTGGTGGAACTTGACCGTCGCCTCGCTCAAGGTTTTATCAATTTGAATTTTTTGCACCGGTGTAGTCATCACTTCCCGGATCGGCACCTGAGCAAAATCAGGGTCGTTAAAGTTGAGCTTAACGCAATCCGACTCAGTCCAGATACCAATAATGTCATCGGCACGGGTAATAAAGATCGAGCTCACTCTGCTCGCTCGCATTTGCGCAACCGCATCATATAGACTGGTTTGCTCATCGCAACATAACAAGCTATTGGTAAATACTTCTTTGATCTGTAACTGACGTGAATCACCAACCATAAGCACACTCTCGCAATATTATTCCAATTTGAAGTATACTGGGCGACACTTTTGATAACTTGACCAAGAACAAATTATGGCGATAAAAACCTACCCTTTATTGCTGGTATTAGACCAAAGTATAGAGTTTATCGAAGATGAAAAAGCACTTAGGGATGCAACGCATCTGCTCGATGATGCGTCACTCAAACGGTTAATTCTAGTATACCCAAACGATTGCTGCAGCAACGCACAAGGTGCGCCCGTGCAGTGTATTGATTTGAAATATTTAACCGAATTAGTGCAACAATATCTCGTTGACGAAGGCCAGTGTTGCGTCAGCAAAATCCAACTGAGCAATACTCAGCAGGCTTTTGATTTATTAAGTCTAAGCTAACCGGCTTCAACCAGCGCTTTGATATGTGTCACGGCGCTGCGGCCTAAAGAAGAAAGATCATAGCCCCCTTCTAAGTAGGAAATAATCCCCAAACAGTCCGATGAGTTTGCAAACTCGACTACTTGCTCAGTAAACCATTGATAATCTTGTTCAACAAACTTGAGTCCGCCCATATCATCTTCTAAATGACCATCAAACCCCGCACTGATAAAAATGAGCTGAGGTTTAAATGATCGCAGCTTAGGCAACCATTGCTGCTCCACCAAGGCTTTTAAGTCTGTGCCATCCGCTCCTGCACTCAACGGGGAATTGATTAGCGTTTGATGATTCTCAATCGCGGTATTTGGATAAAAAGGGTGTTGAAACAAAGAGCAAAGTAACACGCTATGATCGTCTTTGAAAATATCTTGTGTGCCATTACCATGATGTACATCGATGTCCAATATAGCTACCCGCTCTACACCCTTCGTCTTGGCATAAGCGGCAGCAATGGCAACATTATTAAAGACACAAAATCCCGATGAAGTGCTTTGATTGGCGTGGTGCCCAGGAGGTCTAACAGAACAAAATGCAGCATCAAGTTTACCAGTAACTACTTCGTCCACCGCCAGTATTCCTGCGCCAACAGCGCGTTCAATCGCTTTCATAGAATCAGGACAAAGCCAAGTATCGCCGTCTAACTCGGTTAACCCTTCATTAGGGATTTTATCCATTACTTCTTTGATCATGGCTTGATCATGAACCAATGCATAGTGTGACGTATCGGCTTTCAGCGCCGTTTTGTGTTCAATGGCGATATCAAGTCCAGACGCTAGCAACCTGTCAGATATCGCATCTAACCTCGCAGGACACTCAGGATGTTCCTCGGTCATTTTATGCTTGCGGCAATATGGATGAGTAATAATTGCAGTATGCATAACGAATATACATCCTATGTTAGTTTGCGACGAGGTTGATTTAAGTAGCTATCCTTTCACTATATCAAAGCCACATAATTGTGGCTTTGATACTTTGGTATATCTTAATGCTGGATTTCTTTCGCCTTTAAATCCAAGTTATGGAAATCGAAACTAAAGTCGGTTATTTCCGGATTAACAAATTCCATCGCAGCAGACTCAACCCGTTGTGATTTACCCATCACAAAATTGATGTAAGCATCTGCTTCAAGTAATGGCTCATCCCAACGTACCACAAAGGTGTTACCGGTTAGGTGCTCAAGTTTCCCCTTTAGGCGCTTCGTGTGCGTAAAATCAATGCGCAGTTCCTTATCGAGCTTTTCCACTACCACATCGCCATACCAAGCGCTATTTAGTGTTCCCGTGTAGTTGTTTAATGGTAAAGCAGGCTGTGGTTTTGCAACTTCGATTATCCCAGCTTTAGCGTATTTATCTTGCTGCGCCTTAAAGTAATCATCGGCGATGATCTGCACCCAGTCTTTATCTTCTAGGCCAAGCGCATCTTCAAACACTTCATTGATAATCGCGGAAAGTGCGGGGTATTTTTGTTGGTTTGATAAGACCACCACACCCAGTTTTTTCTCTGGGATCATCGCAACTTGCGACACCATACCTAAAATCCCACCGCCGTGACCTACCTTTTTATAACCAAAGTAGTCTTCTACCGCCCAGCCAAGGCCGTACCCTCTAAACTGTTGGTGGTATACTTCTGCGGCTTTTGCTGCGGGAATACGCGTAATGTGTGGATGCCACATTTGCACTTGTTGCTCTTGGCTAAATAGCTGCTCGCCAGAAGGTAAGCGACCACCTTCAAGCTGAGTTTGTAACCACTTGGTCATGTCATCCACGTTAGACGCAATGGCACCAGCACCACGGAAATCTTCTAGGTAATTAACAAAGAACGGCGTAAGTTTGCCATCCATCGGAATATGGCCAGTCGCCCAATTACGATTGTTAGCCTGGATCCGAGAGAATCCAGCCTTTGAGTCATCCATATCCAGCTTAGTAAACATTTCCTGCTCAACAAAATCGCGCCAATCTTTGCCACTGACTCGGCTTACGACTTCTCCTGCAACAACAAACATCAAATTGTTATAAGCGTAATGGCTACGGAAACTTGAATCAGGTTTGAGATGTGAAATACCAGCTAGCAATTCTGGCATGGTTTTATCAGTATCAGGCCAGATCATAAGATCGCCTGCCCCAAGGCCCAATCCACTTCGATGACTTAATAAATCTCGGATAGTCATCTCTTGAGTAACATAACTATCGTAAAGCTTAAATTCTGGAATATGTTTAATGACTTTGTCATCCCAACTCAGTTTGCCTTGATCAATTAACATCGCCAGCGCTGCTGCCGTGAAAGCTTTGGTGTTGGATGCAATACCAAACAAGGTATCCGCATTGACCTTAGTTGGCTTATTTAAATGCGTCACCCCGAAGCCCTTGGTCATCACAACCTTACCATCTTCTACAATACCAATTGCCAAACCTGGAATATTAAACTTTGTCATTGCGCTTTTTACCGCAGTTTCAACATCCTGTTGGTTTACTGCCGCGCTTGCCTGTGCACTAAGAAAACTCGCAGCAACTAGGCCTGAGGTTAATAGCCATTGTTTTATTTTCATTATTTTTCCTTGGTTTTTTGCCACAACCAATCATGATGTTACCAGTCAAGCTTTGCGATTTAACTTCGTAATATCACATTGATAGATGGCTAATTCTTGTTGTTGTCTGTCACTATTATTATCTGTAACGTGTGATTGTGCCGAAATAGCCTGTAAATAGCTGGTCGGAAACTGATGCTCCTTTGCCCCGGCCAACACATGATGTACGTACCAATCGAAAGGTAATTGATGTTCCACAAAGGTGTTAGCAATATAGCACCAGGCCTCCACCATACCGCCACCTTGCCTTTCAACAGGCAAACAATGACAGTTGTATCGCTCCCCTTCAATGTCGTCCAAACGCGCTTTTTCTCGCTCATCCAAGGCATACAAAACGCCATAAACATGGCTATTTGCTTCAGTACTCGGCGTAATACTACACTTGGCTGAACCATCGGTGCTCAACATATCAAAAGTCAGCCGATAGCCATGCAATTTCCCCACTCCAAGTAACTTCGCTTGTGGTAAGCGAGCAAGCAAACGTGCAGTCGACATATTTGAACCAAAGCTAAAGTTAATAATGTTTTTGTCACACATTAGATCACCAATCTTACTGCAAGCAGTAACATGATCACACCGATCCCGCGATCAAACCAATGTCCTGCACGACGAAAAAATTGTCTGACCGTTGTTTTTGATAAAACTAAAGATAAAAACGAAAACCAAGCCCACGTAGCCAATGCCATATAAACACCGTAAAACAACTGCACACTGCTTGGTGTGGTTGGCTCAATCACTAGGGTAAAAAGCGATAAGAAAAACAGCGTTGCTTTAGGATTTAAGGCATTGACCAAAAAACCCCGTTTTAACGCAGTCCAATTAGACTCAGTAACAGCATGTGCAGTGATATTTTCTTGCTCTGAATTGGGTTTTGCATATCGCAACGCTTGCACACCAAGGTAAGCAAGGTAAAGCGCGGCTATATATTTTACTGCTGTGAACAAGGTTTCAGATTGAGATAGCAGTAACGCAACTCCCAATAAGCAATAACTGACATGTACTAAAATACCAAGACCAACCCCAAAACTTGTCCAAAGGGCGTTTGCTCTGCCCTGCTGTACACTTTGTTTAAGCACTATCGCAAAATCGGGACCTGGACTTGCGACAGCAAAAAAATGTGCCAGCGCAATTAAAATAAACTCATCAAGATAAACGAGCATGTGCATGCTCCTGTAAGGCCAGTAAATCACCCCGCTCTGAGTTATCCATTAAGGTATTAATTTGCTTTTTCGCCTTTTTATACTGGCTCACAAGGTGTGACTTAAGATGCTTATGACCATCTCTCACCCCTTTAAAATGACATACGAGGGCATGCACAAAAACACTCTGCTGCTCCGTCAGTGCAGCTTTTCGGTTGGCATATTGGTTGTAGCAAGAACCACATCCTCCCCTAAAGTGATATACGGTATTAGACACCATGACCCCAAAGCCAAAAAAGCTCGCCAGCACATCACAAGCAGCGTCTAATTGCGCTTCCCCACCCGGAGGTAACACGCCACGCTGTAAAATTAAAACTTTTGCCATGACACCTGCATAACTGGCAATCAGATCTTGAGGCTGATTTATTTGGTTAGGATTATAAGAAATCAAAATAGGCGCAGCCGATTCAGCGATAACCGCTTGCTCACCGCGCCAACGCCCTGCAATGTTTAGCTTAGTCATGCTGGTCGACGCGAGCATGCGTTCAGGCGCAACCAAAGTGATTGGCCACTGTTGTAACCCCGCGTAGGACTTTACGCGGGAGAAAACCACCGCCGCCATCTCTTCAATACTGGATACCGGCTCTGGAAAACAACTAGGAGTCGGAGTAATAATCTGCGTTTCATTTAAAAAGTACTCGCCATCAAAATGCTCAAATGCCCAGACAAAGGTATCAATTAACCATTGGGTTTCTTCATCGCTAAGCAAAGGTGAGACTTTAAATAAGGACAGCATGCTAATAATTCACTCTTTTCTGGAATAACCCCTGATAAATAGCATAAACTCTGAGCCTAATGCAAAAACATGGAGTTTCACATGCCACACTTTATTCTTGAACACTCAGCTAATTTGCCAATTGAAACCGAGGCGTTAGTATCACAGGTGCAGCAATTTGCCTGTGCATGTGGCTTGTTTGATCCAACTTCCGTCAAAACCCGTGCTGTTGCTTTTGAGCATTTTCAGTTAGGCGATGGCAAACAAGGGTTTATTCACCTGCAGATCCATATGATGGCTGGTAGAACATTAGAGCAAAAACAAATGCTCACGGAAGGTGCTCTGAAGCTTTTGCTCGCAAAGGTCGGGGAGCATTTTGCGCTCAGTGTCCATTGCTATGATTTATTATCCGATATTTATCGCAAAAACTAATTTATTATTCGAGTTATTTAACTATGAAATTTCCATGTAGATTGGAGAAATTTTTGAGCCACGTTGCAGAGATGCCACGCAGCAAGGTCAAAATTAATATTAAAAAAGGTCTCGTTACCGTCAATGGCAATATCGTCAAAAAAGGCGACATCCAAGTCACCCCAGCAGACCACATTACTTTTGATGGCGAACGCCTAGAGTATTTGGGTTTACGCTACTATATGCTAAACAAACCACAAGGTTATGTATGTGCAAATAGTGATGAATTACACCCAACAGTATTCGATTTAATTGAAGAACCTAACTTAAAAGATTTTCATGTTGCAGGTCGACTGGACATCGATACCACGGGTTTAGTACTGCTCACTAACGATGGTGATTGGTCTCATCAAATCACCTCGCCGAAGAAACAAAAGTTTAAAACCTATGTACTAGAAAGTCGCGACGAACTCACTGAAGAAGCGCTAACACAGCTTGAACAAGGCGTTGAACTACATGGTGAGAAACAAGCAACCCTGCCAGCAAAAGCGGAGCTTATTGATAAATTTGCACTACGCTTATCTATTTGCGAAGGAAAGTATCATCAAGTAAAACGCATGCTTGCCGCAGTTGGCAACCAAGTAGTTGAACTTCATAGAGAAAATATTGCAGGGATCGAACTTGATCCAACCCTTGCTGAGGGCGAATACCGCCCATTAACTGATGAAGAAATAAGCATAATTAATGCAAGTTAGTCATCGTCTTTAGGTAGTATGAGTAAATATCATCTCAAAATCGCCTCCTTAGGGCATTAACCTACTTACAACTTCCCCCTAAACATGCTAAATCATGTAGTGAGAGTATTTTTAGGGGGCGATCCTGTGTTTTCTAGTTTCACATTAAAAGCAAAAATAATTACCTTTGCCGCCGCAATATTTGTTTCATTACTTGCCGTTGCCTTTGTAGGTCTTCAAGCTCTGCGCCATGCCAGTGAAAGCGATAATATTGCGCGTATCAACCAATTAATGAAAAGCACCGTTAATATTGTTAAACAGTTTGAGCGCTTTGCAGAGCAAGGGAAACTGACTGAGCAACAAGCAAAAGAGATGGCAATTCAGGTTTTAAGAGAAAATAAATACCATGACTCTGAGTATGTGTATGTTGTTAATGACAAAATGGACTTCGTAGCAACACCGCATGACCCCCAGCTGCATAACACCAGCTTTAATGACTTTGAAGATGCTGACGGCAAAAGCATAGGCAGCATGGTGAAGCGCTTAGTCGGTAACCAATTTGATCGGATCATTACCTACAATTGGACTTCACTGCGAGATGGAGAAGTTGTCGACCTGACTTCAGTGGTACAAAAAACACCAGGGTTTGGCTGGTATGTCGGCACAGGTATTAGCTACAAAGAAGTAAACGATCGTTATTGGGACACCGCAATCTGGTTAGTCGCACTTTCTTTAGCGGTTGCCGTTGCATTGACCACCGCACTTGCGCGGTTTGGACTGTCTTTGAATAACAAACTTGGTGCTGAAATCAATGATGTGCTCGAAATCGTAAAACATGTTTCAAGAGGAAACCTAACTACACCTATCAATACTGCTGACTGCCAAGATTATAGTATTCTCGCAGCCATGGACTATATGCAAGGCGGATTAAAAGGAGTAGTTGAAGGGCTTAAAGAAGCAACTAAGGCGCTACAAAACCAAACATCAGACAGTGAGGTACGCTCAGTAGAACTTGAGAATCTAACTCGTAGTTTAAATGCAGAAACTCAAATGGTGGCTTCAGCAATTACCGAACTCACAGCATCAGCACAAACCGTTGTCGAACATGCGGAGCAAGCTGCGGATTCAGTTCAAGAGGCTGAAAAGCAAGGTAATGCTGCCGACAAACTGACAGCTCAAGCAGCAACTGAAATTGCATTATTAGAGCAACAAATTGACAGCGCTGGTAATAATATTCAAGTACTAGATGAAGAAGTATCTAATATCGCTAATGTACTTACCGTTATCCAATCTATCGCCGAGCAAACCAATTTATTAGCCCTCAATGCTGCAATAGAAGCTGCTCGAGCTGGAGAGCAAGGACGAGGCTTTGCTGTCGTAGCGGACGAGGTCAGACAGCTTGCTCAGCGCACTCAAACCAGTACAGAAGAGATCCGTACCATGATCACTAAACTGCAAAGTGCAACTCAAGATGCGAAGGCTTCTGTAAGCTTGAGCATTGCAACAAGCGAAAAAACGGTGAGTATGTCATCTAAGGCATCTCAAGCGCTTGTACAAGTCGCCGATTCTTTAAAATCTATATCGCAGATGAGTCATCAAATAGCTCAAGCAGCCAAAGAACAGTTGGATGCAGGAGAAGATACAGCCAAACGTGTCGTTGTTATCTCTGACACGGCCTCACAGACGGCAAGTGTGTCTGAAAAAGCACATAAAGCGACTGATACAATTAAATCTTTATCTGGAAATCTAGAGATTGAGATGGCCAAATTCAAAGTGTAACAAGTCAACTTTATTCTTATTTTTCATACAATTAGCCAAGTGTAAATTTATATAAACTGTTAATTGAAAAATTTCTTTAATTTTTCATTCACCTTGTGTTTATTTGGTGTTAAGTTTGTACCCACAGAGAGTTTCAGTTTTAGTAGTCTCAAGAGACTTCTTTGTTTGTTATAATTGCAATAATATATGCAACCTAAAGTTTGAATGCTTGATTGCGTAGAGATCAAGCAAACTTAATAAGGACTATGATAATGCAAAAACTAAATTTGAAAGAATGTAAAAAAGTTTCTGGTGGTGGTATTTGGATGCCAGATGAACCAGCAGCTAACAGTGCTGAAGCTAATGCAAATACCAAATCTAGCAAAGCCAATTAAAGATTATTGTTAGTTATGGAAAGAAAATTCGCACTCGGAGACTTACTACTACCATATGTCTTAGTTGTAGTAGGAGTCTTCATTATACACGATGTTAATTTTCACTTTTTTCTGACGTACACGGCACTTATATCTCTCTGTTTTGGTGTGGGATTACGACTGAAGGATGTGAACATATGTATTCTGTCCATCTTATGCCTGACTCCCTTTGTTCTTGAAACACTCGTGTTTTCAACCGGATTAATTAGCCTATCATCTTCCCCTGAGAATAGATTATTTCAGAATAGTTTGATTTTCGGCATTCACCTAATTATCGAGTTAATAGTGCTCGCCCCACTCACTTACCGGACAGAATTAACCAAAAAACTTTTCCCAAGATATAAAATTAAATACACCTTTGCGGATAATATATTTCCATGGTTGGCTATCTTAGGAGCTTTGTTCACATTCGCTACTATTGTCGAAAATTACCTAAGAAATGGTAAAGGCTATGATGTGACTTTCTTTTTCTACTCTTCCGATATTGCAGGATATATTCTGTACTCAGCAAAATGTGGAATTATGATAGCTTTAACAGCCCTAACATACAAAGAAGAGTACGATTACGCACTCCCAAGCTTGCGCAAGAAACGCTAGTAGTTTTTTGCAAAGTAAGGGTTATTCAATTTGATGCCTTCACCTTCAGGCGGTAACACTAAACGATATTTTTGTTTTAATCGTTTTAATTCACCAGACTCTTTAAGCTTAGCAAGCCCCTCCTCGAGTGCATAAGCAAGTTTTGGCTTGTCTTTATTCACAAAGAAGTAAAAAGCGGTTGAATACTCAAGGTGAAAATCAGGTACGATCATGAGGTTTTCGTTATTTTGTGCGATCAATTCTGAATTTGCCTCAATCACCGAGCGTGGAAAATAATCCGCTTTTTTATCCGCGATTAAATTAAACATGGTTTGATAATCGGAAATAGGCCTGACCTTCAGACCGTTATAACTAAGAATTTTAGTATCGGGCCAATCGTGTCCTTGTACAGCGGTAAAGCGCTTTAATTCATCAAGCGAACGAACCGTTTTTATGGCTGGATAAACATCTTTATGAACAATCAGCACGCGTTTACCAATAAGTCCATCATACAGTGGGACTTTAATGGGAATAGCGATTTGCTCGCGTGCGGGGCTGGTCATAGACCAGTGTAAATCAACCTTACCTCGGCTTAGTGCCATTAACGTACGCTGTTGATGAGGATGGATCTTGATGTGTTCGATTTGAGCTGAGTACTTAGCAGCAGCCAGTGCCTTTTCTAGTAATTCATAAAGATAAAGATCGCGATCGTACAAGGTTCGCGCTTCTTTCGCGACATAGATTAACTCGGGGGATTGCGCTGCAATACAAGCACTTTGAAACACCAGAGCAGAGATAATTACACTCAACTTTAACTTCATCGCACAACCCTCTTTTAGGGGAAACAATACTACAATCAAGAGTATTCTTACGGATTGCTATTACTATTGCGTAATTAAAAATATAGTCAACCTGCATTTTCCAATCGTACAGTCGATACTGTCGGCTTGCGACGGTTACATACAAATAAATAGCTATTACGATAGCGCTTTGCTTCTTTCTTAGCATCCGTTGCTAAAGCTGCAACTTGGTGCGAATTGATACAGTGTTGTAAATCTGGTCTCACTAAACCAATCGATAAAGTGAGTAAAGGTACAAATTGCTTTTGCCCTTCACGATTTGTTGCCCAGTAACCGCCAGCACTAACATGCTCGGGAGTAAAAAAGGCTTTTGATTTAAGCTCAAACTGAGTGATGATCTCATGACACAACACTTCTGCATCATTATTATCGAACACCACCATAAAGTCGTCACCCCCGATATGCCCAACAAAACTTGAGCTCTGTACACATACATCAACTGTCACCTCGGCAAGTAGCTTAATCACGCTATCGCCACTGGCATATCCATATAAATCATTAAACTGTTTAAAATGATTAAGGTCGATATATGCAAGAGAAAAGTCATGATGTGAACGTAACCTTTGCTCTATTGCCTCATTTATCGCGACATTGCCCGGCAACATGGTTAATGGATTGGCATGTTGAGCATGACGAATTTTTTCTTCTGTGATGTGCTTGAGTATGTCTCTCAAGGGCGCTAAGCCAAGATAACGACCATCTCTAGTAATAATGATATGACGTCGAATATCAAATTCATGGTCGGTTATTTGCTTACTCACCGTATCAAGCTCTTGCTGCTCATCCACCACTAACGGCTGTTTATCCATCAACTTAATCACTGATTTCTTATCGAAGAGTGCATGGCCATATGGTGCCGCAAAGACCTCAGTCAGTTGATCTCGGTGTAGCAGCCCAACAGGCTCTCTAGCATCATTAACCACTGCAAGGCTGGTTAGCTTGCGATCTTGTTCAAACAGCCTATGAGCATCGATACATTGCGTACATTCATGGATAGCATTGGCCTCTTTGGCAAGCCAACCGATTGCCATCGACTGCTCAAATTGATTGACACTGGAACGAACTTCCGAATGAAGGGATTTTAACAACGCCAGCTCTGTCGGTGGCTTTCGAGTTGGCTTCGCGAGCAGAAAGCCTTGAGCGTTTACAATACCGAGCTGCTCTATCAGCTTTAGCTCCTCCATCCGCTCAATTCCCTCGGCAATTACTTGAGTGCTAGTGGCTTTAGCAAGCTCGATAATAGACTTTAAAAACTCGCGTTTCACCACACTTTGGTCACAATGGTCGATAAAATATCTGTCGACTTTGACGTAGTCAGGGCATAACTCCGACCACTTTCTGAGACCAGAATAACCAGCTCCCAAATCATCAATCGCAATTTGAAACCCAAGTTCACGATAATGGGTAATTGTAGTTAGTAGCAGATTCGCGTCATCTACTTTGTCTTGCTCAGTCACTTCAATGACGACACGCTTGGGATCGAGCCCATACACTTCTGTAAGATGTCTGGTTTCGCCCTTTGGGTGGCTCGGATCAAGTAACGCTTTTGGACTAACGTTTAAAAATAACTTACCAGGAAGGTTGAGTGAAACGAACTGCTTAATAGCAGCTTCACGACAGATAATCTCCAGCTCTGACAAACGCTCCTGCTTACTCGCGATCGCAAAAAGCTTGTCTGGAGATTCCAACAATGAGCCGGACATGCCACGACTTAATGCTTCAAACCCTAAGATTTGCCGTTTCGCAAGATCGTAGATTGGCTGAAACAGAGTAAATACAGCTTTTTCTTTTATTATTGTATTAAGTACTAACGTGCGCGAAGGATCCACAGCATTAAACTCACTGTAAAAGTATAATCGCGCACGGTAGCAACAGAGTATGACAGATATATGTCAATCGGGTGAAATGTACCCAATTTGCAATTGAATGATTTTCAACCGCTTACTTTAGCGCCCGCTCTACCTGATCAAAGTGTGCAATCACTTCCACAATTTCCATCTCTGCGCTCTTATAGTCTTCAGCGCCACTAAACCCTTTCATCGCAATCGCTTGAACCGTTGCTGGATGCACTAATAAATCTTTTGCATGGTAGCAAACAGGGTCATCAAACTTGGGTAATTTACCATCTGCGTGATAGCCCGTTTCGATCTCTTCAAGTGGTAAAGTAGGAATGATATCCGCAGCCTTATCCAAGGCATCTAGATAAGTCTGGCACTGAGGGTACTTAGCCACAAACTCATTTAGCAAAGTTCTAGAGAGAGCCACAAGATCGGCGGATTGTGTTTCAAGTGCTGCAGCATCTTTCTCGATACGAATATCTGCAAGTAAGGCCTCTGCTTGAACTTTGTATTGTGCTAAAGATGAGGTTGCTTCTGTAGTTACAGATCCGGTTTGTTGCTCAAGCTCAGGTTGCTTAGAACATGCGGTCATT
The DNA here is from genome assembly GCF_013319255.1 of Pseudoalteromonas sp. JC28. Classification (NCBI taxonomy): domain Bacteria; kingdom Pseudomonadati; phylum Pseudomonadota; class Gammaproteobacteria; order Alteromonadales; family Pseudoalteromonadaceae; genus Pseudoalteromonas; species Pseudoalteromonas sp. JC28. The sequence goes on along the minus strand of NZ_QOKX01000008.1, from coordinate 228,980 downwards.
AATGTCAGTGCACCAACCGCCATCGCAAATTTGTACATAAGTATCTCCTTTATTGATAACGATTATCATTATATAGTAATGTAATATTTTAGAAACAATAAAATGACGTTTTACAGGCAACAAAAAAGCGGCCAAAAAGCCGCTTTCGATTATTACATCAAATTCCATGATTAAGGCATAGCGTCTAGGTCTGCACCTTCTTTTTCAACTTCTACCGGGATCAAATCTTCTTTGCTAACGCCCATTGCTACTGCAACTGAGCTCGCTACATAAACAGAAGAATATGTACCGATAAACACACCAAACAGCAAGGCCGTAGCAAAACCATGAATGGTTTGACCACCCCATACGAATAGCGCAATCAAAACGAGAATAGTCGTGATTGAGGTCACTAATGTACGATTAAGCGTTTGTGTCAGTGAAATGTTGATGATCTCTAAGGTGTCATCAATACGTACTTTACGAAAGTTTTCACGAATACGGTCAGACACAACAATAGTATCGTTGAGTGAGTAACCTATTACCGCCAATATTGCCGCCAAAATCGTTAAATCAAATTCCAGACCTAAGATTGAGAACAGACCCATTGTCAGTACAACATCGTGGAAAAGTGCAAATACAGCACCTACTGCAAAGCGCCATTCAAAACGAAAAGCAACGTAAATCAAGATACAGATAAGCGCGGTTAGCATCGCCAAGCCACCCTGCTCTTTGAGATCTTCACCAACACTTGGACCTACGAATTCAATGCGGCGCATCACCACACTTTCATCCGCTTGTTTCAGCGCGGAGATGAGTTGGTTACCTAATACTTCAGCTTTCACGTCGTCCCCACGAGGGGCGAGTCGTACTAATACCTCTTGGCTTGAACCAAAAAGTTGCACAGAGGCATCGGCAAAACCGCTCTCGGCTAATACACTACGTACCTTTGCTAAGTCTGCTGGCTGTGAAAATCCAACTTCAACTGCCGTACCACCGGTAAAATCCAAACCAAAGTTTAGTCCTTTCACCATAAATGAGCCGATTGAAGCCAAGATCAACAATGCAGAGAAAGCCATTGAAAGCTTTCTTGCCGACATAAAACGGATAGTGCCTTTTAAGTTTAATAATTGCATGTCCGTCTCCTAGATTGATAGCTTTGTGATACGTCTGCCACCGATGATGGCATTAATAACTGCACGCGTACCAACAATCGCTGTAAACATCGAGGTAATGATACCGATAGCTAGGGTTACCGCGAAGCCTGCAATTGGACCTGTACCAACAGAGAATAGGATCACCGCAGCAATTAAAGTGGTGATGTTGGCATCAAAAATCGTACTAAATGCACTATCGTAACCATGGTGAACGGCTTGCTGTGGACTGCGACCTTCCGCAATTTCTTCCCGAATACGCTCAAAGATAAGTACGTTAGCATCAACGGCCATACCGACGGTTAATACGATACCGGCAATACCTGGCAGCGTCAGCGTCGCGCCTGGGATCATCGACATCACACCCACAATCATGATGAGGTTAGCCGCAAGCGCCAAGTTTGCTACCAGACCAAAGCCTTTGTAGTACAGCAACATAAAGGCAAGAACAAAAGCAAAACCAAGCACAACCGCAGTCATACCCGCTTCGATATTTTCCTGACCAAGGCTTGGACCTACAGTACGTTCTTCAACGATTTGAATTGGCGCAACCAGTGCACCTGCACGTAGTAGCAAGCTTAAGTTATGCGCTTCTGCTGGGCTATCAATACCGGTAATACGGAAAGAGCTGTTTAAACGCGCTTGAATCGTGGCAACGTTAATCACTTCTTCCACTTTGATTGGTGGTAACGCTTTGCCATTTTCATCTTTCTTGCCAGATGGTTTGTATTCGATGAAAACCGTCGCCATACGCTTGCCGATGGCGCGTTTAGTAAAGGCATTCATTTTTGCCCCACCTTTGCTATCAAGTTTGATATTCACCTGAGGGCGCTGATATTCATCCATACCAGATTGCGCACCTGTGATATGCGTACCTTCAAGAATAACGCGCTTTTTAAGCACGACAGGATAACCATCTTTATGCGGGATCACTTCTGTGCCTGGAGGAATGCGACCTTGTGCTGCTGCACGCACGTCGGCATTTTCGTCTACTTCACGGAACTCAAGCGTCGCCGTGGCACCGAGAATTTCTTTCGCGCGAGCCGTGTCCTGAACACCTGGAAGTTGAACAATTATGCGCTCACCACCTTGACGTTGAACATTTGGTTCAGCAACACCTAGTTGGTTAATACGATTACGAATAATGGTTTCGTTTTGCTTGATAGCGTATTCACGCAGCTCTTTATATTTAAGGTCGCTAAGGCTTGAGAAGAAAGCAAGGCTGTCGCTGCTATCATTGATAAAGTCGTTACCCGGGTAACGCTTTCTCAAGAAGCTCATTGCCGCGTCTTTGTCCTCTTCCGAACGCATCGTTACTTGTACACGTTCACTATTAGAAACCCGACGCACCGAGCGATAACGCAATTTTTCTTCACGTAAATCACTCTTGAAATCTTGCTCCATTTGCTCAAGTGCATTGTCCATCGCCGTGACCATATCCACTTCCATAGTGAAGTGAACACCACCGCTTAAATCTAGACCAAGCTTCATTGGATTTGCACCTAAGTCTTTTAACCACTCAGGTTGTGCCGGAGACATATTGATTGCTGAAATGTAATCATCGCTTAAGCTATTACGCAAAATATCTTGTGCTTTAAGCTGATCTTCAACATTTTTGAAGCGAACAAGGATTTGACCGTCTTCTAACACAGAAGATTTTACGGCAAGGTTGTTCTTTTGTAGGGTTTCGTTAACTTGATCTAATACACTGAGCGTCGCATCAGCACCTTTTGTGCCAGAAACTTGTATGGCCGGATCACGACCATACAAGTTAGGTGTGGCATAAAGAATACCGATAGCCAACACAGCGAGAACAAGTAAGTACTTCCACATTGGAAACTTGTTTAACACTGGGCTATCCCTTTATTGTTATTCTTATAGAGATTTCATTGTACCTTTAGGTAACACAGCTGAAACCGCTGACTTTTGCACTGTCACTTCCATTTGGTCATTCAGTGCGATTACAACAAAGTCTTTGTCTTCAGCTACTTTTGTGATTTTACCCACAAGTCCACCTTGAGTTAGTACTTCGTCACCCTTACCTAATGCACCCATTAGGTCTTTGTGCTCTTTAACACGCTTGGCCTGTGGACGGTAAATTAAGAAATAAAATACCAAACCAAAAATACCTAACATGATTAGCATTTCCATACCGCCACCTGCTGGTGCCGCTGCTGCGTTGCTAGCATGCGCGCTTGAGATAAAAAAGCTCATTTCACTTCCTCGTTTATAAAATTAATTATTTTCTGTCAAACCAACGTCAGCCAACTCTGGCACCGGTATGCCACGGCGCGCGTAGAAGTCTTCGACAAATTCATCAAATGTGCCTTCAGATAAGGCGTTTCTCATTCCTTCCATCAAACGTTGATAATAACGCAAGTTATGGATGGTATTGAGTCGAGCACCTAGTATTTCATTACACTTATCTAAGTGATGTAAGTATGCTCTAGAGTAATTCTTACAGGTGTGGCAATCACACTCTGCATCTAGTGGGCTGGTATCCGTTTTGTGTGCTGCATTACGGATTTTTACCACGCCGCCTGTCACGAACAAGTGACCATTACGAGCATTACGTGTTGGCATTACACAGTCAAACATATCAATACCGCGACGTACCGCTTCAACCAAGTCTTCTGGTTTACCAACGCCCATTAGATAGCGAGGCTTGTTCTCTGGCATTTTGTAAGCGCACTGGTCGAGAATGTTGATCATGTCTTCTTTTGGCTCACCAACCGATAAGCCACCTAGCGCATAACCATCAAAGCCAATTTCTTCTAGGCCTTGCTGTGACTCGGCACGCAGCTCTGGGTACATACCACCTTGAATGATCCCAAACAATGCCGAAGGATTATCACCATGTGCCGCTTTAGACCGTTTTGCCCAACGCAAGCTCAACTCCATTGAATCTTTTGCTTCTTTTTCAGTGGCTGGGTATGGCGTACATTCGTCAAAAATCATCACAATATCTGAACCTAAATCACGCTGTACTTCCATTGCCTTTTCAGGAGATAGCATGATTTTTTCACCATTTACCGGTGACTTAAATAGTACGCCCTCTTCTGAGATTTTACGCATCGCACCCAAGCTAAATACTTGGAAACCACCCGAGTCAGTCAAAATAGGTCGGTCCCAATTCATGAAATCATGTAGATCGCCATGTTGCTTGATGATCTCAGTACCAGGTCTTAGCATCAAATGGAAGGTATTTCCTAAACAGATATGCGCACCAGTTTCTTTTAACTCATCTGGAGTCATGCCTTTTACTGTGCCATAAGTACCAACAGGCATAAACGCTGGCGTCTCTACTACACCACGGTCAAAAATCAAGCGACCTCGGCGAGCTTTACCCTGTTTGCGATCTAATTCAAATTTCATTATTACCTCGTTGTCGGAAAAACAGTCCAACCTTGACTAAAAAACGTGCTAAGCCAATGCTTAGGGCAGTGATCTTTCGATTCTACCAAGATTACTAGCGCAATTCTAATATTGGGATAAAAAACACAAAGTCCATATCGAGCTTGCAACTTTACAGCCATAAAACGCAAAATGCCCAGCAACACTGGGCATTTTAATAGTTGTATGGCGTGAGTTACTTATCTTGCTTTTGCAAGAACATCGCATCACCGTAACTAAAGAAGCGGTATTTCTGTTCAATGGCGGTTTGGTAAGCCTTCATAATATGCTGTTGCCCTGCAAACGCACTCACTAACATGATTAGCGTTGATTCTGGTAAGTGAAAGTTAGTCACCATTGCATCTACCACGTTAAAACGGTAGCCCGGATAAATAAAAATATCGGTATCGCCGTAAAGTGGAGCAATTTCACCGCCGTTTGCTTTAGCCGCAGACTCAAGTGAGCGCACCGACGTAGTACCTACCGCGATGACGCGTCCTCCTCTGGCTTTTGCCGCTTTGATTGCCTCCACGACTTCTGCTGAGACCTCGATATATTCTGAGTGCATAACATGCTCTTCCACCGAATCGACTCGCACCGGCTGGAACGTACCTGCGCCCACGTGTAAAGTAACAAAGGCCATCTCAACACCTTTGTCTTTTAGCTTAGCCATCAATTCATCATCAAAGTGCAGTCCGGCGGTAGGTGCAGCGACTGCGCCTGGTTTCTCACCATACACAGTCTGATAACGCTCTTTATCTTCTTCATCATCCGGTCTGTCGATATAAGGAGGTAAAGGCATATGGCCAATTTTATCTAAAATAGCCAATACATTTTCTTCGCCCTCGAATCTCAACTCAAATAATTCACCGTGGCGCTGAACCATTTCTGCGGTTGCTTGGCCTTCAAGCTCAATTTTAGTACCAGGTTTTGGCGACTTGCTCGCTCTTACATGAGCAAGCACAGTCCGCTCATCTACAACGCGCTCAACCAATACTTCTAGTTTTCCACCACTGGCTTTTTGACCAAACATACGCGCAGGAATAACTTTAGTGTTATTGAAGATGATTAAGTCTTCTGGATTAATGAGTGCCAAAATATCTCTAAATACTTTGTGTTCTATTTCACCACTATTGCCATTTAAGGTAAGAAGACGACTGCTAGAGCGTTCCTTCATTGGGTGTCTGGCAATCAACTCATCAGGAAGATCAAAACTAAAGTCTGCTACGCGCATGGAAAGGCCTCATTTCTAAAAGTGCGCCAAGTCTAGTGCGGTGTTTTGGCGAAATCAAGTGCTTGTAACCTTGCGTAAATACCTTTAACCTAGCGAGTCTAAAACGGTAATCACCATGTAAAATTTTGTACGGTGTGCACCTTTGTTTAGTACGTTCTTTATTCTTTACGTTTAAACAATAACTTATCGCTATCGGCTATGATTACCGAGCAAAGTTCGTGTCACTGTTTGATTATTATCAAGCAGCGGTTAAGTACGATTTGCTAACTTTAAGACAAGCCCAATGATTGTGTCGCAGTATCTGGTGAGGTTTTTTTATTGTGTCTAGACAACTAACGTTGCTCATTGTTAACGCCAGTGCTCACGAGCGTCAAACCTTGACTAAAACTCTTAGTGCATTAGATGTCTTTACTATCATTGCCAAATCCGACTCTCAAGATGCCCTAAGCTTACTAAAGACGCAAGCTGTAGATCTAGTGATCACCGGCTTGGATGTTGGCAAAATTGACGGATGGCGATTCTCGCGCATGATCCGCTCAGGTCTGCTGGCAACGCCCAAAAATACACCCATCGTACTTATTCCACCGACTTATTGTGAACGAATAGCCGAAACCACCGCTCGTAGCTACAGTATTGATGCCGTGCTGCCATTTGAACGTCAAGACATGTTGCCGCAAATTTTGGCCAATGTGTTGTCAACGCATTTAGATAAAAGCAGCCGCCTCAACTTGCTGTTGTTAGAGCCCAACCAACAACGTGCGCAAAAAATATGTGAGCACCTATCGCACAATTTCGTTTGCACACATGTAAGCTCGGCGGCCAGCGCTTTATCACTATTTCTACAAGATCATTACGCCATTGTTTTAATGGACACTACGTCTGATTTATCAGGTTCCGCAGAAAGCTTAGTCGAAAGTATTCTCAAACATCGTCCAAGCCAAGCCATTGTAACCATTATTGACAAACGCGATGCCGACCATGCCGAACAACTATTATTGTTAGGTGTTACCGACTTTGTTCGAGCACCATACGATATGCCCTTTTTAAGCAAAGTATGCGACCATGCAGCGCGGCGAGAAGATTTTATGGTGAGCTATGCCGAGTTTGCTAATAAAGTCGAGCAACTCAGTCGCAGTGAAAGTCGCTATAAAGATTTGTTTTCTGCACACCAACGGATTTTACTCCACCTGAGAACAGTTGTCGTTGAATTGGAATTGGAAGGCGCGATCCGCTTTATAAACCCAGCATGGGAATACCTCTCAGGCTTTGGTATTAAGTCAAGCCTCAATACCCAGCTCCGCGATTATATTGCCAAAGATGAATTGCCGACCTTCAACAAAGTCATTCAAGAAATTCAAAATGGAGTCAGGCAACATGCGCAATTAGAGCTGCAACTCTGCCACAAAGCAGGACATCTAGTGTGGGTCGAGTGTCGCCTACAACTTATCAAGAATACCTCAAGTTCGGTCGCAATAACTGCAACACTCGATAATATTCACGAACGCAAGCAAGCTGAGCTGCAACTCAGACACTTAGCATTGCATGATACGCTTACCGGCTTACACAACCGCTACTACTTCGACCAACAACTGAATCAGCTGTGCAATGAAGTAAAGTCTGCACAAGAGATAGAACATGCACTAATTTACATCGACTTAGATCACTTTAAGATCATCAATGACAGTAAAGGCCATCAGCAAGGAGATATTGTACTCAAAGAAGTATCTGAGTTGTTTGGTGACAAAATAGGTGAAGAGCATCTCACTTTCCGTATTGGTGGAGACGAATTTGCTGTACTGCTTAAGCACACCAATTTACTTGATGCTCATATGTGCGCTGAAAGCATTTGCATGGCTATCGAAGAACATAAATTTCACTTTGAAAATAATGCATACTCTCTCAGTTGTTCTATCGGGTTAACGCAAATTACCAATGAAAATGCGGATCCCAGCGAGTGTTTGAAACAAGCTGACATAGCCCTTTATATCGCCAAGAATCTCGGCCGCAACTTGGTTCATTGTTATAATAAAGAAGATGAACAAAACCAAACACTGCAAACCGGTTTAGAATGGGGCCATAGTGTTAGGCAAGCGCTTCAGAACGACAGCATAGAACTCCACTATCAACCGATCTGGGATTTCAAAAAACAACAAATAGCCTATTACGAAGCACTGCTTAGATTAAAGATTAACGGTGAGACAGTTTACCCAAATCAGTTTATTCCTGCATTAGAGCTACTTAATGATACATTTTTGATGGATCAATGTGTGATCAGAACTGCCATTAAAGCACTGGCTGAACATGAGATTTTGAGCCAAGTGGCGATTAATTTATCTGCTCATTCATTTTTAGATGAACGACTGCAACCCCACATTCAGGCCTGTTTAAAAGAGCATCAAGTTTCAGCTAATCGCGTTATTTTTGAAATCACAGAATCTGCCAGTATCAATAACCTTAACGCAACCCAGACAATGATTAAAAATCTGAACGATCTTGGTTGTCATTTCGCTATTGATGATTTCGGGACAGGCTTCAGCACTTTTAGCTACCTAAAACAGCTACCCGCACAGCATGTTAAAATAGATGGCTCCTTTGTTCGAGACATGCTCAACGACCCAATTGACCTGGCGCTGGTCAAAGCTGTAAACGATATTAGTCACTCGTTAGATAAGTGTTCAGTTGCCGAATATGTCGAAAACAAAGAAATATTTCAACAACTTAAGGAAATAGGTGTGGACTATGGACAGGGTTACTTTATCTCTAGACCGCTCCCTATTGAACAACTAGCGAGCAGTGCAAAAACTATTTTATCTCTAAAAACAGCGTAGTAACATTTTTATACTAAAGGTTACTTTTACTTCTTGCAAAGTCCACTATAATTAAAGATACCAGTTTAAAATGTCACCAAATTTTAAGGTAACACCTTAATTTTATAGACATTCAAAGGATTGAGTTACATCTTGCTATGGACTTCAAGGGGTAAATTATGCTGTCATTATCACTGTTTTTACTACTTGCAAACTTGCTCATTGCTTATCAATGTTACCGCTATGCCAACACAAAAGGATATCCGGTAAAATTGTTCACAGGGCTCGGTTTGCTACCCTACTTTAATCTAGTGGTTTGGGTTTACTTACTCTTTTTACCAAATTTAACTACTGCAAAAAACATCGAGCAGGCTTAATAGCTCCTTTTTAAAACAAAACAGCATGCAGCCATGCTGTTTTTTGTGTTGTCATTTTCTTGCCCCCAAGTTCGAAGAAGGCGCTTTTTATCCCAAAATTAGGCTAACTAAAAGCGATAGCTAGTTACTATCTCGGCAAGCTGCTTAGCCGTTTTCTCACCTTTTACACATTGCTGCACCAAGGATTTTGGATAAACAAACACCTGTTTATTATTTGGGTTGCTGAGTTCATTGTAAATAAAGCTTATATGCTCATTTCTAGGTAAACTTCTTAAACCTGCACCATAGTCACATAAACTTCGGGCTAAGCTGGTAACTAGCATTTTTTCAAGCGCCTGCTGCTTTTCCGCTTTCTCCTTCGCGCGTTTGACCCGAGAAGCTTCAAGACTTGCTTTCAGCTTATCCTTAAGGTCTTTTAATTCCGAATCCTTAAGTGAAAGCTTTTCTATGCGCTTCTCAACTTCTCTCAATGACTCCGTAAATTCTTTTACTTGATCGTCACTTTCGTGCCTTTTCGCAAACTCCAGCTCCGCTTTTTGGCGTTCAAGTTCCCTCAATTGAATTCTATTCTCTCTTTCTTGCTCTACGGCTTCGCGGACCTTCTCGGCTCCTGCTCTCACTTTCTCAGCAGCATCCGAATAAGCTTGAGAAAAAGCTTCAGCTATCGGCTGTGAAATCTCGATCTCCGCGATGTCCATATCAAATTCCGGCAGTTCAAACTCCCCTATTGCAGCCACATCATCCAGATTGTCGATATGAGAAATCCACTCTAAACGGTGCCGACGTTTTAATGCCAGTTCAAACACAACTCCCTGATCTTTTAAATAATAGCCAGAAACACTACGAACTTGATCTTGTGTGTCATGCTGTAGTGCACTCATTAATACCCGCTCAAAAATAGCAACCTCACGCTTTAGCGCTTCATCAACAACTTGGGCCTGAGCAAAGCTTGTAGCAATGGCTGCGACAGCGCCAAAACAAAGTGGAATTAACTTCATGGTTTACCTCGATACTGTGCTAAATTTTGTGTCGGTGTTTGCTCTACTTGCTCTGCCAATTCATTCAATTGCAGCCTAAGTAGGGCTTGATCTTGCGCTCTTTGTGCTTGGATCAGATCAACGAGATTATTCATTGCCAAACTGCGCTCTTTACGATTTTGTTCAACCACTTGCGTTGCTAACTTGGCAAGCGTAGCTTGATCTATTGGCTTAGTCTCATCAAGTTTTGCAAGCATGGCCTGCATAGCGCTTTGCTGCTGTGCCAGTTGTGTTTGTTGAGCACTCAACTGTTGATGTAAGCCTAAGTTCTGTAGCCAAAGTCCTGACACACCAAGCCCAACGACCAGCCAAGCTGCGACGGCAGCCACTGGCCAAGCGCGAGTTTGATGCTGCAAAGTGAGCTGTGGGGGTGGCGCTTGCTCTTCGAAGCTAGCAGCTCGCTGTTGCCAAGTAATAGCAGCACTCATCATTTCTCGATATTCACTATCTGCCTGAAGTTCGGCCAACTCTGCCTCAGACAGCACTTTGCCATCTAACCACTGCTCAAATAAGTGTGCTAATTTAGCCATGATTTTGCACCTCTAGTTGCCCTTTCATCTTACCTAACGCACTGTATAGCCTAGCCTTCACCGTATTACTTGATAACTCAAGCTGCAGCGCAATTTCATCAAAGGTGTAATGCTGGAAAAACTTTAGCTCCACGACAATGCGCTGCTCAAATGGTAGTTGTTTCAGCGCGATATATATCTCTTCATTACTTTGTTGTTGCGCTATTTTGCTGTCAGGTCCGTGTTGCGGCGTCTCAGGTTCTTTACCTTCAATCGATTCAAACTTATGTTTTCGCATGTGATCCACTATCCTTGCATGGGTGATTTTAAATACCCAAGTCGAGAACTTAGCATCACCATTAAAGGTATGCAGATTTCGATACATACTTAAAAATACATCTTGAGCTATATCTAGCGCGTCTTGCGGGTTACCAACCAGCCTCAAGCATTGGTTATACACACGGCTATGATGCTGGGCGCAAAGCTTTGACCATGCTCTTTGATTACCTTGCAGTGCTCTTTTTATTAATTGTTTTTCGCTATTAAAAAACACGCAGTTCACTCATCCAATCTTCTCACTAACTATTAATCGTAGCGGCTGCAAAAAAAGTTGTTCAGACAGGAAAATTTTTTGAAAAAAAAGCACCGTTAAGGTGCTTCTTTCATCATCATTACTGCGACTGACATTGGCCACTGATGTAGCCACCAACAAAGTCGCTAAACAGTCTAAAATCTCTGATCCGCCCGGTAGTACGACGCCAGATCAAGCCAATCTCACGATATGCATGATCTTGTGGTGGCATAGCCACTAAAGGTTTCCCTTCCAAAATCCCTGCATTGATCGCCATTTGAGGTAAAAACGTTACGCCATTTTTATATTCCACCATACTTAATAAAGTATGTAGGTTTGCCGCCTCAAATGGATTAATGCACGCGCTACGGTTTAAGTGGCAAGCGCTAAGAGCATGTCCCGTCATACAGTGCTCTTTTTCGAGTAAAAATACACTTTGCTCAGGTAACAGGTTAAAGTCCTCAATCGGCTCTGGTACGCTGTACTCGGTATGGCGAACCAAGCTAAAGTGATCTTTTGCAAGCACTTGAGTATGAAACTTATCGGTTCTATATGGCAGCGCTAACATGGCCATATCAATATGGCCATGCTCTAATTTGTCCAGTAAGTTATCACTGGTATCTTCAACCAGTACCAAATTAAGTGCTGCAAACTCCTTTTTACACGCCTGATAAAGTGGCGCAGCAATAAAACTCGCAATGGTGGGAATGATCCCTAACGTCAACTTGCCAGATAATGGATTTTTATAGCTTTTAGTCAGCTCTTTAACGCTCATGGTGTCGTCGATAATTTTCCGTGCTCGTTCAACCACTTCCTCACCAATATCGGTAAACATTAGGCTGCGATTTTCGCGTTCAATTAGCTGACATCCCAATGTCTCTTCAAGGTTTTGTATCGCGCTACTTAACGTCGATTGGCCGATAAAGCATGCTTCCGCTGCACGACCAAAATGTTGGTGCTGATGCACCGCAAGCAGGTATTGTAGTTGTTTGATACTAGGTAAATTCGTCACAAGCTTTACTCTTAATTTTCAACAGCACAAATAAAAAGACCCCAACACCAAAGGTGTTGAGATCTTTTCAAGCTAAAAGTCTGTCTTTTTGAAAAGTGCGGTTTATTTTTATACGCCGAACACTAATCTCAAAATATAGAATATAACAATAGCAAGGGCAGCACCAACTGGCAATGTAATTACCCAAGAAACTACGATGTTACGAATAACACCCATGTTTAATGCCGCAATACCACGTGCCATACCCACACCCAATACCGCACCAACTAAGGTTTGAGTTGTAGAGATTGGTAGGCCTGTGCCTGATGCGATTACGACTGTTGAAGCAGCTGCAAGCTCTGCTGCGAAGCCACGGCTAGGAGTAAGATGCGTGATGCCTTCACCGATGGTCTTGATAACTTTCTTACCAAGAATCGCAAGACCCGCAACAATACCTAAACCACCTAGCGGTAAGATCCACCAAGCGAGTGCCGCTTTCTTAGCAATTTCACCGTCGTTTTCAACAATGTTTACCACAGCAGCTAATGGACCAATTGCGTTAGCAACGTCATTCGAACCATGCGCGAATGCCATACAACATGCTGTTAGTACCATAAGGATAGCGAATACTTTTTCAACATTGTTGAACTGCATTTGCTTGTCTGCATTAGGATCCATTTTCAGCTTAGAAATCGCAATCTTACCGATAATAGCAATGATAATAGCGATACCGATAGCAAGCGCAAAACCTTCGAATGTGCCAAGCTTGATACCAATATGCTTAAGACCTTTTTTGATTGTAACCAAAGACATAACAAAGCCCGCTAGACCCATGTAAATAGGCACAAAGCGTTTGGCGTTTTCTAGTGGCTTATTTGTATCAAAAATGAGCTTTTGGGCACTCATAAAGATGAGGTAAGCAATAAAGCCAGAGATGGCAGGGGTGACAATCCAGCTCCCAACAATGCCAGCAACTTTGCCCCATTGGATTGCTTCGCTGCCCACAGCTACTAGCGCAAAACCAATGATTGCACCTATGATTGAGTGCGTCGTAGATACCGGCCAACCTAGCATTGAAGCCATTAATAACCATGCGCCTGCAGCAAAAAGCGCGGAGATCATTCCTAATATCATCAGTTCAGGAATATCAATGAAAGGGGTTGAATCTATAATCCCTTTTCGGATCGTTGATGTTACCTCACCACCTGCAAGATAAGCACCAGCGAATTCAAAGATCATAGCAATGATAATTGCTTGTTTGATGGTAAGTGCTTTTGAACCTACCGAAGTACCCATAGCATTCGCAACATCGTTTGCGCCAATACCATAAGCCATAAAGAAACCAACTGCTGCGGCAATTAAAACCAATACTGTGCCGTAGGATGCAATGATATCCATAAGAAACCTTACTTTATTTTAAAAGATCGATTTTTATTAACGAGCTAACATCAGCTCAAGACGTGAACCAACGCGCTCTGCGATATCTGCAAGCCCACCGACCCATTCGATGATCTTGTATAAAAACATCGCATCAATTGGGTTAAGCTCGCTTTCAACAGCGCGTAACTCTCGACGAATTTTAATTTGCATATCGTCGGTATCTTGCTCGATGGCATCGAGCTCAACTAGCATTTTTTCAACTAAAGTGACTTCACGGCCTCTAAAGCCTGTCTCAAGCAGTTCATCAAACTCATTAATCGCTTCTGATGCTTGTTTAGTTGCGTCCACACAACGAGTGACGTAAGCAAGAAAGTCTTTTTGAATGGATTCAGGGATGACCATTTCACGACCGATAACGCGACCTGCGATATCTTTCGCTTTATTGGCTATCTTATCTTGGTGGGTGATAAGTTCCAGTAAGTCAGTCCGTTCTACTGGCATGAATAAACCACGAGGCAAATGTAAACGTACTTCACGTTTTAGTTCATCTGCTTCACGCTCTAGGTTGCGGATTTCAATGCGAATTGCATCCGCTTCTGTCCACTCCCCTTTGAAGACATGGTTAAAAAATGGGATCAAAGCCGCACTGGCTTGATGGACTATTTTTATATGCTCTTCAATTGGCTTAATAGGAGATTTAGCAAATACTCCTAAAAACGCGTTACTAGGCATAACTGACCCTTAAATCATATTTGTATGCATGTGCAAAGTGTAATTTTACAGCATTGAGCGCTGTTGTGAACGGTTTTATTGCAAGTTTAGATGAACTTACTATGAAATTGCGCGCCGAAAGCGCGCAACTAATTGATAAGCATCACAAGGTTTTTGCGATATCTTCTTGAGATGTATGACGAATATCTTTGCCATTTACGAAATAAATCACATATTCCGCAATATTCTGACAACGATCGCCAATCCGCTCTAGTGAGCGCACAGACCAAATTAAATCCATAATTTTTGGAATAGAGCGTGGATCTTCCATCATATAGGTCATAATTTGACGTGTTACTGCTTCGTATTCACGATCCACTTTAGCATCGGCTTTATGCACTTCAAATGCCTTTTGCGCGTCCATCCGGGCAAACGCATCGAGCACATCATGCAGCATTTGTGACACTTGGCGACCCATATTGTCAATATTCACCAATAGATCTTGCTGATCTTTGGTAAACGAATCCAATGCAACTTTAGCAATACGCTCCGCTTCGTCTCCGATACGTTCAAGATCTGCAATCGTTTTTGCGATGGCAACAACCAAACGCAAGTCACTGGCTGCAGGCTGCCTTTTCGCGATGATACGTGTACATTCTTCGTCAATATTCACTTCCATCGCATTGACTTTGTAATCGTTCTGACTGACTTTTTTCGCTTTTTCAGCATCATTGTGGTTAACCGCATCAAGCGCAGTGTTTAGTTGCTGCTCTACCAATCCACCCATACTGAGTACGTGATTTCTCACGTTTTCTAGCTCTTCATTAAAGCGGCCAGAAATGTGCTTATTAATATTGTGTTCCATTATATTCTCCTCGCAAGCTCGCCTTAACCGTAACGACCTGTAATATAGTCTTCTGTTTTCTTCTTAGACGGCGTGGTGAATAAGGTATTGGTATCTGCATACTCAATTAACTCACCCATGTACATAAACGCAGTTTGATCAGATACACGCGCAGCTTGTTGCATGTTATGTGTAACGATAACTACAGTATACTTGTTTTTCAGATCGTTAATGAGTTCTTCGATAACCAATGTTGAAATCGGATCGAGTGCTGATGTTGGTTCATCAAGTAACAATACTTCTGGTTCAATCGCGATAGAGCGAGCAATCACCAAACGCTGCTGCTGACCACCAGATAAACCAAATGCGCTGTCGTGAAGTCGGTCTTTTACTTCATCCCAAAGTGCGGCGCCACGGAGTGACTTTTCAACCACTTCGTCTAACTTGCGCTTATCTTTGATACCTTGCAGACGCAGACCATAAACCACATTCTCATAAATAGACTTAGGAAAAGGGTTTGGTCTTTGGAATACCATACCTACGTTACGGCGCAGTGCCGCAACATCTACGCTCTTGTCATAAATGTTCTGTCCTTGAAGGTTGATTTCTCCTTCAATACGACAGCTATCAACAAGGTCGTTCATACGGTTAATACAACGCAGTAACGTTGACTTACCACAACCTGATGGACCGATAAACGCGGTTACCTGCCCTTTTGGGATCAACATATTAACGTTGCTAAGGGCTTGTTTATCACCATAGTAAAGATCTAGGTTTTTGATCTCTAGTGCGGTGAGTTCTGGACTTAAGTTTGCTAAATCAAGCTTGTTATTGCCGTTTGCTTGATTGACTTCTGGCGCTACTGTAATCATGTTTTTACCTATTAAAAATCTTTACTATTAATGCTCTAACGATCTGAATTTTTCGCGTAAGTGGTTACGAATACCAATCGCTGTGATATTCAGTGCAATAATCACCGTAACCAGTAGGAACGCGGTTGCATAAACCAAAGGTCTAGCAGCTTCAACATTCGGGCTTTGGAAGCCAACATCATAAATATGGAACCCTAAGTGCATAAACTTACGATCCAAGTGAATATAGGGGAAGTTTCCGTCTAGTGGTAGTGTAGGTGCCATCTTTACTACACCAACCAACATCAGAGGAGCTACCTCACCCGCTGCTCGCGCAACAGCAAGAATAAGACCAGTCATAATTGCCGGACTTGCCATTGGTACAATGATCCGCCATAGGGTTTCAGCTTGAGTCGCACCAAGCGCAAGTGAACCATGACGCACTGAGCTTGGGATCCGAGACAGACCTTCTTCTGTGGATACAATAACCACAGGCAAAGTAAGGATAGCAAGTGTAAGTGCAGACCAAATCACACCTGGTGTACCAAATACAGGACTTGGCGCAGCCTCAGGGTAGAAAAGTTCGTCAATTGACCCACCTAGCATATAAACGAAGAATCCTAAGCCAAACACCCCATATACAATGGATGGAACACCTGCAAGGTTGATCACCGCGATGCGGATCATCTTAGTCACAGCGTTCTTTGCTGCATATTCATGAAGATAAATTGCGGCAATAACACCGAATGGGGTCACGATCACCGCCATCAGCATAACCATAAATACCGTACCAAAGATTGCAGGGAATACCCCACCTTCGGTATTTGCTTCACGCGGGTCATCGCTCACAAACTTGCTGATTTGCACTAAGTAGTGACCCACTTTGGCAAAAAAGCCCATGTCATTTGGAAACCAAACGTCCAACACTTGGTACAGCGGCAAAGTCACTTCTTCACCACGCATATCACGCACTACAACTTGGTCACGCTTTGCTTGCTTCCTTAGCTCAAATAAACGTTTTTCGAAGACTTTGTAATCTTCACGTAGCTCAGCACGGCGTGCATTTAACTCTGCTAACTTTTCCTCTGTCAGGTCATTACCGAGTTGATACGACTTTTCTTTTAAACGTAGACGTTCAAGCTCATAGTTAATGTGCCCGATTTCGCTATTTTGTAGATCAAGCGCCTCGTCATTAAGGTCAACGGCACGCTCAACAAGCTCATGTAACCTTTCTATCGGCTGGTCAGTTACTACTTTACCGTCTTCTAAAACGCGAGCAACATAACCATAGAAATTACCATTTTTACTACGCTCAAATACCGCTAATTCCGCTGGCGTAGACTGGCTTTTGATGTCTGTTGATAACACCCAACGGAAATCAAGTTCTACGTATTCACGGTTACCCGTTTTAATGAGTAAACGCTCGATTTGCTCGCTGTTGTAGCCTGAAAGGTCGAATCCAGCCGCTTCAAGGCGAGACTTTGGTACCATCTCACGATCGTATATTTCACCAATAACAGTCTGCTTAGCAACAGAACCGTCGAGATGCATTTCTACAACTTCTGATGGCCAAAAGAAGCTCAGTCCTTTCCACGCTATCATCGCAAGTAGTCCAATTACTGAAATCAAACTAATACTGACCGCGCCACCTGTCATCCAGATCCACGGAGAACCTGACTTAAACCACTGTTTTACCATGTCATGTCACTCCAATTACATTGAGCTGTACTTTTCACGCAGCTGCTGGCGAACAAACTCAGCAACGGTGTTAAATACGAAAGTAAAAATAAACAATACAAAGGCAGCTAGGAACAGGATGCGATAGTGAGAGCTGCCAACTTCAGACTCCGGCATTTCCACCGCAATGTTTGCAGCAAGCGTACGCATACCTTGGAAGATACTCCAGTCCATAATTGGCGTGTTACCGGTTGCCATCAATACAATCATCGTTTCCCCTACGGCGCGGCCAAGACCCATCATTACCGCAGAGAAGATACCAGGACTTGCTGTTAGTAATACAACACGAACCAAAGTCTGCCACTGCGTGGCACCGAGTGCTAATGAGCCATTAGAAAGGTGCTTAGGTACGCTAAATACCGCGTCTTCTGCAATAGAAAAGATTGTAGGAATAACCGCAAAACCCATCGCGATACCCACGACTAGCGAGTTACGCTGGTCAAATGTTAGACCTAACTCATTGGTTAGATACTGACGCACATTACCGCCAAACAACCAAGACTCAATACCAGCGCTCATGGCAAATGAAATCCAGCCTACGATAAGCACCACGGGGATCAGTAAGATTGAATGCCAGCCTTCAGGCACAACGTGTCTCACTTTTGCAGGTAGCTTAGTCCAACCAAATGCCGTTGCTATCATCGCGATTGGCAATAGCACCAATAAAGCAACCACGGCAGGTAGATGCGTTTCAATTAAAGGAGCAAGCCAAAGGCCCGCCAAGAAGCCCAAGATAACCGTTGGTAGTGCTTCCATTATCTCGACCGTTGGTTTCACCACGCGGCGTAATTCACTCGACATGAAATAGGCAGTGTAGATTGCTGACGCTAATGCAATAGGAACAGCAAACAACATGGCATAAAGCGCCGCTTTAATGGTACCAAATGAAATAGGCACTAATGAGAATTTCGACTCAAAGTCATCACTCGCAGAGGTTGATTGCCAAGTGTAAGCAGGCTCAGGATACCCTTCGTACCACACTTCTTGCCACAAAGCAGACCAAGTTACTTCTGGGTGTTCATTGTGTAGTTCTACCACCGTTAACGTATCATCGGCGAGTAACAAAGCCGCATTAGCACGTGGTGCTACCGCAAACTTTTGTACAGCTTTATCTGTGATTTTACCTTGCCATAAGTGCGCTTCACTGGTGGTGTAATATAGACCTAATTGACCATTTTCATTAGTCGTGAAGAAAGTACGACGATAATATTCACTAAATAGTTTGACCTGTTTGCTCTTTGGCGTCTCAAAAGAGCGGATTTTAGCAAACTGGCGTCCATCATCGGTATTGACTTCAAACCACTGTGAAACCTCACCGTTGTCGTTAGCAAGCATTAATGAGTTGGCGCCCGCTAGTAGGTTCATATCGACCAAGTTGGCATTTTCTTCATTTGCAGCAAGCAACTGGAATAACTCAACTTCAGAAGCATAGCGAGAATCAAAGACGTAAACTTGATTTGCTGAGCGAACAAATGTGCGCGACGTGTCTGGAGAAATAAGTAACTCATCAACGCGACCATCAATATCTAGCTCGGTACGCTCAACCACCCATTCAACCTCTCCAGTAAACATATTTTCTTCTGCAACAAAGGAGGCAAAAATCACACGTTTATCCGCAGTCTGTGCAACAACAGCGGTTTTGTCTTCGAAGTGACTAAAGGCGAATTTACGAATTGCTTGCCCTTGTTCATCAACAATCAGTTGCTTCGCATTAAGTGGATAACTTAAGCGAGGAGTTAAGACACGTTGATTTCCCGGAAAGCTTACCGTGAACATCGGCTTCACCAGTTGTACCTGACCGTTATCCAGACCAAATGCATATTGCCCTAAGAAAGGCGCACTTTCTGCAAATGCTGTAATATTACCGTCAAGTTCAACATCCAATGTATCTAGTAATTTACCGGCGCTTTCACCTTTTATCTGGTAATAATCTACCGAACCTCTGCTGCCGAGTAAGTACGCAATTTCCGTCTGTTCTTCTACCCCTACACCTAAATATGTTTTGTCTTGTGTAAGCTGAATATCCATACGCTTCTCAACCTTTGCCGATTCAAAGATTGGTTGAACAACATATAGTAAGTAGAAGAAGATAAGTAAAAGTGCGACTAATACCATTACTCCACCAGAAGTAATGCCAAATTGTGCAAACCTGTCTTTAAAGAGACGGCTTCTATCCGTTTTAAAGGATGGCTTTTGCGGATTTGAAGTCATCAATATACCCTTTGGTTTAAAAATTGAGGGCATTATATTTCATCAAGATGACAGTTGTGTTACACCCGAGACACAATTGCACTTTCTTCAATCGGTCTTGGCCTTCAAATTCATTATAAAAATAATGGAACTAATCGGCTCAAAAAGTGCTCTGATTGTTAGCCTAGAGTAAATACAAAAATTCCGTTGCATTTCTTTACATTAAGTGTTTTTAGACACTGGACAAAGTAAGTTTTTAGACTAGTCTAAATCATGCGCCGAATTCGTTTTTTCGCCCACGGGCGCCACAAAAAAAGAGACATGATATGAAGCAGTTAATATTAACACTTATAGGTAAGGACCGACCGGGTCTCGTTGAGGAAATCTCTTCCACTATTCTTTCTAACCATGGCAACTGGTTAACCAGTAACTTAAGCCATCTTGCCGGACAATTCGCGGGCATCGTACAGGTTGAAGTTGCAGAAGAACATTTGCAAGAAATACAAGATGCATTGCATAAGTTGCCTGGTTTAGACGTTAGCGTTGAATCAGGCGAAAGCTTGCAAGTGCAGGATGAGCCAGACACATTAAATTTAATCATTACAGGCAACGATAGACCGGGAATTGTGCAAGAGCTTGCTACGGTTATTCGTCACAAAGGCGCAAACATCACGCATCTAACCTCAAAACAACGTAGTGCTCCAAACTGGGGACTGCCTATTTTCAGCGCTTTCGCAACCGTGACTTTACCTGCAGGTACGGTCAAGGAAAACGTAATTGAAGCACTCGAGTCAATCACCAGTGATTTGATCGTGGACATAGAAGAAAGCTAAAACCTTCACTATACTCATGATAGTTACATGACAAACACGACAGGCGCGTTGTGTTTGTCATAATTATGTCACACACCCTGCTTAAGCTGTAAAAATAAGCTGTACCTATGGAAAGAACCATGCAGGCCGTATCTCCAGAGCATAAAACTATCACGTACTTTGCCAAAGAATTAAGCTGGCTCTCTTTTAACGAACGTGTTTTACAAGAAGCCAAGGACCCAACCAACCCGATCATTGAACGGATCCGGTTTCTTGGTATATTTTCCAACAACTTAGACGAGTTTTTCCAAGTACGAGTTGCAGATGTAAAACGCCGTATCTTATTAAATAACCTTCCTGAAACGAATTTCGACGAAGACGAAGCACTGCTCGCCGACATTCAGAAGAAAGTGTTGGAACTAGGTAAAAAGTTTAATGCTATTTATGACCAGATCCTCATCGACTTAAATGAGCATCACATTCATATTAAGCAACCGGATGCGCTATCGGATTTCCATAAGAATTGGCTAGCCAACTATTTTAAAGACCAAGTACTACCTCACCTATTGCCAATGATGATTAACGAAAGTAAGGACTATTCAGACAATATCAATGACACCATGACCCACCTTTTTGTGGAGCTAAATGGTGAAAAGCAGCATCACGCTTTTTTGGAAGTCCCTACTGATCGCCTGAATCGTTTTGTCCAACTGCCGCCAGAAAAAACTCGTCGGCATAAAACGATTGTGTTGCTCGATGACGTTATTCGATTTTTTATAGCCGATGTGTTTAAGAGCTTCTTCAAATTTGAACGCATTGACGCCTATTCGATGAAACTCACTCGTGACGCCGAATACAACTTAGATGATGAGCTTGAAGAAGGCGTGTTAGATACCATGTCTAAAGGTCTCAAACAGCGCTTATATGCCGAACCAGTGCGCTTGGTATATGAAGAATCTATGCCGGAAGAAATGATCAAGCTGATGAAAAAGCGCTTAGGAGTGACAGGTCAAGATGCCATGATCCCAGGCGGTAGATATCGCAATTTTCGGGATTTTATTTCTTTTCCAAATGTTGGTCGCGGCTATCTAGAAAACAAGCCCCTGCCGCCGCTTAAAAGCGCAGCCTTTTCAAAATATAGCAGTGTCTTTCGCGCAATTTCAGTTCAAGATATCTTACTGTACTACCCCTACCATACCTTCAATCACATGCTGGAATATATCCGCCAAGCGGCGTTTGACCCCAGAGTGACGCAAATCAAGGTCAACATTTATCGTGTGGCAAAGCAATCTCGATTGATCGCTTCATTGATCAATGCAGCAAAAAATGGCAAAAAAGTCACCGTGATGGTTGAATTGAAAGCCCGCTTCGATGAGCAAAATAATATTGAGTGGGCAAAACTCATGAGTGAATACGGTATTAAGGTCATGATTGGCATACCAGCGCTTAAGGTCCATAGTAAGCTTTGTGTGGTTCACCGCAGAGAAAAAGGCAAAATCGTCAAATATGCACACATAGGAACGGGTAACTTCCACGAAAAAACGGCTCGGATTTATACTGATTTCAGTCTGTTTACCAAACACCCCGATATTACGGAAGAATGCGATAGCGTGTTTCGCTTTATTGAGAGTAGTTATCTACCGTTTAAATTCGAACACCTGATGATTTCCCCCATCAATGCACGCAGTAGAATTGTAGAGTTGATCGATGAAGAGATAACTCATGCAGAGCAAGGGAGAACAGGAAAAGTAACAATTAAAATCAATAATTTAGTTGACAAGCAGCTCGTTGATAAACTTTACGAAGCATCACGTAAAGGCGTCAAGATCCGCCTCATTGTGCGAGGTATGTGTGCCCTTGTACCAGGCCTTACACAGTTTAGCGATAATATAAAGATCATTAGTATCGTCGATCGTTTCTTAGAACACCCGCGAGTGATGATTTTCGATAATAACGGCGACCCCAAGGTGTATATTTCGTCAGCAGACTGGATGACCCGTAACCTCGACCACCGAGTTGAAGTAGGCACGCCTATTTATGCCGAGCATTTGAAGAAACTAATTATCGATATTATTGAACTGCAGTTTAAAGATCGCACCAAAGCCAGAATTATTGACGCCGAACAGAAGAATCTGTACGTTCGCCGAGGTAACCGTAAAAAAATTCGCTCTCAGATCGCGATTTATGACCATTTAAAAAAATGGGAGTTACACCAATTAAATGAAGCGAAAGAATAACCGTTGAGGAAGAATATATGCGCGACTACCCTTCTATTGCCGCAGTGGACTTAGGTTCGAATAGTTTTCACCTTGTTGTAGCAAGAGAAGTAGATGGTCGCCTTCAACTCCTCCATAAAGAAAAGCAGCGTGTGTACTTGGCCGCGGGCCTTGATGATGATTTTAATTTAAGTGACGACGCGATCGCCCGAGCATTAGATACCCTCTCGCAATTTGCGACGACACTACATGATTTTCCGAAAGAGTCCGTGCAAGTAGTAGCAACCTATACGCTGCGAAACTGCAAAAACCTTAATTATTTTCTCGCGAAGGCAAAACAAGTTTTTCCATATCCAATCAATGTGATTTCAGGCCAAGAAGAAGCTCGTCTTATTTACCAAGGGGTCGCCAACCATGAACATGATAGTCATAACCGTTTGGTTATCGACATCGGTGGAGGCAGCACAGAGTTGGTCATTGGTCAGCACCTTACACACAAACTGTTAAGTAGTCGCAATGTGGGCTGCGTAACCATGCAAAAAGCCTACTTTGCTGACGGTAAATTATCTGCAAAACGATTCAAAAAGGCAGAAATAAAAGCAGAACAACAAATTGAAAGTATTACCGCGAGCTACTTAAGACTCGGCTGGAATACCGTTATCGGTACTTCTGGTACCATTAAAGCGATTGCGGCCATGGTTCACGAACTCATTCAAGCCGATGAAATTACCCTGCCTATTTTGGAGCAAATTAAGCAGTTATTTATTGATGCAGGACACATAGACAACGTCTCCTTAAAAGCACTACCAGAGGAGCGAAAAACCAGTATTGCTGGCGGCCTTGCTGTATTGATAGCACTGTTTAGACAGTTAGGACTCGAGCGCATGCGCCTTAGTGAATATGCATTGCGAGAAGGTTTATTGTTTGAAATGCATCAAACCGACGAGTTTGATATTCGAACTCGCACAATTAACACGTTCAGCGATCACTATAATATTGATAAACAACACGCCGAAAATATTTGTGAAACCATCAAACTTTTTACCACTCAACTAAAAGAGCAATGGCAACTATCCTCTTATGATGTCGAAATGTTATGTTGGGCAGCAAAACTCCACGAAGTTGGGCTTGCCATTAACTCTTCTGGCATGCATAAACACGGTGCTTATATTGTCAGGCACAGTCAACTTCCAGGCTTTACTCAAGCCCAGCAATTAAGGCTAAGTGCACTTGTACGCTTTTATCGAAAAAAGATAAAAATGCCAGAGTTAACAGAGTTAATCGAAGAAGAGCTAATCCACTTCAACCGTATTTTGGCTGTGTTTCGTCTCAGCGTTTTAGTGAACCAAAAACGCCAACAAGACCAACTTCCAGAGCTCAGCATCACGGCTGTTGATAACGCCTTGATACTTCACATAGCAACTGAATGGCTCGAATCACATTCACTGTTTCAAGCAGATTTAGAGCAAGAACAAAACTACTTAAAAACAATAGGTATTCAATTTAACCTGAGCTTTGGATAAGTAATACCGATAGTTGGCTATTGGAAGAGAATTCGACGTCGTTAGAACTGAAACAGGTTGCTAGAAAGGCGCTAATTATCCACAGCTCAAGTTACTTACCTTCTCACATTGACAGGTGAGAGCTACTGTTCATCACCTGCCACAATAGAGAGGATTTCATCTGCATAAGCTCGACTAGAAAGCGCCATATCATAGAGATAATTGGTCGGTGTAGCAGGTCGAATGGCTTGTAAAATAAGCTCAGCTTCTCGCCAGTCATTGCGCTCAATTTCGAATGCTAAACGTAGCGCTCCACCAAGCAACCCTTGATAACTCAGTAACGCGCTGGAAAGCGAATCATCGAGAGAAAATTCTGCTGCTATCACAGCAAGATCAACATCAAGTATCACGTCAAGGATGGACATAAGACCAAGCAAATAGCCGGTTTCAGCCATTTCTTCGCCCCCTGGCATCAAAAATGTTTCCACAAACTTGGCACGAGTTAACCCCATTCTTGTCAGCTCACTGGGTTTATCTGAACCCAATTCGCTCAACGCGAGTACTTTAACAAACTGCCTAATTGCGTCTTCACCTAAATACACTACGGCCTGAGAGATAGACTTAATTTCTAACCTGTCTTCACCGGCTTTCGCGTTCGCCAGTTTTAGCAGTCGTGCGGTTAAACTCAGATCTTTACTTACTCTAGTTTGTATTTCTTTGAAGCATAAAGACTTTCTTGCTGTTGCTTGTAGCAGCTGAAACACCACCATTTTCGACGGTTCCACGTTGCCATGGTTGAGCATTTCAGGCTTGGCGAAAAAGAAACCTTGGAAAAAGTCTGCTCCAGATGATTTGATGATCTCGAACTCTTCTTTTGATTCGATACGCTCAACAATCACCTTAATATCTGGATACTGACGCTTGAGCTTTTTTACCGTCATATTGGTTTTTATAATTGGCTGCTCAACCTCTATTTTGACGAATTCCATGAGTGGTAACAACGGATCCCACTTTGACGTGCCATCGTAGTCATCTAGCGCAAAGCGGTAGCCTTTCTCTGTTAACTTAGTCACCGTATTCACCAGTGAAGGAATATTTTTAGAGCGCTCAACGATTTCCACCACAATTTTCTGTGGCGCTAATAAGCTAGGTAATTCCTGCAGCAAGGATTCGTCGGATAGGTTTATAAAGGCAAGCTGTCCCGCGGCCAAACGGTCTACGCCGATAAACATTAAGGAGTTAAAAAACATTCGCCCAGTCGCTTGCCCATCGCTCACCCCTACAGGGAAAGCATTGTTATCTGAGTCTCTGTAAAGCAACTCATAGGCAAAGACTTCTTGATCTGGCCGCAAAATGGCCTGTCGTGCAATATACTGCACTGCTGATTTACGTACTTCAGTCACCGGACCACTCATTAACATTCGTATCCTTTATTAAGTAAAAGGAAACCACGTATCATGGAGCGTATAATATGGTAACGCCCCGAGCAATAAAAAAGTTTCGCTATTTTACAACACTTATAACCAAAAGTTACCAACTTATTAAACTAAGTCCTTATAAAGAGTAGGCTTTTAATTCACAGAACGCCAGCGGCTTGCCTGTCTAAGAAAAGTTAAGCTAAGATGAGTGCATGAAGCAAGTTTTGATCGTCTGGTTATTCGCCTTTGCCGGTTTGACTAAGGCAGAACAAGTCCCCTACTTAAAATACAGTTTAAGTGGCTCGGGAAGCTTTTACCCTTATTTTACTCACAGCGAAGATGCGCCCGGGATCCTACCCGAAATGGTGGAAGCCATTTTGATAAAGGCAAATATCAAAGGCGAAAACTTACTTCTCCCAGCTAAACGTACTAACTTTTATTTAGAAAAGCAGCAAATTGATTTTGATATTATCAGCCCAGATTGGTTGAACGAACAGCAAAAGCAAGATGATAGATTTATCTATTCAGACCCCATTCTACCTATTAAAGAGTACGTTGTTACCCGTCAGTCCCAACCTCCAATACTAACCCTAGCGGGTATCGAAGTTGGCACAGTGAGAGGCTACTACTACCATGATGACCAACTATTCGAGCGAGTTGATTTCGCATCCGAAAAGGAACTACTTCAGGCCTTAAACTTACGGCGGATTGAGTATATTATCATTGGTGATTTACCCGCATTATATTGGTCAGAACAACTTGGTATTACTTTTAGCTTCAACCAGCTACATTCAGAAGGGATGTTGCAGCTACGCCTGTTAGCTAAGCATCAAGGATTACTTAAGCGGATAAATCAAGCTATCGCACAACTCAAACTCTCAGGTGAAATCGAAAAAATAGAACAGCAGTATATTTCCCAACTACCTATACACGCAAAAGGTGGCAGATAACCTCTGCTCTGGACATAGATCAAGTTATACGCATAAATTCTTCCCATAAATTGAGCATCAATTGACGCATTTGGTATAATGGCGCTTTTACAGCTTGGGAAATCATTATGACTATCGCTGCCGCGCTTGCTGAGCGCAGTAACAATCAATGTGAGCTATGTACCTCAACGGATGGTCTCGAAGTATACGAAGTACCACCAGTCGCCGAGGCGCATTCTGACAAATGTGTTTATCTTTGTAGCCAGTGCAAACCACAGGTTGAAGGTCAACAGGATTTAGAAGCCAACCATTGGCACTGTTTAAACGATAGTATGTGGAGCCAAGTTCCTGCCGTTCAGGTTGTTGCCTACCGTATGCTTAAACGCCTCGCGCCAGATAATGGTTGGGCTCAAGATGCATTAGACATGCTGTATCTAGAAGATGAGACTCGAGCATGGGCAGATCAAGCACTTGCAGAGGATGACGACCTTGTTCACCTAGACAGTAACGGGGTGAAACTGAACGCTGGTGACACAGTGACTTTGATTAAAGACTTGGATGTTAAAGGTAGTAGCCTAGTTGCAAAACGCGGCACTGCGGTACGTAACATTCGCCTCTCGCCTTCAAACCCAGAGCATATTGAAGGTCGTGTAGAAGGTCAAAACATCGTTATTTTAACGAAGTTTGTTAAGAAATAACTAGGCCCTAAGATAAACTGCTAAGTCTCTTCAATACTTTATCGACTAGGGCCTGTTGATCTTTGCTGTTTGATTTTTGTTCTCCTGAGTGTGTTTTGGTCGCGACGCTCGACTTTTGCCTAGTAATCTAGGCAAAAGTTGAGCAACAATGAACGAAGCGCACTCAGGTGAACCCAAAGGGCAGCGCTTGATTAGCATTTCTACTGTGTTATCGCCTGACTCACATAGAATAACTATGCTACGCAGGCTCTGCCTTGTACAAATACCAATCAAACTGCTGCAAAAACAAACTTGAAAGGTAAACAGGCCCTAGATAACCTGAGCTGCGGATAATTAATGCCTTTCTAGCAGCCAGTTTTAGCGCTAACTGCGTTGAATTCACTTCCAATAGCCAGCTATTGGTGCGTAAATTCGCCTTGCCTACAGGATGTAGGTACCTTAGCGAGAGCAGGACGCGGAAGCGGTGTTTTCCCTAAAACTCTCTGGCTAGAAAAGGAAATAACTAAGCTGTTCTTTAGAAACAATGAGTTGGAACATTCCTTATCCAAACCTCAGGTTAGATAGCTTAGCAGTTTATTTTTACTATTCTTCTACTAATTGAATGCTGCGGTAAAACGCACCATCATCCTCAGCCAATAACGAAACCAGCTCAGGCAACACTTTATCCATGATTTTCTTTAAGGTCCAAGGCGGATTGATCACCATCATACCAGAAGCCGTCATGCCTCGTTCTTGTGTATCTGCGCGGGTGGCAAGTTCAAACACTTGAATATTACGCACTCCAGATTCAATCAGGCTCGACTCCATTGCATCAATGCGTTCACGGTCAACAACGGGATACCAGATCATATAGACGCCGGAATCAAACTTTTTGTGCGCTTTTATGATGCTTTTGACCGCAACATCATAATCGGATTTGATCTCATAAGGAGGATCCATTAGCACGCAGGCTCTGCGTGAAGCTGGAGGCACCAATCCTAATAGCCCTTTAAAACCGTCACTCCCAGTGACGCGCAGTGACTTTTTATGTGCCGTATTTTGCTTTAACAGCTCAAGATCTTTTGGATGTAGCTCAAAAAACCAACCGTTATCCTGACGACGTAAGAAGTGCTCCGCTACCTTAGGAGAACCGGGATAATGGCTTAATTTATCGCCTTCGTTAAATGATTTGATTAATGCAACATAATCGCTAATTGCCGACACGGATCCAGAATAATCCCACAGCTTAGCGATGCCTTGCAGATACTCCTGAGTTTTTTGTGCATCACTACTCGCTAGCTCAAAAAAACCAGCGCCAGAGTGCGTATCCACGTAATCGTACGGCTTATCTTTTTTAGCCATGTATGACAAAGCTTCTGCCAATACTAAATGTTTGATCACATCGGCAGGGTTTCCTGCATGAAAAGAATGTCGGTAACTGAGCATAACCCCGCCTTGATAAAAATAATAACAACACAGGTGAAATAAACCTGAGCTAAATTTGAGCAATGATTCATCAATTTTTAACTTTAGACTGAATCACTTCTGAACAAAATATTCCAATATCGGCATTATCTCTTAAAAGTTGAGAAAAATCAGCAGAAAGTCGCGTAAACACTAGCATCCTTAGCCGCTTTGTTTTACATTTGCATGACAAATCACAGTCATATGAGCGCATTTATGAATAACCAAGATCTCCAAAAACTCGACCAGTTGATTGACCAACTTTTGAGCCAAAATAACCAGTTAAAATCGGAAGTTTCGGCACTGAAAGAACAAAATCAAAAACTCATCGATGAAAATGAAACCCTACAGCTTGAAATGCTAGAAAGCGAAGAAAAGCAAAAAGAATTTAGTTCATCTTTATCTGGCCTACTTGATAAGTTGCAAACTCAACAGGCTAGCTAATGTCTGAGCAGAATAACCAAGTAACAGTGACGTTACTTGGCAAGTCACATCAATTTGCATGTGCGCCAGATCAAGAAGAAGCGCTGCATAACGCCGTAGCGCTTTTAGACCGACGTGTAGAAGAAATGCGTAAACGCTCAACCGTTCGCAATGATCACAATGCGTTACTACTCGCAGCCTTACACCTTTGTCATGATTTACAAGCATTGGAAGCAAAGCAACAGCAAGACGCAGAGTTCGTTTCCACGCTCATCGACAAGTTAGTGCTGCCTGCAGGCGAATAATGCCGACATACTGGAGCAACCCTATCTTATGTAGCATCTCTCTAGTTTGGGGTCTCATTCTATTGGCGGCGAGTTTTCAAAGTACTGCCGCCAATGCTAATCAGTTCCATAAAGTCAATGACGCGGTTTATTTTATCAAAGGAAAAGATAGCGCTTTACAGCCCAATCAAGCTTTAGTTATCGGCAAACAGTGTGCACTGTTGGCATCCATACATGGCGATCTTGTCACCACAGAGGCCTTGATCCACGAATTAGAAAAGCGCCTCACCGTTCCGCTTTGTTACGTAATCTCTTTGCATGCCGATATCAAACAAGACACCAGCATAGTGCTACTCAAGCATGCTTATCCAAATTTACAATGGCTAAGCCCAACGGCAACATCAGCCAACGCATTGACGACTGCCTTTCACGCACAGCTTGAGCTTTTTAACCAAAGCGTCATGCTTAGTGAAAATCGTATCGCGTCTCTAGAACCAAGTGAACGAACGAAGTGGCAAACCAAACTTGCACTGGCAAAAAGTAGGATTGCAACGTGGTCCAAGCTCGCCACACAAGCGCCATCAAGTAAAGCCATTGATAACGCGCCTACAACCGTGGAGCTAGGAGGTGTAGTGGTTGAGCTTACTCAAGTCACGGGCTTTAGCGGTCATGACATCAGTGTTTATCTGCCAAAATATCAAGGCTTGATAGCAGGTTATAGCGTGGATCAGATCCCACTTGCACATTTACCGCATACTACACAGTGGCAGCAAACTATTGCTCGCTTTAATCGCTATGCACTTGATTGGATATTACCTGCAACAGGAAAACCCTATCGTCCTGAAATGCTGAGCACTCCAGCACAATTTTTGGCTTTATTAGCGTTACAAGATAGTCAACAAGTGGTTGAAAAGATAAGCATTCTATATCCAAATAAACACATGCAGCAACGCGCGTTATTACAGTGGCAACACTTTCAGCAGCAAAGAAATTTTGAATAAAACTTAACCTCTCGGTATAGTTAAAGGATGAACAGAGTATTAATACAGCTAAGCGGGTTAATATTACTAACCATGCTCTCTGGGTGTAAAAGCAGTAGCAGTCCACAAGTGAGTAGGCAAGCCATTTTGTCGGCTCTCACACAAGTGCCCGTAGAAAAGCCAGTCATGCCTCCAGCTATAGTTGAGGTAAAACCACCCAAAGCCACTACCGTTAAAGCCCCCCTCAGAGACGATGATTTATGGCAACACATACGCCAAAAGCTCAGTTTTAATACTGCATCTCACCCAAGGCTTGATAAGCGCATAAAATGGTATTTATCACAGCCTAATTATCTCAATGTGGTAAATAAGCGCGCCGCCCCCTACTTTTATCACGTAGTAAAAAAGGTAGAGCGCAAAGGTCTTCCTGTTGAAATCGCATTACTTCCTTTTGTCGAAAGTGACTTTAGACCAAAGGCCAAATCGCAACAAAATGCTGTTGGAGTTTGGCAGTTAGTGGATGCCACTGCCTACCATTTCGGCATCAAGAAAGACGAATGGTATGACGGTCGACAGGATGTGTTAGCATCGACTGACGCCGCGCTTGATTATTTGCTGTATTTGCATGAACGCTTTGATGGTGACTGGCTACACGCGCTTGCGGCCTACAACACAGGTGAAGGGCGTGTCAAAAAAGCCATCGCAAAGAATAAAAAAGCAGGAAAGTCGACCCACTTTTGGCACTTAACATTACCAAAAGAAACCGCAGACTACGTGCCCAAACTCTTAGCGCTTAGCCACTTACTAAAAACCTCACCCAAGGGTTTTAAGATACCAAGTTTGCCCAACAAGGCCACTACGTCGATACTTGATATTGGACAGCAATTTGACGTCAATCAACTGGCAAAACTCAGTGGTATCAAAAAGCGTCAACTATACGCACTCAATCAAGGGATCTTAAAACATAGAAGCTCTCCAAACGGTCCACACAAAGTGTTATTGCCATTATCCGAGCAAGCATTATTGGAAAGTGCATTTTTCAGGGAAAACTTCAGCCAAGGCTACACTGTCAAAG
This sequence comes from Pseudoalteromonas sp. JC28, assembly GCF_013319255.1. Lineage (NCBI taxonomy): Bacteria > Pseudomonadati > Pseudomonadota > Gammaproteobacteria > Alteromonadales > Pseudoalteromonadaceae > Pseudoalteromonas > Pseudoalteromonas sp. JC28. Next base: position 197,435 of record NZ_QOKX01000008.1, on the reverse strand, counting down.
CTAACGACACACTCTACCGCATCGCATTAAATGCGGGGATGAGTGTTAGTGCACTAAAAGCGCTGAACAATAAGCGCTCTGATTTGATCCGAGTTGGCGAAAAGCTATTAGTTTCCGAGAGTAATGAGCAGTTAGACTTACTCATCGACTATGACGTAAGCCCTTATATTAAAGAAATAAAAGCCAAGCCCATACCTCAAGTGGAACATCACCACACCATAAAACAAGGCGAGTCATTGTGGACTATCAGCCGTCACTACAAGGTCGCGGTAAAAGATTTATTAAATTGGAATTCACTCACGGCGCAGAGTCTATTAAAACCTGGCAAAGTGTTAATGGTGTTTTTACCAGCTCCTGCTGCACCAAAAAGCAATAAGACTCAACCAGCTAGCTCCTCAATCTCTAGCATTGAAGCGCTCCAATCAATACTGCGCCATGGCAAGCCAAAGCAAAGTGAGAGCCCAAATTAAAGGGATAGACTTGCGTCCAAGAAGCGCACTCACGTAAACTACACGCTTTACAGGTGGATGCTAAATGGCGTCACCGAATACTATTTATTTAAGGTTTACTTATGCAAATTGCAAAGAACACAGTGGTAGAGTTTCACTACACACTTCACGAAGGTGACAGCCAAATCGAATCAAGCAAAGAAGGCGAGCCACTAAACTACCTGCACGGTACTGAAGGCATGCTACCTGGTCTTGAAAGTGAACTTGAAGGTAAAACCGGTGGCGATAGCTTTACGGTAACCTTAACGCCAGAGCAAGCTTATGGCGAATATCAAGAAGGTCTAGTACAGCGCATCCCTATTAAGCACCTTCAAGGTCTTGGTGACAGCAAAGTTTGGAAGCCAGGCATGACTGCTATTGTCGATTCAAACCAAGGTCGTCATCAGGTTAAAGTAGTAAAGGTAGGACGCTTCAATGCGGATTGCGACTTAAACCACCCATTCGCAGGCAAAACATTAACGTTTGATGTTGAGATCCTTTCTGTACGCGAAGCAACTGCAGAAGAAATTTCACATGGTCACGTACACGCTGCTGGCGGCTGCGGACACTAATGATGAACCAAGTTGCCATCGTTACCGGTGGCAGCTTTGGCATTGGCGCCGCCATTGTCAACAAGCTGCTATCGCAACAATACACCGTTTATAACCTCGATATTCAGCCCAGTGAACAAGGGATTTTTCGCCATTGTGACGTCAGTAAAGTCGCCGATGTAAAAGCAACAATCGCAGATATAGTCGCAGAAACGGGGAAAATAGATGCGCTTGTTTCAAACGCGGGGAAACATCTGAGTGCAACAATCGAAGATACCGACGAAGCCACACTTGACGCCCTTTTTGCATTGAATGTGAAAGGCGCTTACGCTGCCATACAAGCCGTATTACCAAGCATGAAATCACAAGGTAGCGGTAGCATCGTATTGATGTCTTCGGATCAGGCAATTATTGGTAAACCTAACTCTTTCGCTTACAACCTTTCTAAATGTGCACTTGCTTCGATGGCGAAAACCACAGCATTGGATTACGCCAAATTTAACATTCGCGCGAATGCAGTGTGCCCTGGCACAATTGAAACTCCGTTATTCCATCATGCCATTGATAGTTACTGCGCGCGCAGCGGCGCTGATAAAGCAGAAATTGTTGCAGAAGAAGCCCAGTTGCAGCCATTGGGTAGATTAGGGCAACCGCAAGAGGTTGCAGCGCTGGTTGCTTTCTTGCTAAGTGAGGATGCGAGCTTTATCACAGGTAGCCTACAAAGCATTGATGGCGGTTATACTGCACAGTAAAAAAGGAATGCGTGATGAGTCTGAGAGTTATTGATAGCCACCTACACTTTTTCGATTTAGCGTTAGGACAATATTCTTGGCTCAAACACGACCCGCCCGCTTGGCCTAATCTGGAAAAAATAAGGCAGAATCATACCCTTACTAGTCTTCCCCAACATGCACAGTTTACACTCGAAGCCTTGGTGCATGTGGAAGCCGGTTTTGATAATCACAATCCCATCAACGAATTACATTGGTTAAATCAGGAACTAAGCAGCTTTCCTTTTAAAGCCGTCGGTTACGCCCCTATTAACGCAACGCCTGAGCAATTTAGTGCAGCCATAGCACAGTTAGCACATCCTCATCTCGTGGCGATAAGAGACATCACCGAAGGCAGTGATAGCCAACGTTTATCCGCGCCTTTCGTGCTCAAAAATCTCACCAGTCTTGCCGAGCACGGACTACATTTTGAGGCGCAATTAGAATTTAAACAAAGCGAAAAAGTCGACCTTTTATTACAACTTGCAGAACAAAAAGCTGACCTTAAAATCGTATTTAACCATGCAGGGTTTATTGACGCTAACAGCCCTTGTACAGATATATTAAGGCGCATTGGAGCGCTTAATAATGTCATGATCAAGTGCTCTGGCCACGAAATGTTAGCAAACCCACTCCCACTCTCTGAGTGGCTTACTCACTTAATCACACATGCGGGAGAAGAGAGCCTAATGCTAGGTTCGAATTATCCGGTTTCTCTTATGCAAAAAAGCTATTGGCAAATATGGCAGGATTATTTAGACGTGATAGGCATATCGTCAACTTGGCATAAACTCAGCCGAGACAATGCCAAAAGTTGCTATGGATTATGAGCGGATCTGGACGAGATCGTAAGCAACTAGCTCAGGTACTATGCGCTGTAGTTTTTCTTCCGTTTGATCTAAGGTGTTTAAGCACTCGCAATATTCTTCTGCTTTTTCTTCTAATTGATGGGCTTTTTTCTGCAGCGATTTATCTATCTCTTTCGAAATAATCTCCATGCGTTGTCCCATATCGTTAATGCGATCTTCGATATTCCCTTCGCGAGATTTAAATGCATCCCCCAAAGAGACTAAAATAGAGCCCAACGAACCATGAACAGCAGAGTGAATTTTTTGGCTGATCTCTTTAGTAAAAAAATCATCAATTTTAGAAAGTGACTGTGGTGCGATAAAAAAGAAATCATCTCCACGCTTAAACTTATCCATCAGCGCACGTTCAACGTATTGCAACTGCGTTTTGAGCACTTCGGGCTCTTTGTCGGACATTCCCTCAACCACCTGCTCAATCGCACTCAATCCGAGGTTGACGCCATCGGTTGCCAGATTTACCAGCTCAGGAACGGTATCCCGTATTCCTAAAGAGTACTCGCGCACAACTCTCTCCCCTTCCGGATCTAACTCAATCCAGCGACCTAGAATAAAGAGCTGACTATCATTGTTGATTTGGATTCGAGTCTGACCATCATCAACGATACGAATTTCGTTGTCGGTGATGATAAGACCATGCCCAAGTTCAACATCGCACTTATTTTTTGCATGTACGGAAGACGCCAATACGGCACAAGACAAGGCTATCGCGCTGAGTAATCGATTCATATGGCCTCCTGTGTGCAGAACGTAAGACGGGAAAGGGGTGCTTCAGGAGAGTACCAAAAGATCAAACAATCCCAAAGCCATTTTAGACGGATGAAAGTAACAAGCTATGTCTTACTGGCAATATTAGAGATCCATACCCGTCAGCATTAAAGGCAGTAGCAATACCACTAACTAAGGGCTATTGATAGTATCTCACTAACCTGACAAAGGCATCCGCAGTTTTAATAGTTGGATTATTTTTACCATCAGCAAACTGATACACCCAAGCAAACTGAGGTTGACTAGTCTGGGTCGTCGCAGACCAGTAATTATTACTTTTGGTCGTTGGAAATACCGTTATGTTTATCGCTGGAGTCACACACTCGTGATACACAATACTGGCAAGCTCTTTAACGTTAGGTACTTGCCAGTCTGTAAACCCTGCAAATTGGTCTTCGTTGGCAACCACCAATGCCTGCTGCCAAGTAAGTTGCTGAGCATTGTCTTCACAGCTTTGAGAAGTCGCGTTGTAACTTTGCCCAAAGTTGCAGCGCTGCCACATTAATCCCGTTTGGCTATCCAGCACTGTACCGTTGCTATTTATCGTATAACGGCTGGTATTGGAGCCAGTACCAACGCAAGTTTGCGCTTGGCAAACAGCCGTGAATGACAGAGTAAATAGTATAGTTGTAATAATTTTCATACCACGCTCCCTAAGGATTCCTAACCAACCTAACAAATGCGCTGCTAGACTTTTCTACTGCAAAATCATTGCCCGTATCCATGTCGATAACATAAGCCCTTCTCAGCGTGCCACCGGTACCATCTAAACTCGACTGCAAGGTCCAGTAATAGCGATGACCAAGTGTTGTTGTGCTAGGTAAGTTAGGGAAAAGCGCTTCATCTATCACCGCAGTACCTGCACTGCCGTAATCTAGTAGTCCAAGTAGTTCCATATAAGTTGGTAAGCGCCAATTGTTACCACCACAGTAACTTTGCTCTCCAACGGCAGGGTTATTTACTTCATCAATCAAAGCTTGAATACCACAGTGACTATCCTGCGGGCAGGTTGTATTTGCTGCGGCCTGCACACTCCCCTCGGCAATCGCTCCATCTACCTCAACATACCAGGTATAACTATTTTGTGCGTTGCGAGAAGAAGTGTTTGGTAATGTACCCGAACTCGCTTCTTTTACTTCCCAAATAAGTCCCGTGACGTTATCACGAACGCAAGCAAAGTCGGTAGCGTCATCAGGCAGTTCATCCGCAAAGCGATTTAGTTTGGTAAAGTCAAAACCTGCTCGACCACTGCCTTCTTTCGCCACCTGAGTGGCAAAATTATCACGCCCACGCTGTGCATCTTGAGCCGTAAACTGCGTCATACTACAGGTGATCACATCCGTATTGTTAAAACACGCGGTTTGGCCACTGTCGTTTAGTTTACCTAATGGCTTTTTCTCTATATCAATGCGCACGGTGTCGGTAGCTGAACGGTTTTGTGAGTCAGTAACGGTCAGCTCAAATTCCACTTGCGACAAAATATTTTGATCTGGTGCGTTAAAAGTTGTTGAACACCCGGTAACAGAACTTAATGCTACCTGAGTGCCAGACGTCACTTGCCGCCATACACACTGTTTCTGACCAGATACCGTATCACTGTTTGAACCATCAAGCGTGACCTCATCAAACTCTTGCACTTGCTGGTCGCTCCCAGCATCCGCCACTACTACATCCGAATTCTCAAGTAGCCCGAGGGTAAACTGGGTACTGGCTTGTCCGCCTTCATCATCGGTAACCGTCAACTGCCAGATTGACGCCTGAGAGGTAGCCAATAATGGGTGGACAAAAGATAAAGTAGCTGTATTCAAACCAATTGGCTGTATTGTTGTGGGACCACTCACTTGTTGCCATTGATAAGCAACCACTTGGCCATTTTCGTCTGGATCGGAGGAGCCTGCGCCACTGAGGACAATAGTATCTTTATATTTGGCTGGTAGTGTTTCCGGTGCAGTTTGGCTGATACTTGGTATAGGTAATTGGTTGTTAGATTTGATAGCAACCGTCACTTGGTCGCTTGCAAGACTGCCATCAGGCGCAACATAGTCAACCTGAATAAGTAAATTGACATCGGCTTTGATATCCGGTGCAACAAAAGCGGCTTGTTGCTCCGTAATTGGAAATTCACTGACGTTTGCACCAGAGATAACCTGCCAGTTAAAGGTGCCGCCAGCAGGTGATGCTTGAGCATTCAAGGTGACTTCTGTTTTTTCGGTCACTTGGATATCAGCACCCGCATTAACCGACGCACTGACTTGACTCGGTTCATCACTCCCAGAGCCTCCACCACAACCCGTTAATATTAGTGCAAGTACAACCCAACTTCCCTTGAATGCATTCATATTATTCCTTTTGAATTATAGATAACTTTCTTGATGTATCCGCACAAACAACTTAGTGCCAACTTTACTATAATCTACTTTGTATTCTCGACCATCTAAAGCCTGAATAAACAACAACCGCTTCACTTCACCAAACACATCAATACTCGAAACGTGGACGACTTCTAAATAACGCTCTTTAGCCTCTCTTCGATTTCTCGGCAGCTCTTCCTTAAAAGGCACCAAGCCGTTTGCAGTCACCTTGATTTTTGGGTGTGCTTCACCATTTACAATCACAAGATCTAACTTCTTCTCTTTGTGAATAATGGTATTACGCCCACTTTTAATATAGGCCGTTTCTAAGCTCATATTGGTGTATCCTGTTACATCTTCAGTAGGTGGTTTGTTCTTCTAACAATGCTTTTACCACCTCTTTAGGGTTAAGTTTCCAGCGGTTTAACATGACTGAAAATTGCCAAATATCCCTGTCTAAGGCAGTCGCGGGGATCAATAAATCATATCCCGTCACTGTCTTTAAATTATCCATCCGGTTTGCAAACATTGCCATTAAACCAGTATATTCTTTTCCCGCCTTGGAGCGAAAAACGGTTTCTTCTATCAACCATTCAGATGGGCAGTTGCCATTTTCGCAATGCATTTTAACAGCTTGTAAAAAAATATGCCGCTGCTCGATCAATAATTTACCCGCAAGTCGAGGTGTTAAATTTAATAAAAACGCATCAATATCATTAAGTTTAATACCAACTGCATTTAACTCAAGTGTTTCAACACCTTGTTGAACTTTGGGAATGCCGCTGGAGTGGAAGTTTACAATGGATAGCGGCCAAGCTCCATATTTATGCACATACCTAAACTCTTGTTCTGTAAAGTATAAACTAAAATATGGTTGCTGACTTTTAAGAAAGCCAACAAAAATAGCCACTAACATGGCACTGGCAAGAAATATTTCTACAATAGTAATAGCTGTACCACGCAAGTTGACAAAAAGCATGATAACAACCAAACCAATTGCACCAACCAGCATAAATTCAACGCCATTGCGGTCAGCGGTTGCACGTAGTTTTGCTTCAAGCATGGGTATACCAAGCATAAAAGATATACATGATGATCGCCCATGCGACTAATTTACGTATTGTGATGCATCGTTTACATGAATGACTGCGTTTCATAATATTTAATTTAGGTACAAACACTTAAATTGAATTACATTTTCGTTTAATGCACAAATTTACAGGATATGCCGTCGACTTTGTTAGCCTTTAATTTTGTAAACTAGAGACAAATTATAATCTGGGTCACTTTTATGCGTCATCAATCAGGAAAAGCACTGTTTCCTTTTATCATTGTAGTGCTAGTCGTCATCAGCGGCTATTTATATTTACCAGCCTCGGAAGGCAAAATGAGTGGCAACTCAGCACCCGTAACCTCCGTTCAAGCTCATACCGTAACTAAAGAGGAGCGTATTATTGCTGTTCACTCTATTGGTTCCGCCAGAGCAAATCAAGCAATCAACGTGAGTAGCGCCCAAAGCGACTATGTGGCAGCCCTCTTTTTCGATGACGGAGACGTAGTAAAAAAAGGTGACAAGCTAGTCCAGTTGCGTGATGCCGAAGAGAAGCTCGATATCGAAGCGCTGAAAGTGACGCTAAAGGAAGAAATTAGACAACTAAACCGCCTTAAAGACCTCGCAAAAACCCAATCGGCGGCTCGCTCTCAATTAGAAGCACAATCAGCAAAGGTTGACACCTTAACGGCACAATTGGAAGCCACCAAAACAAAACTCGCCGAGATGACCATTTATGCGCCATTCGATGGATTATTGGGTACTCGAAATATCTCTATCGGTAGCTTCGTAAACAACAATACTGTGATCACCACACTCGATGACATTAGCATCATCAAAGTGGATTTTCAGGTACCAGAAAAATACCTAGCGCAACTACAGCTTGGTATGCAAGTGAATGCACAAAGTGAAGCTTACCCAGAGCAACTATTTACCGGTAAGGTCTCCCATATTGACCCGCGTATTAATGAACAAACGCGCTCGGTACGAGTGACAGCAAGTTTCACCAATCTAGACCATAAACTCCGCCCAGGTATGCTACTACACATGGGATTGGAACTGGCTCGATTACAAGCCCTTGTGGTGCCAGAAAAAAGCATCATACCAAGACAAGATAAGCATTTTGTATTTGTCATTGACGACCAAGGTAAAGCGCAACAACGTGAAGTGCACCTGCAAACTCGCTTTAGCGGCTGGGTAGCTATCGATGAGGGGCTTACAGAGGGACAACAGGTGATCACGGAAGGCACCCTGAAGATCCGCTCAGGCTCAAAAGTTGAAATAAAGGGGTAAGGCGACGTGAGAATCACTGATACGGCGGTAAAGCGCCCGATCTTCGCGATCGTTATTAACTTACTGCTGCTGACCTTTGGCTTAGTGGCATTTACTATGCTACCGCTGCGCGAATATCCTGATATTGAAACCCCAATAGTCAGTGTAAGCACTAACTACACAGGCGCATCAGCGGAAGTAGTAGAAACCAAGATCACCCAAGTATTAGAAAACCGGATTTCGGGGATCGAAGGGATCAAAAGCATAAATTCCAGTAGCCGCAATGGTAGTTCCAATATCACTATCGAATTTAATATCGATCGCGACATCGACGCTGCTGCAAATGATGTGCGTGAGCGCGTTTCTCGAGCGCTGGATAGGTTGCCAGAGCAAGTTAGGCCGCCTGAAGTATCGAAATCAAACAGCGACGAAAGCCCTATCGCTTGGTTTGTACTCAACAGCGAAACCATGGATACCTTGCAGCTTTCAGACTACGCCCAGCGCTTTATCGTTGACCGTCTGGCGGTTGTTGATGGCGTATCGAATGTACGTATTGGCGGTGAACGTCAATACGCCATGAAGATTTGGCTAGACCGAAAGGCGATGGCCGCTCGTGGAGTCACAAGCAGTGATATTGAACAAGTGCTACGCAGAGAAAACGTAGAATTACCCGCTGGCGAAATTGAATCCGTTGACCGTGATTTTTCTGTTCGTATTGCCAGAAGCTATAAGACTCAAGAAGACTTTGACAACCTAGTAATTAAGCGCGGTGAACAAGGCTATTTGGTGCGACTTGGTGAAGTCGCGCAGGTGGTACTTGAAGCCGCTGACGACGAAAGTACCTTCCGTGGTAATGGTAAAAATATGATTGGCCTTGGTGTTGTTAAGCAAGCCAAAGCCAATACGCTAGAAGTGGTCGACAACGCTCGTAAAGAGCTTGAAAAAATAAAGCGCAACCTGCCTCAAGGCACCACCATAGAAGACAGCTACGATTCTTCTATTTTTATCCGTGAGTCCATTGCTGAAGTATACAGCACACTTGCGATTGCCATGGCGTTGGTGGTACTCGTTATCTACATCTTCCTTGGCAATATCCGCGCTACGCTGATCCCTGCTGTTACCGTGCCGGTAGCCTTAGTTGCAACCTTTATGTTCTTACTGGCCATGGGGTATTCTATCAACTTGCTGACGCTGCTTGCACTTGTGCTTGCCATCGGCCTTGTGGTCGATGACGCCATTGTAATGCTAGAAAATATCTACCGCCGCATCGAGCTTGGCGAACCCAAGTTACTGGCGGCATACCGTGGCGCGCGAGAAGTAGGCTTTGCCATCATTGCCACAACGCTGGTTTTGGTTGCCGTGTTTATTCCCTTAGTCTTTATGGATGGTCGTATTGGTGCCCTATTTACCGAATTTGCCTTTGCAGTAAGTGCTGCGGTGCTGTTTTCCAGTATTACCGCGTTGACCTTATCTCCTGCCCTTTGCTCCAAAGTATTAAAGCCCAGCAATAAAGAAAACCGCTTTAGTCAGTGGATGGACCGTCAATTTGGACGACTAGAACAAGGATATCGCCGTGTTTTACAAGACAACTTATCGCGCAAATACAGCCTGATCGTGATGTTGGCACTGGCGGGTTTTACCAGCTACAGCCTGTTTAAACAGATCCCGTCTGAACTGACACCAAAAGAAGACCGCGGTACTTTCTTCGTTATGATGAATGGCCCAGAAGGGGCAAGCTACGAAAACAACTCGCAAAATATGGCAAAAATTGAAGAGCGCCTACTACCTTATGTAGACTCAGAGGAACTTAGCCGCGTGCTTATTCGGGTGCCTGGTTGGGGTGGTCAAGGCGGTGTTGCTATTATCGGCATGCCAGACTGGGATGAGCGAAAACGCTCTACTTGGGAAGTCATGGATGAGATCAGCGGTAAAATGCAAGATGTTACAGATATTCGCGCCTTCGCTATTATGCGCCGTGGTATTGGCGGCGGCGGTAACTCACGCCCTATTGAGTTTGTACTGCAAGGTAACGACTACGATGAGTTAGCTGCATGGCGCGATCGCATTCTAGAACGCGCACGAGAAAATAAAGGACTGGTTCGTCTCGATCACGATTACAAAGAAACCTTCCCACAGTTTTTGATAAGCATTGATAAAACCAAAGCTGCAGACTTAGGCGTGTCGGTAAGTGCTATAGGCCAAACGCTAGAAACCATGCTGGGACAACGTCGTGTTACCACCTTTATTGACCGCGGTGAAGAATACGATGTGATCTTAAAAGGCACCAAAGCCGACTTCTCTGCCCCAGATAATATTTCTGATATTTATGTGAAATCTCGTAGCGATGAGCTCGTGCCATTAGACAGTTTGATCACCATAAAAGAAGAAGCCACAGCTTCTCGATTAAACCGCTACAACCGTATGCGCGCAATCACTATCACGGCAAACCTCGCTGGCGACTATACACTGGAGCAAGCCCTCGACTTTTTAAATAAAGTTGCCGCCGAAGAGAATGATATCGACGGCGCCATCGACTACAAAGGCGAATCACAGCTGTTTTATGAAGGTGCATCAGCAATGACCTATGTGTTTATTCTGGCGCTCACCGTTACTTTCTTGGTATTAGCCGCACAGTTTGAAAGCTTTGTCCATCCACTGGTTATCATGCTCACCGTACCGCTGGGCTTAGTCGGTGCGATGTATGGATTATTTATCACCGACAGCACGCTAAATATTTATAGCCAAATTGGTATTGTCATGTTGATTGGCCTTAGCGCCAAAAACGGTATCTTAATCGTGGAATTTGCTAACCAATTGCGTGACAAAGGCATTGCCTTCGAACAAGCCATTGTCGATGCTGCAGCGCAGCGATTAAGACCTATTATCATGACCTCGCTAACAACCGTGATGAGCTCCATCCCGCTTGTGTTTGCAACAGGCCCAGGATTCGAAAGCCGCATGGTGATCGGTGTCGTGATTTTTGCAGGTGTCAGTGTTGCCACCATTTTAACCTTGTTTGTTATCCCAACCGCCTATACTTTACTAGCTAAGAAGACGCAATCTCCAGAAGAGACGACAAAACGTCTTGAGGAGCAGTCGCAACAACATCCTGAGCAGGAGGTATAATGGCAACTTTACAAACAGCAACTTTTGGTGGTGGTTGTTTTTGGTGTATTGATGCGGCATTTCGCCGCGTCAATGGCGTTGAGTCAGTGCAATCAGGTTACGCAGGTGGCCACACAGATAATCCCACCTATCAAATGATATGTCGGGGAGACAGTGGCCATGCTGAGGTAGTCCAACTGCAATTTGATGCCGATATTGTCAGCTTTGATACTTTGCTTAATATGTTTTTTACTCTGCATGATCCAACGCAGTTGAACCGCCAAGGCAACGACATTGGTACTCAGTACCGTAGTGTGGTGTTTTATCATGACCAGCAGCAACAGCAGCAAACTCAAGATTGTATTGCGCAGCTTCAAAGCCAGTTAAGTGAAAAAATAGTGACTGAAGTTAGCCCAGCGCCTGAATTTTATCCTGCTGAGCACTATCACCAAGATTATTACACTGAAAACCCAAACCAAGGCTATTGCAGTGTGATGATTGCCCCTAAAATTGCAAAATTTGAAAGCTATTTTGCGGCAAATTTAAAGCACTAAACTTGTGTGCCGAACGCAATAGATTGCGTTCGGCTTACGCCTTACGGCAACATAGGTATAGCAAATACATAAAAACTAGTGCGGCCATCTTTAATCCGCAAATGCCCACGCGTTACTTCCATTTCTAAATTCGCAGTATCACCAGGTCTTAAGGTATCTAAGCCTTTAAGCGGAACAACACCTGAATTGATTAACTGGGCATTGTGTTTAATGACCTGCGGAATATCTTCGCTCATATCCACACCTAAGAATTCAAACACATCAATCACAATACGGCTAAATTCAGTATAAAGCTTGTCAAAAATCCCCGGAGTCAAGGTATCTATCAAATCGAGGATCCACGGCAGCTCTACTTTTGTCGTCACCACAGGCTTAAAGCTAGAAATTAAAGGATCTAACTCAAGCTGCTGGGTACGTACATCATACTTACCTTTGATGGTGACATTTTCGTTGTTAATATAGACATGGATATAAATATTCATCCCAAGCTGCTTCTTACGGAACTTAGCGTAAGACTTCAAATCGAAACCATCGATCAACACCGGTACTTTATTTTGCGCATCAACTCTACCTGCGATTTTCATATGCATAGTGCCGTAGAGGCTAGTCGTGTGGCTCACTTTATTTGAACTAGATTGTGCGGCAATATTGTTGACGATATCGGTCGTCAACTCTTTGTAGTTATGTTCCACATTCGAAAATTGCTGATGAATAATATCTGAAACCTGCGTATACATTTCCTTTGGACCTTGGCTAGATGTTGTCCTGCCAGTAGACCAACACTCGCCACCGGTATAAATCACAGGCACAGATATAGGCGTTAGGTGATCGTTGCCGGGGTGACGATAGTACATCATGCTGCGGATCCGACTACAGGTTTGCGATGGCGCGTTAAACCAAGCGAAATCGCCCGCCATTGATTGTGTTGAAAATTGAGGTTCAAGCTGGTTTTCAGGTAGCGAAGCTTGCGCTGATGTGACAATCCCAAGCGTGAGTAACCCAAATAATAGTGACTTCATGTTCTTTTCCTTAAGGTAGTAATAATACAAATCAAATCTATTATCAACCACACATAAGGCAGAACACCAGTTACAAATGTAATGCAACTAAATGATAAATAAGAAAAGTGATCCATTACTCACGATGGATCACTCTGGGTATTGAAAAGCTTTTAACGTATTAGAAGCTGTAGCTCACACCAACGTAGGCTTGTCTACCTAGTGGCTTATAGCCCAGTAAAGAGCCATCTTTTGCTTCGCCCGCTGTGGCATTGAAATAACGCTTATCGGTTAAGTTTTCAATACGGCCATTTAACTTGAATCCGTCGAAAAACGTATAGTTAGCAGCTAAGTTAAACAGCGTATATGACGGTAAAGTCACTGTATATGCACCTTCAGCTCCCCATACTTTATCGTCGCGATTACCTCTATGGACTAAGGTCAGTGTTGCGTCGACATTTTCCCACTCTTTACTGACTGAATAAGTTAAGGTGCGTCTCGCTCTGCGCTGTAATTGCTTATCGGTATCTGCGTCTTTAGCACTCACATAGCTCACATTTACCGTATGCTCGATACCAAAGTTGTCTTCAATTTCAACAGAAAGATCAGCACCTTCAAAGTCAGCGCGCTGAACATTGTAAGGGATGTATTTCCATTTATCATTTTGCTGATAAACGATTTTATCGGTAATACGGTTATCGTATACCGCAGCTTCCACACGGAAGTTCTCGCCGCTCCATGTAACAATAATTTCGTTATTAGTAGCTTCTTCTGGCTTAATATTTGGGTTAGGTAAATAGTAAGGACTATCAATCACAAACGCCTGTGATAAAGAAGGTGCTCTAAAGGCAGTACCATGATTCAACTTAACACTTAGGCCATCCATGAGTTGCTTGCCGACAGCAACCGTGTAGGTGTTTGCACGACCATGAAAATCATAATCATCCGTTCTCAGTACAACCTCTGCCAGCCAATTTTCATCGTTGTAAAACCCACCGAGTGCTAAAGATAAATTATCACGCTCAGGCTCTGAAAAAGAGGCGGTAGAATCACCAACATCTTCATTTAGAAAGGTAAAGTTACCCGTGAAGATCAAAGCTTCAGTTAAACTATATTGCGACTGATATTCAAATTGGCTGCGTTTGGTGACATAAGCGTTATCGTCAGCACTATTACCGATTTGAACATTTTGTTCCTTACCTAAGCTGTATGACGCACTTTGGCTAAACTTATCAGTACGTCTTTTCCACGCCAACTTATTGGTGTAGTTATGGAAACGGTAAGCATCACTACCAAAAGAGTCATACTCCCCCTCACCTTCACTGTACTGTGAACGTAAGCTAAAAATGCCACTTTCTTCATCACCATACTGCACATTTAAACCGGCATTACCGTTATAATATCCATCACGGTCATGGTTTTTTGTGATTGCAGCTTCAGGGTCTTTCTCAATCACATCATAGCCATCGGTATGAGTGTAACCCGCATTAGCTGCAATACTAAACTTGTCTTTTTTGTAATTTACCGTCGCTTCGGTCTTGGAGTAATTGTTACTCCCAGTCGTAAACGCGATAGTATTGTTATTCCCTTCGCGACTAATAATGTTAATCACGCCAGCAATGGCATCTGAACCATAAATCGCAGCTTTGGCACCACGAATGATCTCAATTCTTTCGATGCTATTAAGTGGTAAATTAGTGAGCGAATTGTCACCGGAGTTTGCATCCGTCACTCGAACCCCATCGATTAACACTAGCGTATGCTTAGCGTCATTACCGCGTAGGAATAAACTCACGCTTTGGCCAAAGCCACCGTTTCTAACAGCTTGAATACCAGCGACATTATCGAGTAGCGATACGACATCTTGAACATTGCTTTTTTCAATTTCAGCGCGACCTATAACCGTAATGGCAGACAGTGCGCTTTCTAGAGATTGTTCAAATTTATTGGCAGTAACAGTGATATGTTCAACATTTTGATCCGCAAATGCTGAAAAAGAGAGCGCCGTCGCTATCGCCGCGCTTAGAGCAGTTTTATTTAACATGGTTTCCCCTAACTTGTACCCACCGTACAAGAACACAAAGTGACTGTTTCAAGGCCGGTCTCCGGGCTCAGTAAATCTGCAGATTAGCAGTTCACTCTACCGTTGCGGGGGCAGCGCTGGCATAGAACCGATCCAAGCTAATCACGTGTAATAAACTGTCTTACTCAATTTATTATTGATTCACGCAATTAGATGTTCCCTTGTGTTCGCACCAGTTTCCCGATTATCTATACACTTAGCAACCACACTAGGTTGTGTACAGCACCTTGAAAATGCGAGGCTATTGTCTTGGGTTTCGGAATGATTGTCAATGGACGTCTAGAAATCCAAAAGTGCAATCTATGCACTTTTGGAATGGAGTAAAGCGTAATTAGTCGCGGAAGTTTTTGAATTGAAATGGTTGGCCAAGCTCACCGGTACGAATCAATTGCATCGTTTCTTGCAAATCGTCACGCTTTTTACCCGTTACACGCACCGTATCGCCTTGAATTGATGCTTGAACTTTAACTTTTGAGTCTTTAATAAGCTTAACCAGTTTTTTCGCCATCTCTTTGTCGATGCCTTGTTTTAACGCCACCTTGCGCGATACGTATTTGCCTGAACGTTCAATGTCTTTTAGCTCAAAGCTTGCCACATCAAGGCCACGCTTTGCCGCTTTACCCACTAACATATCGAACAACTGCATAACTTGCTGTTCTGCTTCCGCTTTAAGGTTGATCATTTCACCGTTAAGCTCGATTGATGCATCTACGCCACGAAAATCAAACCGCGTATCAAGCTCGCGAACCGCGTTGTCTACAGTATTTTTTGCTTCTGTCATATCAATTTCAGATACAATATCAAATGAAGGCATGCTTCTCTCCTAAAGTCATTTTGGCTCGATTATAGCAGTTTATGCTTAATTTGAGTTACTTTAAGTTTTTAAACAGCGTATTAGGATGTTCACCCAATGGACAGTTTTCGATGGTATACTGCTCGCTTAGTCATACAGAAGTAGGATGTATTGTGACACGGCGCGTTTATAAAGCTCTTTTGATTATCTCTTTAATTATATGTACGGTGCTATTCGCAAAGGAAATTAGCTTGTCTCCAAAGCTGTTCCCAAATATCGATAAAGTGGCGCATTTTGGTGTATTTTTTGTGCTTGCGTTTATCTCTCACCATGCTTTTAAAGTGAAAGTATGGACACACATAGTACTGCTGTCCTTGTATGGTGCAGGAATTGAGTGGATGCAACATTCATTACCGTATCGCCAAGCATCTACCGCTGATTTTTTCGCTGATTTAGCCGGTGCGGTCAGTTATTTTGTTCTATTTTATATTTGGGCAAGTTGGCGCAACAGAAAACATGGCTAATATACATATTTTAGGTGAAGGGGCGATAGGATTACTGCTCGCCCAGCACCTTAGTCAATCTCATCAAATTACGCTGATCACTCGAAATAAACGCGCGGCGACTTATCGCTATCAAACAGCAAGTATTCAACAAACCATCCCATGCAGCACCAAAACACTTGCAGAACTCCCTGCCAGCAGTATAGATACGCTAATCATTCCCGTTAAAGCATATCAGGTCATCGAAGCACTCCGAGCGCTTCGCCCTACACTTTCAAAAAATGCAACGCTAATCCTTAGTCATAATGGCATGGTAGATTGGTCTGGTGAGTTAGCAGCGCTTGATAAAACACAATCAGCCTACTTCTTAAGCACATCCATCGCAGGCTATAAAGTCGCAGACACTGTGCATCATACAGGACAAGGTGCAACTTGGTTTGGGCCGTTAAATTTACCAGCTGAATGCCACTACCAGCGCGTATTCTCGCAACTGTTTAGCACATTTGACAATGCTCAAACCACGTTTGACATCATGCCAACACTTTGGAAAAAGCTGGCGGTTAATATTGCCATTAACCCGTTAAGTGCATTGGAACAAGTCGCAAATGGTCAGCTAAGACAGCCCAAATACGCGGCCCAAATCCTTAATTTAATGAATGAAGTACAACTTGTGGCCACAAGTACAGGCGTGAACTTAGCGCTTAGCGAGCTAGTCACGCTTGCTTACACCGTAATGGCGCAAACTGCAAACAATCGCTCTTCAATGAATCAGGATATCGCGAATAACAGACGCACAGAAATTGACGCCATGTGCGGGTATATTTGTGAGCTAGCAGCGAAGCAAAATATCGATGTGCCGTTTAATCAACAGTTACTTGAGGAAGTGAATAAGCGCTGGCAGCTAGCGCGACAATAGACTTAACTTCTCGGCGGGTAAACCGCCTCCCACAAAACTATTTATACCAATTGCATTAAGTAAATGAGCTATTTTGAAGCGGGGAAATAGCTTTAGTAGCAAGGCAAAAATTTTGCTATTTAGTTGTTCTAAATGAGAAATTTTTAACGAAGCTAATATGATATTTCACCCTTCAAATTGATTGAAGAATTAATTCAATTGGTATTACACAGCGATTCCTTTAGAAACTCAATCATCTTTTATTCGCTTCATAGCCTTATGATAAACATCACTACGTTCACGCTTTCCCACTGCTAGCATAGTTACAACGATAATGTCGTCTTCAACTTTGTAGACTAGGCGGTAACCTGATTGGCGTAGTTTTATTTTGTACATGTTGTCAGCACCAGATAGCTTCGACGCTGGCACATGGGGATCCTTGAGGCGTTCAATTAACTTTTTCTTGAACTGCGATTGCAGGGTAGAGCCTAGTTTACTCCATTCTTTGAGTGCACTCTTTTTAAAACCGAGTTTATAAATCATTAATATTTATTGAGATACTTTCTTCAGATTCACGCTCTTTAGCAATAGCGAGTAGCTCAAGATCCTCGAGCCTGTCCATCATTATCTCGTATGCTTCTGCAGGCACACAATAAAAAGCAGGTTCATTTCGATTAAGCACAGCGACAGGTTCTCCGTCAGCACTTGTTGCAACTTTCATAGGGTTTGCTTTTAGTTCAGTAATGCTCGCAGCAACATCTGCTAATATTCTAGTGGTCATAAAATCAGTCTCTTAACTGGTCTTTATATCGACTATATTAGTCGTATAAATAAGCAATAACAAGCGCCCTCTTGCCTCCCCACAAGACGTACGTTGGGTAAATCCTAAAGTCTCACCCAACGCTTGTTAACACGCTTTTTAAGGACGGTACACCTTGACGTTTGCATAGCCATTTTCATGCAGAATAAGTGCTTGTAACTGGCTCATTACGCCTTTCGAACAGTACAAGTAGTATGCTTTGTCCTGTGGTAAGTCGCCAAACTTAGTGGCTAATCTAAAGAAAGGTAAGTGGATCACTTGTGCACCATCTAGCTCTAGAGGGTTTGCATCTTCCTCTTCAGGGGAACGAATATCTAGTACCACCGCGTTGTCAGGTAATTCACTTACCGATTCCGCTTCTTTCACTTCTTCTTTTGCTTCAGCTTCAATATCACGAATATCTTTTACCGTCGCGTTCGCTACAACTGTATTCAATACATCAAAGTCAAACTTTTCTTCTTCAGCTAATATCTTGTGAAGCTGTGCTTTTACCGTTGGTTTTTGAGAGATCACACCACAATATTCAGGCATTGCTTCTGCCATTTCATTGGTGCCAATCGCTCTGGCAATACGAATAATCTCTTCTTTATCGTGTTGAATAAGCGGTCGTAATATCAGCATCTCTGTAACACGGTCAATCACGTTAAGGTTAGCCAAGGTTTGGCTCGATACCTGACCAATACTTTCACCAGTTACCAGCGCAGGGATCCCTAAACGCTCTGCAACCACAGCACCTGCACGCATCATCATGCGCTTTAGTACCACGCCCATTTGTCCGCTTTCGATATTTTCAAGAATTTCTGCAACAACCGGCTCAAAGTCAATCGTAATAAATTTAACTTTGTGGGTAGAGCTAAATTGTTTCCACAAATAGTGGCTCACTTGCTTAACGCCAATTTCGTGGGCTGCGCCACCTAAGTTAAAGAACAAAAAGTGCGTTCGCGCGCCTTTTCGCATCATTTGATAAGTCGCAACACCCGAGTCGAATCCGCCAGAAACCAAAGACAGCACGTCTTCTTGCGTTGGTAGTGGGAAGCCACCTAGACCAAAGTGCTGGTGACGAACGATGTAGGCTTTATTGTCTTTGACTTCGATTTTAACCGTCACATCAGGTTTTTTCAGTCTTACACTGGCACCCTCTACATTTTGGTTTAAACCGCCACCAACATAACGCTCCACGTCGCTTGAAGTAAACTCATGCTTACCTTGGCGCTTTACACGCACGCAAAACGTTTTGCCCTTGATCAATGGCTCAACCAAAGCAATCGTTTGTTGGTAGATATCATCAAGCGTGTCGAACTGTGTTTCTTGCACCTCAATAAACTGCACAATACCTGGCGTGCGTTTAAGGTGGTCAATTAGACCAAGACGGGTTTTCTCGTCACTTAGCTCGCTCGTCACTGAGATATTGTCCCAGTTATTTTTAACTTTTACGTTTTCGTCAACGCGAACCAACAGCATTTTGATGTTTTTCTCTAATACTTTGGTAAAACGCTTACGGACGGATTTGCTCTTAATAGCAATTTCGGGATGTAATTTGACGATAAATTTAAGCATAAAAGTCACTCTACTACAGATCGATTATCGGTTGCGATGACGCACTGATTTGACCTAAGCGGACTTTATCGTGGCGCACACTGACCGAGGACAGTTCGGGCGCGCGAGTATATCAAACTCAGAGCCGATTAGGAAATAAACAAACCTTTTCCCTTTGTGCTCTACAAAGCCTTTTGCCGTGCTCACCCAGGCAAAAGGCCCGCTTAATTATTTCAGGCTAAGCAATACTCGGTAAGCTCGCCTCTGCCAGTGCTTGATAATGCTGCTGAAGTTGTGCCACTTTCGGTGCGCTCATGGGCGTCGCGTAAGGTTTAAAAATCATCAGAACTTTAACAATACCATTGTATATATCTTGTTGCTCAAGGACGCCTGTCATTCTTCTGGCTTTAACATAAGGAGTCCAGAAACTAACGGTCATTTTCAACATATGCGCGAGCTCTTTAGCATCGTCATCATCTATGGTGATCACGCCTGTATCTCTTAGACCAATTACCACAGCTTTTACTTGCTCAAGTAAGCGTGACTGAAAAGCAATGTAGTTTTTTTTCAATTCATCATCACGAGCCAAGATGTCTGTCAGATTGTCGTAGAAAAAGTGATAACGCCACATCAGGTCGAACAAGGAGTCTAAATATTGAGTTAGCTGCTCAAGCGGCTCATTGTGCTGCTCCAGTGGCTTAAAGTGCGTATTTAAATGCTCGCTATAAAGCGCGAATATTTGCCGAATGATGTCTTCTTTATTTTTAAAATGATAGTACAAATTGCCAGGACTAATCCCCAAACTGGACGCTATATGGTTTGTCGTAATCGCGCGCTCTCCATGCAAATTAAATAACGCGATGCTGGTACGTATTATTTTTTCCTTGGTATTCATTACGATTCTCTATCTTTGTTGATAACGTGGTCGCGCTATTGCTAGTGTTAATAGGCTATTGCGCGCTCCATGTGAAAAAATAGCACTAATTTTACCTCTAGATAAGCTTAGATCCGACAAAGCTGACCAGTGTTTTTTCAAAAAAACCTTGTTACCATACAAAAAAATTCAACATAGTTACGCTTATGAAAGTCATCGCCCTCTACCCTGGCACATTTGATCCCCTCACTAATGGACATGAAGACTTAATCAAACGTGCAGCAAAAATGTTTGATACCGTGATCTTGGCAATTGCCCATAACCCAAATAAACAGCCTTGTTTCTCACTAGAGCAACGTGTTGCTTTGGCTGAAGAAATTTTAAAGTCACATAAAAATGTAAAGGTGATTGGGTTTTCAGGATTACTCGTTGATTTAGCGAAAGAGCAAAAAGCCAACGTGCTGATCCGCGGTATTCGCGCGGTGTCTGACTTTGACTATGAGTTCCAGCTGGCCAATATGAATCGCCGTTTACATCCCGATTTGGAAAGCGTATTTTTAACGCCATCTGAAAAGAATTCATTTATCTCGTCAACTTTAGTAAAAGAAGTTGCACTTCATAAAGGCAATGTCAGTGAATTTGTTCACCCGCTGGTTGCCAAAGCTTTAGAGGAAAAACTACACGGATGAAAAAGTGCCTATTATCCCTAGCCGTATTGGTTGGTACTTATGCGCATGCTTCACCTTGGATAGAGGTGTCACAAAGTGAGCTTAAACACAGCATAGATTTACTGGTTGCAGAAGGCGTGATAAATCGCCCAGTTAATCAATATCCTCTGTTGTGGAGCGGCATTGTTAATGACCTTGCCGCTATTGATGACAGCAATCTCTCTGAAACCGCAAGCTTTGCATTGGCACATTTACGCCATGCACTAAAACAAGCAAAAAGAGAAAGATACAGTAGTGTAAAAGCACATTTTAACGGTGCTGAAGAGCGCTCAACAGGCTTTGGTGAACGTCAAAATGAACGTTCAGGCTTGCGTACTTATGGCGTTATTACCGGCGGTGCTGTTAGCGCTAAAGTTGCGGTTAACTACGCAGATGAAAGCCAAGATGGAAAATACGTGAATCACCACGGCAGCCACCTTGCAGTGTTGTTTGGTAATTGGTCTCTCAGCGCTGAGCGACTGAGTTACTGGTGGGGCCCGAGCAACGAAAATGCGCTGATGCTTTCAAACAACGCAGCCCCCATGAAGGCGGTTCGTTTAAGTCGTGCCAATAACAACTATATTGGACCGAGCTTTTTCTCTTTCGTTGGTCCTTGGCAAGTGACGGCCATTATGGCAAAACAACGCCCAAATATAGCCAGTAAAAAGGATGGCGACTTTTGGGGGTTTAGAGCGGCTGCTTTTCCAATTCAAGGGCTAGAGCTTGGCTTTAGTACAACATCCAGCGACTTTGTTTATCAACAACAAAACCTTGAAAGCGAAAAGCAAACGCAACGCCTCACCAGCGTTGACTTCAAATACTCCACTCGGATAGCAAGTCAACCACTCGCTTTATACGGTGAGCTTGCAGGCAATAACGACAGTGGTGCATTACCAAGCAATCCAATGTACACCCTAGGTATTGAAAGTTATTGGGGTGGTAAAGACTATCGCCTTAAAAGCTTTATTGAATATTCAGATACAAGCATTGATTGTAAAGACGAGCTAAAGCTCGCGCTTTGCCCAAGAGACAATACCGTGGATTCAGCGAACTACCGTGAACGCGACCTCTGGCTTGGAGCAAGCTCGGGATTGGACGCTAAAAACCTCACTTTCGCGTTAGATTACTTCAGCACAGATGGCATTGGTGCTTATGCCAAACTGAAGCGAGTTGAATTTGACACATTAGACGTTGAGCGAAACCAGCTCGAGCTCGGTTACCAACAAGGTGTGTTTGGCGCGCTTGCTAAAATTGGCGTAAAAGCATGGCAAGATAAGTCTCAGGAAGAAGACGAAAGCCACGCAGCACTCACGTTGAGCGTGGAATATCAGTTTTAACGAGCGGCCATCGCCGCTCTTTTATTATGGCGTATAATCCAAGAAAGTCCTTAGGAATAAGCCAAACGACAATTAAAAGCCAATCGGTTATATACATTTCGACAATGTATAACCAGCAAGCACGAAAAAGCGGTACAAACACAAGACTATGATAAATAAGTAAAAATTACAATTTAAATCGACTAAAGTTTCAAGCTACCTTAGCTCTCACATTACTTATAGCCCATTTAATACCTAACCAATCTTTATTGACTAATAAAGAAGCAACCATAATAAAGTCCACAGAAATCACTATGTATGAGTATAAATACCATAAGAACCAGCGTGTTACATTTTCATAAATATATGTATCTATAAACATAAAGAAGAACATTAAAGTATTAATAACCAAACCTACCGTAATATATAAAACGCCAACTTCGAGCTTTTCATCTTTAAAAAAAGTATACGCGACTAGAAAAAGAATCAATAAGGTAAAGAGATCAAACAAAGCAAATATTCCGTGAATAGCCGTATTGTAGCTATCAGAAGCAATGATAAAATCACTTACAAAGTAGGAGGTAAATAACAGGATAGAAGCAAAGAGTAGCTGTAAATTTTTCTGGACTTTTAGTATATAAAAAAATAGATGTAGCAGTGTGGCCATCAAGAAGCCCCATATTACAAGGGCTCCTATACTCATACCAAAAAAGTCATAAATTAACATTAATCATTAGTACGGTTCTTTAGACCCAGGCGGAATTATTGCACTTCCACGTGCGCCAGATACCATCTCAAGTTTACTTACAGATTGAATCACCTTATCAGAAAGTGGCTTTGCTTGACCAGTTGTTTTAGCTTGATTTTTTCTCGCTAGGATTGTTTTTATCATGAAATTTCCCTCAATATTTACAAATTAGTCTTAACTCTAAAAGTGAGTCATCTAAAAATTATCGAGATTTACTTAGCACGAAACACGCCAACATTTATTAAACCAATTTCAATCGATTAATTTACATACAGAAAGAGCGCTTACTAGCGCTCTTTCTGATTCTGTAAAAGCTTAGTGTTAAGCCACAAATTTACATGGAATACTTAAGCTAGATGTTTGTTTTATAATGAAATCCATCGCAATTTCATCACAGTTATCTTTGCGCAAACACAACTCGCAGTCTTTCATCACTTTTTCAGGCAAGCTATCTTTGGTACAGTTGTTAAAACCTTGTTTCATAAAGAAGCCAGGTACTCTAGTTAGCACAATAATACGATTGAGTGCCAATTTTTTGGCTTTCACCAGTAAATGCTCGACTAAAAGTTGCCCCTGTCCCTTTATTTCGCTCTCGGGATTTACACCCAAAGAGCGAATTTCAGCAAGCCCAGTGTCGTAAATATACAAAGATGCACATCCTGTCACCCTGCCACCGACCTCTGTTACCGCAAACTCATTGATACTATGGATCATATCACTTTTCGCTCGCGGTAGGTTCTCACCTACTTTAGCCCAATATTGGATCAGTCCGGCAATGGCTTCAACATCATCTAAATTGGCATCACGCACTAGGATTTTTTGCTTTTTTTTTGCCGTTTTAATGGCATTGGTCACTTGTGGCAATGAGGTGCCGCCTAATGCGTTACGAGCGGCAATACAAGCGTCAATTTCTAGTACTGGGTAGACATCCTCTGCAATTACTGCGCTGACTTGCTGGAATTCTTCTAAGCTCAGATCCTCGAGGTTTTGCCCCTTACTAATTGCTAACTGCACTAATTCACCGACGATGTGATGGCCTTCCCTAAACGGTATTCCCTTAGCAACGAGATAATCAGCAAGCTCTGTCGCATTGGCGTGACCACCTTTTGCAGCCGCTAACGTCTTATCACCATTAACCTTAATGCCTTTAACGCATGCTTCAGCCATATGAATACACGCAAGCCAAGTTGGCATGGCATCAAATAGGCCTTCTTTATCTTCCTGCATGTCTTTGTTGTAGGCCAAGGGCAAAGCTTTAAGCGTCATCATCATGCCGCTAAAGGCGCCAAAAACTCGACCTGTTTTGCCACGGATCAACTCTAAGGCATCAGGATTCTTTTTCTGTGGCATCAAGGATGAGCCGGACGTCACGCTGTCGGCCAAATCAATAAATCCAGATTCACCAGAATTGTAAAAGATCAAATCCTCTGCAAAACGAGATAAATGCATCATCGAAATAGACGCACAACTGAGTAGCTCAACCACAAAGTCACGATCAGAGACCGCATCTAAACTATTACGAGAGGCTTCTCTAAAGCCAAGGTTTACAGCTAACATTTCACGATCGATAGGATAAGCAGTCCCCGCTAGTGCACCTGAGCCAAGTGGGCACACATTTAACCTTTCAAGCGCATCATTTAAGCGCGACTCATCACGCTCAATCATCTCAACGTAGGCCATACACCAATGACTAAAGAGCACGGGCTGAGCACGCTGTAAATGGGTGTAGCCTGGCAATATAGTACCAAGCTCCTGCTCTGCGAGTACCACAAGAGCTTGCTTGAGTGAACTCAGTGCCACAAGCAATTGCTGCGCCGTTTTCCGGCTCCACAATCTAAAGTCTGTGGCTACTTGGTCGTTACGGCTTCGACCTGTGTGCAGCTTTTTACCTAAATCACCCACTTTGTCGATAAGTTTAGCTTCAACATAAGAATGAATATCCTCATGTCCCGCGGTTGCTACACTGCGCGGATCAGCAATCACTTCATCCAAAAGCTGTTTCAGCGCTGAGATGATCTGCTGATGTTCGCTTTCAGTTAATACATCTACTTGCTTTAGCGCACCCGCCCAAGCGATAGAGCCAACAATATCTTGCTCTGCCAATTGATAATCAAATGGCAGAGAATCATTAAATTGCTTAAATGCCTCATCAGGACCTGATGAAAAACGGCCGCCCCATAATGCCATCTCGCTCTCCTACCTTAAGACTGCTTTTGCTTGTTTAACGCCGCTATCCGGCTAGATAGTGAGAATAGACGAATGAATCCCTCCGCATGAGATTGGTCATATACGTCATCTTCACCAAATGTGGCAAAATCTTCGCTGTATAAGCTATTGATTGATTGCTTTTGCACTGCATGTACATGGCCTTTATAAAGCTTAAGCACCACCTCGCCAGTTGCCTGCTGTGCGAAAGACTCTGCTGCAGCTAGAATTGAATCTTTCAGTGGGGTAAACCAGCGACCGTCATAAACTAAGTGTGCAAATTCTTCGCTAAGCGCGGTTTTCCATTTACGACAAGATTTGTCTAAGATCAGCTCATCAATCGCTTGTAACGCAGCCATCATCACAGTGCCTCCCGGTGTTTCATAACAGCCACGAGATTTCATGCCGACCAGGCGGTTTTCAACGATATCCACACGACCAACACCATGCGGTGCTGCAATCTCGTTTAACTTAACTAGACACTGATAAGGACTGTAACGCTCACCGTTAACACCGGTGATTTCACCCTTTTCGATTAATACAGACACATATTCAGGCTGATCCGGAGCTGCTTCTGGAGAATTAGTCATGGTCCAAACCTGATCGCTTGGCTCATTCCATGGATCTTCCAATTCACCACCTTCGTGAGAAATATGCCAAGCATTGGCATCACGACTGTAAATTTTGGTGGCAGAGGCTGCACAAGGGATATTACGCTCGGCCAAATAGTCAAGCAAAGATTCACGACTTGATAGTGACCATTCACGCCATGGTGCAATCACTTTAAGATCAGGCGCAAGCGCTGAGAAGCAAGATTCAAAACGCACCTGATCATTCCCCTTGCCTGTACAACCATGCGAAAGTGCATCCGCGCCAACTTTACGAGCGATTTCAACTTGTGCTTTGGCGATAATAGGACGCGCCATCGAAGTACCCAGTAAATATGTCCCTTCATAGATAGCACCAGTTTTAAGAGTTGGATAAATATAGTCGCTAACCATTTCTTCTTTTAAGTCGACGATATGGCACTCAGAGGCACCCGATGCGATTGCCTTTTCTTCAACCCCAACCAGTTCTTCTTCACCCTGACCTACATCGGCAACAAAGGCGACAACTTCACAACCGTAGTTCTCTTTTAACCATGGCACAATCGCTGATGTGTCTAATCCACCAGAGTAAGCCAGTACCACTTTTTTAATCTTGCTCATGTTCTTTAACCTCAAACGTAATCTTTGTTTAACAGCGATACCAGCAATGCGTTTTGAGCATGCATGCGGTTTTCAGCTTGTTGAATAATTTTTGACTTTGGCCCATCCATCACTTCGGAAGTAATTTCAAACTCACGATGTGCTGGCTGGCAATGCAAAATGGCTTGTGCGCCACACGCTTCAACTAATTGTTGGTTGATTTGATATGGCATAAAGGTGTCTTTCACCTGTTCAATTGGCGTTTTATTCCCCATCGAAACCCAAGTATCAGCGTAGAGCACATTGGCACCAGCCGCCGCTTCTACCCGATCACTGACCAGAACTGAGGCGCCATTTACCGCCGCAATTTGTTCAGCTTGCTTTACAATCTGTGCATCTGGAGAATGACCTTTAGGACAAACCGCCACAAAATCAGTACCTAACGTTGCCGCAAGCAACATTAATGAATGTGTTACGTTATTGCCTTCACCGAGGTAAGCGATTTTGATCTGGCTGACATCGTCGTAAGTTTCAAATAAGGTGAGAAAATCAGCCAACGCTTGGCAAGGGTGATATAAATCACATAGGCTATTCACAACAGGCACCGACGAAAACTCAGCGAGCGTCTCAAGCGTGCTATGATGATTTACGCGAGCCACAAGGCCATCGGCCCAAGTAGAAATATTAAGCGCAAAATCTTTTACGGATTCACGCGCCCCCATTGCACCGTTTTGCTGATCTAAATACACAGCATGGCCGCCCAGTTTATGGATACCGATATCGAACGACAGCCGCGTTCTTAAGCTCGGCTTTTCGAATAACGTGACAATCGATTTGCCTGCTAAGGCTTGGTTATATTCTTGCGGTTGATTTTTAATATTTTTTGCAAGCTTTAATAAGTTCAAAACGTTAGTTTGGTCTAATTCCAAACCAGTTAAAAAATGCTTAGTCATGGTGTTTTCCTACGGCAGAATTTGTGTACCTACGTGCTCACCATTGAGCAACGCAATTAAATTTTCTGGCTTTTGCCAGCTAGAGATGTACACCCCTCGTCGTAAGTGTTGGGCAGCGTGAAGACTGGTCTTAACTTTGACCTCCATCCCGCCCACAATGACCTTTTGCGCGATTAACGTTGAGATCTGTTCCGCGTTAAGTTGATTTAATGGCTGTTTATCGCCATCAAGTACCGCCTCAACGTCAGTCATAAAAATAAGTTCTGCACCAAGCTTACTGGCGATAGCTGCTGCTGCTTCATCCGCATTCACGTTGTATAAATGGCCGTCAGCGCCAATACCAACTGAACTAACAACAGGTAACCTGTCAAACTCCAACACCGCTTCAAGCATGCCCCCTTCACTCGCTTCACAGCTACCCACACGGCCAAGCGCTTTAAGCTTTTGAGTTGTGGTAAATCCTGCATCATATAAGCACAGCCCAACGGGCTTGAGCGTGGCGGTAATGGCATCCGCCATCAGTTGCTTGTTAGCACAGCCTGCAAGTGCACCAACAATATAGGGCATTTGCTCTTGCGGACTGATCCGCAGTCCTTGATGTTTTGCAGTAGCAAAACCAGCATCGGTAAGCCACTTATCAACCAGCGCCCCGCCACCATGAACAATCACAAACTGCTTGTGTGGTGCGTCCTGTTGAATTTGCTTGATAGCTGAAAACAATGCTTGCGCTGCACCCTCTTGATTCAACACCGCACCACCTAGTTTTATCACCCAAGTTTGTTTGCTCATGCTGATACTCCTAAACCTTGATAATGCTCAAGTCCTGCCGCCAAGTTCATACATTGTAATGCTTGGCCTGCAGCCCCTTTAAGCAAGTTATCAATCGCGACAACCACGATCAGTTGATTGCCCTTTTGCTGCCAACCAATATCAACAAAAGGCTGATTTTCAACGGCTTTGATTGATGGAAGTTGACTCCCCTTTAATCTGATCAGCGGCTCATCGGCAAGCACTTGGTAAGCGGCATCGACTTGATTTGGTGTGACATTTTCTTTCAGAGTGACGTAGATCGTTTCCAAGATACCACGCTTAAAATTCCCTAAATGCGGCGTAAACAACACTGGGTGCTCAAGGTACTTTTCTATTTCTGGACTATGTCTGTGCGTAAACAAACCGTACGGTGCAAGAGATACTTCGCAAAAGTGTGTGGCGACATTCGCTTTTCTACCTGCGCCAGTAACACCTGAAACAGCATTGATGATAACTGGCTGCTCTGTTATCAGATCAGCTTGTTGTAATGGCTTAAGTGCATTGAGTGCCGCAGTCGGATAACAGCCCGCGACCGCCACCAACTTCGCCGTTTTAATAGCATCGCCGTACCATTCAGCTAGTCCGTATTGCGCTTGCGCTAACCAGTCTTGATGCGGGTGAGAAAAGCCGTAGTAATTTTCGTAGTCTTCATTGCTAGATAAACGGTAACCTCCAGATAGGTCAAAAACCCGTTTCCCCATCTGTAAAAATATCGGTGCAAGCTCTACGCTAACCTTGTGATCCGTGCATAAACACACATAATCCGATGATTGCTCTATCAACGAAAAAGCTTGCTCATTTAAGGGTTGCAGCTCAATATCTAGCAAGCCCGAATATTCTGGATATAAATCGCTGATGAATTTGTGTTTGTCTAAGCTTTGCTCAGATACAAAGCAATGTGCAAGTGTGAAGGCAGGATGCTTGGCAACCAGCTTAGCAAGCTCAGCGCCACTGTAGCCGCTCGCTCCGATTATAGATACTTTCAACATAGTGTTCTCAAGATTAAAAAAGTTTGATTAGGGTTGGTTCTGCTAATTGTTGAAGTCAAATCGTCGCATTGCTGTTCCAAAAATATATTTATGCTAAAAAAGTGAATTGATATTCACTCTAAACATCTTTATATTTTTATGCAAGAACTTTGAATAAGTATTTTAGGAATTTTTATGAAATTGCCCGCTTTTATGGAAATGTATCAGCAACTGATCGCCGCGCCATCTATCAGTGCATTAGAAGAAAGTCTCAACATGAGTAATCAGAATGTGATCCAGCTACTCGCACAGTGGTGCGAAACGTTAGGATTTACTGTCGAAGTAACAGAGCTTGAACATGCAAAAGGAAAATATAATCTAATTGCAAGACGAGGTAATGGCGATGGTGGATTAATGTTGGCCGGCCACACGGATACCGTGCCATTCGACGATAGCCGCTGGCAATTTGATCCTTTTAAATTAAGCGAGCAAGATAATAAATTATATGGTCTTGGAAGTATTGATATGAAAGGTTTTTTTGCTTTCGTATTGAATGCAATCTCAGAGCTTGATGAATTACAGCAAAGTGCTCCTATCATGATTTTAGCCACCGCCGATGAAGAAACCACCATGGCTGGCGCTCAGGAAATTGCTAAACATCCAAGCTTGAAGCCGGCGCGCTGCGTTATTGGTGAACCCACCGATATGGTGCCGGTATTTACCCACAAAGGCCATATGACGACCGCCATCCGTATAGTTGGTCGTTCAGGCCATAGCTCAGATCCAGAGCGTGGCTTAAATGCTATTGAAATCATGCATCAGGTGATTGCAAATTTATTAAAATTAAGAGAAGAATTAAAGAATAAATATTCAACTCCACATTTTGCTATTCCTTACCCAACTTTAAACCTTGGACACATTCATGGCGGCGACAATGCCAACCGTATTTGTGGCTGTTGTGAACTACATATTGATATGCGCCCTTTGCCTGGTCTGAGCATCAAAGAACTACAAGCCATGCTCACGGCAGCTGTAGCACCAATCAATACACATTATCCGAATAGCGTCTCGGTTATAGATATGCACGAACCTATTCCGGCTTTTACCGGCTCGACGGATTCTGCTTTGGTGAAAATGGCTGAGCGCCTGTCAGGACAACAAGCAATTGCTGTAAACTATTGTACCGAAGCACCATTTCTACAACAGCTAGGCTGCGAAACTATCGTCATGGGCCCAGGTTCAATTAATCAAGCACATCAGCCAAATGAATATCTCAATATGGAAAAAATAAAACCATCTCAAGCGATTATTAAAGCGCTAATCAAAGATTGCTGCTTTAGTTAAACATTCCGAACGAACAAGAAAAGCCACCTTAGCTGAAGTGACCCATTAAAGTTGGACATTTCTATTATGCGACTTCCAACGCCTGATTCCGGTATTCTACCGGAATCAGGCCTTTTAATTTGACCTTAGTCCGATCGTTATTGTAATAATCAATATATTCATCAATGCATGCCATAAGTTGCTCGGCACTGTCAAAGTAGTGACCATGGTACATTTCTGATTTTAAAAGCGTGAAGAAATTTGCAGCCACTGTATTATCAAAACAATTTCCTTTTCTCAATACACTCCGATTAATTTTTTATTTTTCAAAATCTTATGACAACCATGGTGCTGGAATTGCCACCCTTGTTCGCTATGTAGAACCAAGGATCATACCTGACTTAATTCACTCATCGCTTTATCTAGCATCTCAGTCACGAGATGCAATTTAGGTGTGGTCGCGACAGTATGGCTAACGATTTCTTGATTAAATAAATCGATAATAGGAGATAAATACATTTTTTCACCTGCCACTTTACATTCTGTCACATCGGTCATCCACTTTTCATTTGGTTTAGTCCATGTGAAGTTTCGATTCATGATATTTGGTGCAATACGTCCAACCAACCCTTTATATGAACGATATTTCTTCGGCCTTACAGTCGATTTTAACCCTAGTTTTGCCATTAAACACTGAACCGCTTTATGATTAAGTAGATACCTTCTTTACGCAAAACATAATGAATACGCCAACAACCATACCGAGCATTTAAAGTCTGCGGAATTTTCATAATCAGAGGTAAAATGAAGATGAACCATGGATTATATAAACAGAAGTCCAATACCTAATCAGTCTAAAACTGATAGAAAACTCTTGAGTCGATGATTCACCATCAAGACAACGCTGTGCGATGCACAGCTTTAATTCTCTGATGTATGTAGACATAAAATAACCCCCAATGTTGGTGTCCAACTATTGGGGGTCAGTTCAAACTGCTAGATTTTTTCTAAAGCGTGTAGTGCTTAGGAGATGATGTTTTACATCATGCCGCCCATACCACCCATTCCGCCCATGCCGCCCATATCTGGAGCAGCAGCTTCTTCTTTCGGAATCTCAGCAACCATCGCTTCTGTAGTGATCATTAGACCAGCAACTGATGCTGCAAATTGTAGTGCAGAACGCGTTACTTTAGTTGGGTCTAGGATACCCATTTCGATCATGTCGCTGTATTCGCCAGTTGCAGCGTTGTAACCGTAGTTACCTTCGCCAGCTTTAACTGCGTTAACCACAACTGATGCTTCGTCACCTGCGTTTGAAACGATTTGACGAAGTGGTGCTTCCATCGCACGAAGTGCCACTTTAATACCGTGGTTTTGGTCTTCGTTGTCACCAGTTAACGACTCAAGCTTGCTCGCTACGCGAACTAGCGCAACACCACCACCAGGTACTACACCTTCTTCAACCGCTGCGCGAGTTGCGTGTAGTGCATCTTCTACGCGGTCTTTTTTCTCTTTCATTTCAACTTCAGTTGCTGCGCCAACTTTGATTACTGCAACACCGCCTGCAAGTTTTGCCATGCGCTCTTGTAGTTTCTCTTTGTCGTAGTCAGAAGTTGCTTCTTCGATTTGTGCTTTGATCTGAGATACGCGACCATCGATTGCTTCTTGCTCGCCAGCACCGTCGATGATAGTTGTGTCATCTTTAGTGATAACCACGCGCTTAGCTGTACCTAGGTCTTCAACCGTAGCTTTCTCAAGCTCAAGGCCAATTTCTTCAGAGATAACTGTACCACCAGTTAGTGTCGCGATATCTTGTAGCATTGCTTTACGACGGTCACCAAAGCCAGGTGCTTTAACCGCTGCAACTTTCACGATACCACGCATGTTGTTTACAACTAGAGTTGCCAGTGCTTCACCTTCAAGGTCTTCAGCAATGATTAGTAGCGGCTTGCTTGTTTTAGCAACAGCTTCTAGTGTAGGAAGAAGTTCACGAATGTTAGAGATCTTCTTGTCTACTAGAAGAATATGTGGGTTATCTAGCTCAACTTGGCCTTTTTCAGCGTTGTTGATGAAGTAAGGTGATAGGTAACCACGGTCAAACTGCATACCTTCAACTACATCTAGTTCGTTCTGTAGTGATTGGCCTTCTTCTACAGTGATAACACCAGACTCGCGACCTACTTTTTCCATTGCTTCTGCAATGATGTCACCAATCTCTTTATCAGAGTTAGCTGAAATCGTACCAACTTGTGCAATCGCTTTTGCGTCTGAACAAGGCACTGAAAGCGTTTTTAGCTCTTCAACAGCAGCGATAACTGCTTTGTCGATACCACGCTTAAGGTCCATTGGGTTCATACCCGCAGCAACTGACTTAAGACCTTCGTTCACGATAGCTTGAGCAAGTACAGTTGCAGTGGTAGTACCGTCACCCGCTGCGTCATTCGCTTTAGACGCAACTTCTTTAACCATTTGTGCGCCCATGTTCTCGAACTTATCTTCAAGCTCGATCTCTTTCGCAACAGATACACCGTCTTTAGTGATAGTTGGTGCGCCGAATGACTTTTCTAAA
Source organism: Pseudoalteromonas sp. JC28 (assembly GCF_013319255.1). Lineage (NCBI taxonomy): Bacteria > Pseudomonadati > Pseudomonadota > Gammaproteobacteria > Alteromonadales > Pseudoalteromonadaceae > Pseudoalteromonas > Pseudoalteromonas sp. JC28. The sequence continues at coordinate 164,371 of NZ_QOKX01000008.1, read as the reverse complement.
ACAACGTTACGGCCTTTAGGACCTAGTGTTACTTTTACTGCGTCTGCTAGTACGTTTACGCCTTTTAGCATTTTTGTACGAGCGTCACCTGCAAAACGAACTTCTTTAGCTGCCATGTTATAAATTCCTCTTAAATTCTGTTGTCGATTAAACTAAAAAGTATTAATTATTCTACGATGCCTAAGATGTTATCTTCACGCATGATCAGGTACTCTTGACCTTCGATCTTTTCAGTTTTTTCGATGTAAGAGCCGAACAACACTGTGTCGCCTGCTTTTACTTGTAGTGCTTTAGTTTCACCATTGTCCAACACGCGGCCGTTGCCTACTGCAACTACTTCACCACGTGAAGACTTTTCAGCTGCAGAACCAGTTAACACAATGCCGCCAGCTGACTTTGTTTCTTCTTCAAGACGCTTAACAATGACGCGATCATGTAAAGGACGAATGTTCATTTATATAGTTCTCCTAACAGTTTCTGAACAATGACAGAAATAATGCTTTTTTAAGGCGCTGTTACATCCACAGGCTGTGGTTAACACACGCAATTTTAATTGCTTTCATTTATGGGGATGGGCAAATTAAAACCCAAGAGAAAAAACCAAAAAAATTTAGTCTTTTCTTTCGTATTCACCTTCAATCGTTGTTGAAGAATTTCTACCCGATTGATTTTTAAATGGATCTCTAATTTCTTCCTGCTGATCCGCACGCTCGTCGCGTGATTGATTAGCAAACGGTGACTGACCTGAGTGCATGCCTGTTTGCACTCTTACGGTGGCATGGGCTAAAAGCGACTGCGCCAGCTTTTTTCTAACGGCTGGGGTTAACAGTAAAAAACCTAATACATCGGTCATGATCCCAGGCGTCATCAATAGCACACCGGCAATGATCACACACAAACCGGTAAATAAATCTTGTGCAGGCAATTGCCCACGAGACATCTGTTGCTGTACGTTGACATAAGCGCCAAGACCCTGCTGTTTAACCAGTCTTGCCCCTAAAATGGCGGTACCAATTACAAGCGCAATGGTAGCAAAACCGCCTATCACCTCGCTGACTTGGATCAGCAAAGCAATTTCAATAATCGGAATAGCGATAAATAAAATAAATAAGAATCTAAACATACTTTCTCCAAATCTACGAAAGATAAATATGGGTGCTAAGGTCTTAATTCAAGCGATACAAGTAAGACGCTTTAGAAAAGAGGAGCTATCCGCTAAGATGCCATTACTAACCCTAAAATGGAAATGGCAATGGGCGTAAGATATAAACTCGTCTTATCTACATGCGATTCGGTTGCAGAAGCGCGTAAGATTGCAACGCAACTTGTAACGCAAAAACTTGCAGCTTGTGTGAACCTAATCCCAGCAGTGGAATCTATTTATGTTTGGGAAGGTCAGGTTGAACATGCACAAGAAACCAAGCTGTTAATCAAGACAAAATCCGAAAAACTAGAGCAAGTGATGGCCGCTATTCGCGACTTACACAGTTATGATGTCCCAGAAGTTCAAGTCGTGGACGTCACTAGCGGCAACTTAGCTTATTTCAAATGGATGGACGAGGTATTATTGTAATGCGACTCTTAGTAGTTCTTTTCTCATTGCTGATGTGGTTTCCCGCGCAAGCAAACAATGCGGTGCTAGACAGCTTACTGGCTCCTAAACAACAGACTTTTTTACCAGTAAAAGAAGCATTCAAGTTCGATTTTGATCAGCAAGGCAACACCTTGTTTGTGGGTTGGGACATCGCCGACGGCTATTACTTATATAAGAAGAATCTTCAAATTATCGCCAAACAAGCCGACATCCAAGTGCCGGAGCTTGAACCAGGAAAGATGATTGAAGATGAGTTTTTTGGTCGCACAGAAGTCTACTTTAATAACTTATCTGTTATCTCTAAGCTCAGTAATATCGAGCAAGGTGCAATCGTAAAAATACGCTATCAGGGCTGCGCCGAAGCTGGACTTTGCTACCCGCCAAAAATTGTAGAAGTGCCGTTAAGCACGATTGCAGGAGAAAAGCCAAAGACCACGCCAACCAAAGCTCCTGAAACAAAAGCACCTGAGACAAAAGCAGAAGTTCAAAGCGAAAGCGCGCCTGTGGATAACGATAATTTGTCTTTCACTGAGCAGTTAATGCAGCGCAGCTTACTTGCGAATATTTTGACGTTCTTTGGCCTGGGTATTGGCCTTGCGTTTACCCCTTGTGTATTCCCGATGTTCCCTATTTTGTCGAGCCTCATCGCTGGTCAACAAGGCCTTTCGACTAAAAAAGCCTTCAGTCTATCTTTTGTTTATGTGCAAGGTATGGCGGTCACTTACGCGGCGCTTGGGTTAGTCGTTGCGTATTTCGGTGGCCAAATTCAAGGCTACTTGCAGCATCCTGCGGTACTTATCAGCTTTAGTATATTGTTCGTCGCACTCGCGCTATCTATGTTTGGGGTTTACGAAATTCGTTTACCTAGCGGCATGATGGATAAACTCACTCAGCTCAGTAACAAGCAAAAAGGCGGCAATTACTGGGGCGTATTCATAATGGGTGTGCTATCTGGACTTATTGCATCGCCCTGCACCACAGCTCCACTTTCTGGTGCGCTATTATTTGTCGCGCAAAGTGGTGACTATGTGGTGGGCGCGGTAACACTATACGCACTTAGCTTGGGCATGGGCTTACCGCTATTACTGCTAGGTACCTCAGGTGGAAAATTATTGCCAAAAGCAGGAGGCTGGATGGATCAGGTCAAAACGCTATTTGGTTTTGTGATGCTCTTCGTACCGCTTATCCTTCTAGAGCGTATACTCGATGCGACAGTGATTATCTCACTGGCCGGTGGCCTCGCCGTAGCGACAGCACTCTACTTGCATTATTGGCAAAGCCAATTACAGGCAGGCAAAGGTAAAACCACATTGTGGGGTTTTGCGATCACTCTGTTTATTGTTGGCTTATATGCATTAAAAACAAGCCTGTTTCCAGCACCTGCAGCTATTGTAAGTACTACATCGACTCAAGCCGAGGTCGTTACGGGAGAACAGAAGTTTAGGTTACTACCTGACTTAGCCGCGCTTAAAGTCGCCGTTGCTGAGGCCAATGCTAAAGGCAAAGTGCCTATCGTTGATTTATACGCAGAGTGGTGTGTTGCGTGTAAAGAGTTTGAAAAATACACTTTCCCGAAACCTGAAGTACAAGCACAGTTCAAAGATTATGAGCTATTAAAGCTCGACTTGACCAAAGCCAATGACAACACCCAAGAGATCATGGAAGCATTCACGGTGTTTGGTTTACCGACTATTTTAATCTTTGATAGCCAAGGTAATGAGATGCCAGCACACCGCATCACAGGCTTCTTAGATGCAAAAGACTTTGCTGCCCACCTAGAAAAGGCCAAGCAGGACGCAAAGTAACCATTTTAGGGGCAAGCTTGTTTGCCCCTCTCCCTTCTGATTAGACCAGTATTTTGCTGCTATTTACCTCGAACTCTCTATAATACTCCACGAAATGGAGAAATATTTGCTATTTGCTGGAATTCGGCTTAAGTTAACAAGCCATACAGTCTAAATTTTTGGCTAATGCTTTAGTTAAAGGAAGTTCGCGTAATATGTCTGCAAAATTAAAGATTTTATTAGTAAACGGCCCTAATTTAAATATGCTAGGTCGCCGTGAGCCGCACAAATACGGCACGCAGACTCTCAACGAAATTGTTGACGCATTAACTGAATATGCAGAAGCACAGCAAGTCAGCTTGTCACACATTCAAAGTAATAGTGAAGCGCAGCTAATTGAGGCTATTCACGCTCAATATGAACAATGCGATGCGATTATCATTAATCCTGCCGCATTTACCCATACGAGCATTGCCCTTCGAGACGCTTTACTCAGTGTGGACATCCCTTTTTATGAAGTACACATCACCAATGTGTACGCCAGAGAGCCATTTCGTCACAAGTCTTATTTTTCTGATGTGGCGGAAGGCGTGGTATGTGGATTAGGCGCGTTGGGCTATCGTGCTGCATTTGATGCAGCGTTAGCGCAATTGCGAAAACAAAATAACTCAAATTAACTAACAGGCGGGTCATTGTATGGATATTCGCAAGATCAAAAAACTTATCGAGCTAGTAGAAGAATCAGGTATTGCAGAGCTAGAAATCACTGAAGGTGAAGAGTCAGTACGTATCAATCGCCACAGCAGTGCACCAGTTTATGCACAACCTCAACAATACATGGCAGCTCCAGCGGCACCTGCACCAGCAGCACCAGCGGCACCAGCGGCGGCTCCTGCAGCAGTAGAAGCAGCACCAGCAGAAAGCAGCGCACCAGCAGGTCACCAAGTTAAGTCTCCTATGGTTGGTACTTTCTACACCGCTTCTTCTCCAACAGCAGCGGCATACGTTGAAGTAGGTTCAAAAGTAAATGTTGGCGACACACTTTGCATCGTTGAAGCCATGAAGATGATGAACCAGATCGAATCAGACAAAGCTGGTGTAGTGAAAGCAATCCTAGTTGAAAACGGTGAGCCAGTAGAATTCGACCAACCGCTATTCATCATCGAATAATTACGCAGAAGGTCAACGTTATGTTAGATAAAGTAGTCATTGCAAACCGAGGTGAAATTGCACTTCGCGTATTGCGTGCCTGCAAGGAGCTAGGTATTAAGACGGTTGCTGTGCACTCAACAGCTGACCGCGACCTAAAACACGTTCTTCTTGCAGATGAAACCATTTGTATCGGAAAACCTGCGGCAAGCGAAAGCTACCTTGATATTCCTCGTATTATCGCAGCGGCAGAAGTCACTGACGCGGTTGCTATTCACCCAGGTTACGGTTTCCTTTCTGAAAATGCTGACTTTGCAGACCAAGTTGAGCAAAGTGGCTTTATCTTTATCGGTCCAAAGGGCGACACTATTCGCCTAATGGGCGATAAAGTATCAGCAATTGAAGCGATGAGAAAAGCAGGCGTACCTTGCGTGCCAGGTTCTGATGGTCCATTGACAGATGACAACGACCGCAATACGCAGATCGCTAAGCGTATCGGCTACCCAGTTATCATCAAAGCGGCTGGCGGCGGCGGTGGTCGTGGTATGCGTGTCGTTCGCAACGAAAAAGAACTTGCAAACTCTATCGCCTTAACACAACAAGAAGCGAAGCAGTTCTTCGGTAACGGTATGGTTTACATGGAAAAATTCCTAGAAAACCCACGCCATATCGAAGTTCAAGTACTCGCTGACGGTCAAGGCAATGCAATCCACCTAGGTGAGCGCGACTGTTCAATGCAGCGTCGTCACCAAAAAGTAGTGGAAGAAGCACCTGCACCAGGGATCACAGCAGAAATGCGTAAATACATTGGTGATCGCTGTACTCGTGCATGTATCGAGATTGGTTATCGCGGTGCAGGTACGTTTGAATTCTTATACGAAAACGGCGAGTTCTACTTCATTGAAATGAACACTCGTATTCAGGTTGAGCACCCAGTAACAGAAATGGTCACTGGCGTAGACTTAATCAAAGAGCAACTTAAGATTGCTGCTGGTCAACCGCTTTCTATCACACAAGAAGACGTGGTGATCCGTGGTCACGCAATCGAGTGCCGTATTAACGCAGAAGACCCAGAGAGCTTTATCCCTTCACCGGGTAAAATTACACGCTTCCACCCAGCAGGTGGCCTTGGGATCCGTTGGGACAGCCATATTTACGCTGATTACACGGTACCGCCACATTACGACTCGATGATCGGTAAGTTAATCACTTATGGTGAGAACCGTGATGTTGCGATCGCTCGTGCTAAAAACGCACTAAATGAGCTAGTAATTGACGGGATTAAAACCAATACCCCGCTTCACAAGAAGATCTTGTCAGACGAGAACTTCCAAAACGGTGGCACAAATATCCACTACCTAGAGAAAAAACTAGGCATGCACCAATAACCTAATTCGTTCTCCTAAAAGAGGCCGGCCAATTGCCGGCTTCTTTTATCTCTGCCCTACTTCCACCCAATATTACTAAATTCAACTTATCATAAGCCAACCTTACAGCTTGCTCATCTCGTGTTTGCAGCAAAAATCCAACCCGGCTCCTAAGTGGCTCGATTTTTTCACCGTAAAACCAGACTAATACTTACCTCGCCATTTTAATGGTCCGCACAGCTCAACACCCTAACCACTACAACATTGGCTTATTATTGAGCAATCAATCCATTCGCCCCGACTTTTTCACGTTTTAATAGTGACAAGCCTGTTAAAAATTTTTATACTGCCTGCGCTTTCAGTGATTTACCTTTAAATCACTACAGCAAATAGCCCTATAGCTCAGTTGGGTAAACTTTCAAAGAAAGTTTACGTCGAGGAAGCGAAGGGATATTAGCGCAGCGACCCTGAGTGTTGAATCCGAGACCGGAACCAAGCTTCATGGACGAATATAACGCGCAAAAACACAAAATGGCCCTATAGCTCAGTTGGGCGAATCAAGACCGAAGCACCGCTTCGCAGCTTGATGAGGTGGAGGCAGGACGCCGACAGGATATTGCTTCATGGATGAATTTAATGAGCACTTACAACACAAAATGGCCCTATAGCTCAGTTGGTTAGAGCGCAAGTAACCCCCTAAAAGTTACTATTTAACCAATGAGTGAGTGAGTAAAGGGCTTGAGTGTATAGTAACATTACTATACAATAAAAATTAGTTACTATTTGTGGCCCTATAGCATAGCGGTTAATGCAATCGACTCATAATCGAGAGATCCTTGGTTCAAATCCAAGTGGGGCCACCATTCCAATAGTATTTCTCTTATCCTTCTCAATATCTATAATTTATATCCTAAATGCACTATGGGTATGTATTTATCTTCTATGTGACTCTGATGAGGAAGTTACTTGCAATCAACGGTTATGTATCCGTCTATGAACCATCAAAAAATATTTCAATTCAAAGGTAAGCAAACACTATATAGTGCTTGCTATATTCAGTAAGTAAATAATTTACATTACTTTTGGCATCATGTGAGAGTGCCAGAAAGAAAACCCTAGCCAATGCAACGCTGTGTCAGCCGACCTGTTTCCCATACCAACATTATTTATCGAGTACCCCCTAACATGAAGTTCCGCTTCATAACTATCCCACGGCTTACATCTGCAAAAATAATGGATAACTCCATCACTATTTACATGAAACTCATATGCTAAGTGATTCTGGCTATTTGGTTTTTCATAAAGAATTTGAATATTTCCCTCATCAAATCCTCTCAGATTCTCAAGTCCACCCAATTTTTCAATATCTGACTCTACAAGGTTTTGGACATTTTTTGATATTAGTAAGCCATATTTACTATTTTTATGAGGATGTACTTCTAGCTTGTTTCCCTCACCATCAGGAAGGTAAATTTTTCCTGCAAAGCCAAACCTTTCAACCACTTCTTTTTTGTGATTACTTTGTTCGTTTCGGCCTCTGCCAATTAACTTATTAAATAATTGTTTTGATTGCAGATCGCTTTCAAGTTCAGCTTGCTTGATTAAATAATTTGTAGCTTTATCCCATGACATATTGAGACCATTTTGCAAAGCGATCACATCAAGAGCCTTATTATAACTAAGGTAGTTATCACCATTTTTTGAAGCTTTTCTCAACGCCTTCGCATCTTCTTTACAGCGCTTTATGCTTCTGCCAGATGGGAACTGAAGGTGGTCATTTTTTTTGGGCTTAGTATTTTTCATTAGCATATCCTCGCAAATGCACACGCAGCCGCCAACGCACACACGAAGTAATACGTATAAAAAATCTATTTAATGAAATTATGAAGCTAACCTAATGGGGTTTTTGCCAAGGGCGGCTATACAGGGTGCTTTAAATCCCTAAGTGCTAATGTACAAAAAACAAAACTTTTATACAAGACGTTACTGTAGTAGCTCATATCTCATCTAACAGTTTCGATGAATAGGTTTAGACTGTTATCTGACTGACAGTTATAAACGAAGAACGGACCTTGCTGCTACGCTCAAGGAAGCAAATTTATACCAAATTGTTTTAGCAATAAAGAAAACAGCCAAAAGCAAATTACCGTTATTAATGAGCTGATGAGTAACGACAGCCAAAAACTATAGCGTTGCATCAGCGCAGGGAAAATTAAAAACATGGGCAATGTCGGAAGTACATACCAAAAAGTGTACCAAGCATGATTGGCTATTTTCTCTGATGGCTGCTTTTCAACATATAACCAAATCATGGCTAAAATTGTGACTGTCGGTAAGGCCACTATTAGTGCGCCTAGTTTATCATTTCGTTTTGCTAGCTCCGATGCCGCGACAATGACCGTAGCGGTGATCAAATACTTAGTTATTAGCCAACCCATATAATGTCCTTAAATGAAAAACCGATTGCCTATCGGTTTTTGTTGTGACAATATAGCCAACGAATTAAATAGAGTAAAGTGTTATGCAGTTAGGTGAACTAGAAAAGTTAGTGCTTCAACATTTCTGGAATGTGAAAGAAGCGGATGCAAAGCAAGTACATAAAGTACTGGGGTTAGCTCGTGGTAATTCGTTAAATACTATCCAAAGTACGCTTGATAGGTTATTTAAAAAAGAATTACTTAAACGCACTAAACAAGGCCATGCGTATTGTTATTCAGCCAGAGTAGATCGTGAAGGCTTAATTGCTCAACTTATTTCAAATGTAACCAGTGACTTTGTTGATGATGGTGAAAATAGCTTAATTGCTGCGTTCAGTTCTGCTTCGGCACAGCTTAATGACGAACAACTCGATACATTAGAAAAAATGATCGAGAAACAACGCCAGCTTAGAAAGGAGCGGGCTTAATTATGTTAGTTGGAGATATGGCAATCGTTCTAAATTTGCTCAGTGTTTCAGTGCTTGCATTTGTGATCGGTATTGCAACTGTTGCTGTCGTATCTCGTTTCGTGTTGTTCAGACTCAAACAAGTCAGTTTTAATTGTCAAAAGTTTATATTGTGGTCACTAGTGAGTGCACCTTGGTGGATAGCCTTTTCTTGTATTGGTTACTTTATGCCTTACTCGTTAGGGTTTGATAAAGTTTTTAACATAAGCTGGTTCGAAGATTTTGCCCATTGGCACCATATCGATATTTTTAGCTTTTCAAGTTGGCACGCGGTAACCTTACTTTTAGCACTAATCTATTTAGCTTGGCGCGTAACTAAGACTACCTTTGTTAGAACCAAACAGTCCATCGCATTATCGAGTTTACTAAGCTTTACTGATGCACAAGATGCTAGGACGACTAATGGCAATCAATATTTATTGATGCCTGTTAAAGTGCCTGTTGCCTTTACTACAGGTTTTATATCTCCCAAGATATATGTATCAACCGGACTACAAACCCAAGTTAGCGATGAACAACTTAATATCATCGTTAATCATGAACTGGCCCATGTAACGGCAAGAGACCCGTTATTTAAAGTGCTTTTCACGGCACTTGCCAGCTTCTATCCGTCACGTATAAAACAAACCCTAATCGAGCAATATGTCTTAATGACGGAAAAGATAGCCGACAATGAGGTCACTAAAGAATACGACCATCTTGATATCGCACAGACATTAATTGATGTCGCTAGACTTCAAAAAGCACTTCCTACGGATTGCGATCAGGCGTCTGTTAGCTACTTCGGACATGATTACACGAGTCTTCGTGTTGAGGGGTTATTGAATCCAATTAATAAACCGTCACTTACTACTATCATCATTACTCTAGCATTATTGGCAACTATGCCAGTACTAGCGGCATCCACTGTCGATAGTTTTCATCACTTTATCGAAACTTTTTTCATCCATTAATTAAGGATATGGAATGAGATTTAATCTTTATAAAAGCAACGGAAAAAAACCGATCGGCAATCGGTTTTTGGCTGTTGGTCTAGTTTTAACAACGGGGGTTAGTTTAGTAACATCAACCCCCTCTTTGGCAAACGCGCAAATCCAGCAGCAATCACAGTCATCACATCAGGTTATAAATTTAAGCAAGGCTGTGACCATGACTCTAGAAAGTCATCCTGAGCTAAAAGCCTTGATAGCTCAAGAAGCTGTGTGGCAAGGTAATATCGAGCAAGCTGGCATTGGAGAGCGTCCTCAAATAGGTTTAATGATTGAAGATGCGTTAGGGACAGGTGAGCATAGCGCATTACAAAGTATGCAATCAACGCTCACATACTCTTGGTTGCTTCAACAAGATCAAATTGATGGCAGAGTTAATGCGGCAAAAAGCCAAGCAAATGCAGTAATAGTAGAGCAAAAAATAAAAGCCCTCGATTTATCTGCGATTGTTGCTAAACAGTTTGTTGAAATCTTGATAAAGCAAGAGCGCTTGAAACTCAATCAATTAGCGGTATCTCAGGCACAGGAAGTGGTTGACGCTATTGTCAAAAGAGTAAAAGCAGGCAAAAGTTCTAATGTCGAAATGCGCTTGGCTCAAGCTGAATTGGTTCGAAGAAATCTAGCTGTTGAAGATTTAGAGCACGAATTAAAAGCCAGCCATTATCAACTGTCATCCTTATGGGGTAAGCCTCAGGCTGAGCTTAAGTTAATGGGAAATTTAATGCTAAAGCCGGAAATTCCATCTGTAGAAAGCCAGCTAAACAAGCTTAAGCAAATCCCGCAAATACAGCAGTTCGCTAATGAACAACGTATCGCCCAGTCTCAAATGGAACTTGCACGTATTGAAGCCAAACCTCAGTGGCAATTCACTGCTGGACTAAGACGATATGAAACGACCGATGATTTTGGTTTAGTGGCGGGTGTCTCTATTCCTTGGGGAAGTGAAAATAGAAATGCAGGAACAATGGCTGCCTTACGCGCAAAACAAGATGTTCTGGCAAGTCAGCAACAAGCCCTAATGCAGAAACTCGATGCGCAGCTCTATGTGCTATTGCAAGAAATGGCACATTCCCATCATGTCATTGAAACGATTCAATTAGAAATTATTCCCGTACTAGAAAACGCGTTGACGGAAGCCGGTCAAGCATTTGATATCGGTAAGCTTAGCTACAACCAGTGGAGTGATATACGTAGAGAGCTGCTCAGCGCCCAAAATCAGTTACTTGATGCTTATCAATCTTTGCATTTACAACATATTGAAATTCAACGCCTAACTGGCGTGCCCGTTAGTGATAGCGAGTAAAACCATGAGTAAACTTATGAAAAATAAAAATATTCTGTCGTCATTAAGCTTGGCGATTATTATCTCATTCACAGGTGTCGTCGCACCTAATGCTATTGCAGCATCAACACCTGCGGCAGAGCAAGCTGAACCAGAGAAAGGTCCACACCGTGGGCGCATGTTACGAGATGGTGATTTTGCCATTGAACTCTCTATTTTTGAAACTGGTGTGCCACCAGAGTTTCGTGTTTGGGCGACAAATGATGGACAACCTATAGACCCAAAGAATGTCGATTTAAACGTAAAATTAATTCGCCTAGGCGATGGCACTGATGATATTAACTTCAATGCTCAAGGTGACTTTCTTCGCGGTGATATGGTGATTTATGAGCCTCACTCTTTTGTTGTTGCCATTGAAGCAACTTATCAGGGTAAAAAGTACAATTGGCGATATGACAACTTCGAGGGTCGCACCACAATTGAACAGGCAGTTGCCGATGCAATGGAAATCAACACTGAAATCGCAGGCTCTGCGACAATTCATCAAACCATACCCGCTTATGGAAAATTAAGTTTACCTGTGGACGCTAAGCGAAACATTGCTGCGCGTTTCGATGGTGAAATCACCAAATTACACGTCAATTACGGTGAAATTGTTAAAAAAGGGCAAACGCTATTCACAGTAGAAAGTAATGAAAGTCTTAAGCCCTACGTTATTAAAGCGCCCATTAACGGTGTTATTACCCAGTTATTCGCAAACGCGGGTGAGCAAACCAATGGTAAAACCTTACTCACCATTACCAATTTTAATCGCCATATTGCCAAATTAGCGGTTTATCCTTCGGATTATTCCAAGGTTAAACTGGAAACTCCAGTATCGTTAAACGTTGAAGGTCATGAGGAAAGCTTTGCAGGTAAGGTGTCATTTATTGAGCCTAGCGTGAGAGATGATCAGGCAAGAATTGTTTGGGTCGAATTAGAAGATAGTAACCTTGCCGAAGGAAGTTTTGTAAAAGCTGACATTGAAGTTGCAACCATTGATGTGCCACTGGCTGTAAAGCGTGTTGGCTTACAAGGTTTTAGAGACTTTACTGTTGTTTACGCCAAAGTGGGTGAGCAGTATGAAGTTCGTATGCTTGAGTTGGGCCGCGCTGGAGGCGAATGGATTGAAGTATTAGGTGGCCTAAAAGCGGGAACAAAATACGTGACCAACAATAGCTACATCTTAAAAGCCGACATTGAAAAGTCTGGCGCATCACACGATCACTAGGAGCGTATAAATGTTGGAGTCAATTTTACGCTTTTCAATAAAGCGCAAATTCCTTGTCATGGTGATGGTGTTAGCTGTGTCAGGTTTGGGTATATGGAATTTTACCAAACTACCGATTGATGCAGTGCCCGATATCACCAATGTGCAGGTAATGATCAATACCGAAGCGGCTGGGTTTACGCCATTAGAAGTTGAGCAAAGGGTAACTTTTCCGTTAGAGACCGCGTTGTCGGGTTTACCGGGGTTAACCTATACCCGCTCAGTTTCTCGTTATGGCCTATCTCAAGTGGTTGCAATATTCAATGATGATACTGATGTCTATTTTGCCCGTCAGCTTGTTAATGAGCGTTTATCAGCGGCACGCGCTGAGTTACCGCTGGGCTTAGAGCCTCAACTTGGACCAATTGCGACAGGTCTTGGTGAAATATTCATGTTCACTGTTGATGCTGAGCCTGATGCTACACATGCTGATGGCACGCCTATTACACCAACGGATTTACGAACCGTACATGACTGGACAATAAGACCACAGTTAATGCGGGTGCCGGGTGTAGTAGAAGTGAACCCGATAGGCGGATTTGAGCGTGAAATATTAGTCGCTTTCAAACCTGAAAAGTTACTTGCTTTTGGGCTGTCACAAGCCGATGTGGTTGATGCAATTTCGCAAAACAACCAAAACCAAGGTGCAGGCTTTATTGAGCAAAATGGCGCACAGTGGTTGTTAAGGCTGCCCGGTCAGGTTACTGATATGACTGCCATTGGTAATATTCCGCTTAAGTCGCTTGATGGTTCATCAATTTATATAAAAGACGTAGCTGATATTGAAAACGGCAAAGGGCTAAGAACTGGTGCTGCTACACAAAATGGTCGTGAAGTGGTAATGAGTACGGTGTTCATGCTTATTGGTGAAAACAGCCGCACCGTTGCCCATGCCGTGGGAGAAAAGCTCAAAGAAATTAACGCCACTTTACCAGAAGGTATTGTCGCAACCGCTGTTTATGATCGCACTAAATTAGTTGATAAAACCCTGCAAACGGTTCAGCTTAACCTGACCGAAGGGGCGGTTCTGGTTATCGTTGTACTTTTTGTCTTGTTAGGGAATTTCCGAGCCGCATTCTTAACTGCCTTAGTGATCCCTTTTGCCATGTTGATGACAGTGACAGGTATGGTACAAACTCGCGTGAGTGCAAACCTGATGAGTTTAGGCGCGTTAGATTTTGGCTTGTTAGTCGATGGTGCCATTATCATTGTAGAAAATTGTCTTCGCAGGCTAAGTCAAGCAGGAAACAATCCTCTGCCGCTAAAAGAACGCATGGAACTCGTGTTCGAAGCAACAAAAGAAGTCATACGCCCAGCTCTATTTGGCGTGTTTATTATCACCGCTGTTTACTTACCAATTTTTGCCTTAGAAGGCGTTGAAGGCAAAATGTTCCACCCGATGGCGATCACCGTAGTTATCGCGTTACTTAGCGCTATGGTGTTATCGGTTACCTTTGTACCAGCTATGGTTGCCTTGTTATTTAAAAAGCCCGTGAAAGAAAAACATAGCCCAATAATTCGTGGTGCTGCTGTTCTTTACAAGCCCGCTTTGAACTATGTATTAAAAGCCCGCTGGTTAGTTGTTGTAGTCGCAACAGTATTGGTTGGCTTTACAGGTTATCAGGCAACTAAGTTAGGCAGTGAATTTGCGCCTAATTTGGATGAAGGTGATATTGCCATGCACGCGCTGCGAATTCCGGGTACGTCATTGTCTCAAGCAATCGCGCTTCAGGAATCTTTAGAAGATAAAATTAAACAAATGCCAGAAGTTGAACGCGTCTTTGCCAAAATAGGCACTGCCGACGTTGCAACGGATGCCGTTCCGCCAAGTGTCGCAGATAACTTCATTATCCTGAAACCTCGCGAGTTGTGGCCTGATCCAGATAAGACAAAAACTCAAGTTGTAGAAGAGTTAGCCGCGCTAGTACAGCCAATTCCGGGGAACCGATATGAGTTTTTACAGCCAATACAAATGCGTTTTAACGAATTGTTAGCTGGGGTGAGAGCTGAACTTGCGATAAAAGTGTTTGGTGATGACTTTGATACGTTGACTACGTTAGGCAGTGAGATAGAGGGTGCAATTTCTCAAGTTGAAGGTGCCGTAGATATACAAGTTGAGCAAACGACAGGGTTACCTATGCTTAATCTTGTGCCAAATCGTGAAAAACTGATGCAGTTTGGTATTAGTATTAGCCAAGTACAGTCTCAAGTGGCAACAGCTATGGGTGGTACAGTTGCAGGTAAGTTTTATCAAGGCGATGTGCGCTCAGATATTGTAGTAAGGCTCACAGAGTCCAAACGTAATGATATCGATTCAATACCTTATTTACCGATAGCTTTGGCTGATGGACATACAGTACCACTTAAAGAATTGGTTGATATTGAGCTGATATCGGGTGCTAACCAAATAAATCGTGAAAATGGTAAACGCAGAGTGGTAGTAACTGCCAATGTTCGTGGTAGGGACTTAGGTAGTTTTGTTGCAGACATACAAGCAGCTATTAATGAAAACGTTGAAGTACCTGCTGGTTATTGGGTGGAATATGGCGGCACTTACCAAAAACTGCAATCCGCTTCAGAGCGTCTGAGTATCGTTGTGCCTGTCACTTTAATCATGATTGTTGGTTTGTTAATCCTCGCGCTCAACTCATTTAAAGATGCCATGATCATCTTTACGGGGGTTCCGCTTGCATTAACAGGTGGTATTGCTGCGCTGTTATTACGTGACATTCCATTCTCAATTTCGGCAGCAGTTGGCTTTATTGCCTTATCGGGCATCGCTATCCTTAATGGACTGGTTATGGTGTCGTTTATTAGAGAGCTGCGTAAAGGTGGCTTAGCACTTGATAATGCAATCTTTGATGGTGCGCTGACGCGTCTTCGCCCTGTGTTAACAACCGCACTGGTTGCTTCATTAGGTTTTATTCCTATGGCGTTAAACACAGGCATAGGATCGGAGGTTCAGCGACCTCTGGCAACAGTAGTCATTGGTGGCATTATTTCGTCAACGATTTTGACTCTGTTTGTCATTCCTGCCTTATACAGAATTTTACATAAAGAAAAGGAGTCTATTTTGACTGATGTTGAAGTATTGGAGTCTCAAGATGCCAAGTAACATGATTAAAGTACTGACCTATCTGACGATTGCGCTGTTAGCGCTTCTCAGTATCGAAGCTTTTGCTCACGGAGTCGATGATAAAACCAGAGCATTTTTAGAGCAAAATAATGGAGTACAGTTTATCCCGTTTTTATATATAGGCGCTAAGCATATGATAACGGGCTATGACCACTTGCTGTTTTTAGTCGGTGTTATCTTCTTTTTATATCGTAGCCGTGACGTACTGTTGTACGTCACCATGTTTACTATTGGGCATAGTACAACCCTGTTATTTGGTGTGTTAAGTGACATACAAGTCAACGCTTATTTAATTGATGCCATAATCGGTTTTTCCGTAATTTATAAGGGCTTCGATAATCTAGGAGGCTTTAAGCGTTGCTTTAATTGGCAGCCTAATACTCAGTGGGCGGTGCTGATTTTCGGTCTGTTTCATGGCTTTGGTTTAGCTACCAAATTACAAGAATTTAGCCTAGCTGATGAAGGTCTTATTACCAACCTGATTGCCTTTAACTTAGGTGTTGAACTTGGTCAATTTGCTGCGCTCGCACTTATTTTGATCATGATAAATGCATGGAGAAAACTGCCGTCATTTCAACGTTTTTCGACAGTCACGAATACTGCACTAATGAGTGCTGGTATGATGTTGATGGGCTTACAACTTACTGGTTACTTTACTATTTAATCGATTTTTAACTTATAGAAATACAGAAATAAAAGAGAATTTTATGCAACATACAGTTAGTACCAAAACACTCGTTAAAGCGAGTATCTCAGCAGTCGTTGTCGCGGCTATTGCACTGGTTACTTTTATCTTACCAGCAGAGTACAACATCGATCCGACAGGTATTGGCAACAAGTTAGGTTTAACAGCACTTGCACAAGCGACTGAAGTGGAAACAACATCATTAGAGACAACTAAAGGCACGGATGAGTTTCAAACAATAGAAGTGACAGTCCCTGCGGGACGCGGCATCGAATATAAATTTTATATGAAGCAGCATGAAAAAATGACTTATGAATGGTTAACCGATGGTGCTCCATTGTACTTCGATTTACATGGTGAGCCTGAAGGTGACACAACGGGATATTTTGAAAGCTATGCTATTGCTACAACTAATGAAATGAAAGGCAGCTATACCACGCCATTTGCTGGCTCTCATGGTTGGTACTGGAAAAACAAATCAGATAAGCCAGTGTCAGTGCAGTTACTGGTTAAAGGACAATACGAAGTTATTGGCCTTAAACAATAACGAATTTAACTTTACGAATTTCATACGAAATGGAGACTAAAATGAACAAACTAATATCAATCGTTGCGCTTTGTGGTGCCTTGCTAACAGGTAATGTACAGGCACATGGAGATCATGGTGTCATCAGCGGTCAAAAAGCTGTTAGCATCGCTGCGACACATATTCAAAAAATGACTTTTAAAGACGCTGGTTTTGAAGTCGGTAAGTTAGATGAATCATGGAAAAATATTGATAAGTCGCAACTTTCGATTGCTAGCGTTGAAGACAATTTCTACGTTGTTAGCGCCTCTAATCCTAACAATGAAAATAAGCTTTATTTCCAAATTGCTAAAAACGGTCAAGTATTAGCGGTTAAAAATAAAAACGACTTTTAACAAAATAAGAAGGCACCTTTTGATAAAAACATGAGGTGTCTTTGTTTTGTACCAAGTCCGCTTTTGGCACCTATGCGACTGTCAGATTTGATTGAGTTCTGTTAATCGAGCCTGACAGTTCGAGTTAAGAATTATTCACATGAACATCAGAAAACTAATAAATAGCTCAGATCGTTATTTTAAAGTGTCCCTCACGCTAAGCGTGATCATTTCTAGTTCGTTAATCTAAATGAGCTACAATGTTTGTATTTATGAAGGTGTATCTTTCAGTAAGCATGAAACCTAACTCTCGCTAGTGAAATCATTTACGTGCTGTTTGCCATCTTGTTCAACTTTTTTCATTCTTTGGTTGCGAATAGCAAACTCCTTTGAAACTTTGCCTGTATTAACTACTGGTCGTGAATCTTCCATTCTATCCCAAATAACTTCTTCAGGTATAACCTGCCTCATTAACCGTTCTATGGCTACTTTGGGTTTATAACCTCGCTTTTCTGATGCTTTATCTACAGAATATTTTAAACTTCTACGTTGTTCAAGATAAAGCCACAGTGCTAAATCAACTGCGCGGAATAAGTCTTTATCACCAATAAACGGTAAATCATCCATCGCTTGTTGCTTTGAGTAAATAATTGCCATTCCAGACTTCTCCTAAAAGATAATAATCGTTTGTTATGTTCAAAAAAGTTCTTTTTAAAATGTAATCAATAAGATTCAATCGCAATACCACTTATAATGGGGAGTCTAATTTATTATTAATATGAAGTGAATTTGACATACCTAATCTCATGAAAAAAGTCATTATTACTTCCACGGATTCGTTATCTTTTTAAAAAGAAAAGTCTTAGTCTTTGTTGAGGAAATGAGTGGGGCTTAAAATGAATACGGTAGTAAAAAATTGGCAAATCGTAGCTATTCTAGGGCACGAGGGCGAACTTGGTAGAGTGCTCTATGGCACAGTTGTCCATGATAGTTCATGTCGCTTTAACGCTGGTGATTATGTTACTACATCTTCAATTGAAAAGTTCAACTCAGACGGGACTTTGCTTCAAACTAAATCTGGCTCAACCTATCAATTGTTGGGAGGTGGTTGTATGTCCGAAATAAAGTTTGAAGATTTTGAAATGCTCAGGGCTGGTTTAAGTCCGCAGGAAATTAAATTCGTGAGGGAATATAACATCAGCTATTTTCATTAATGTTACGGGGTAACCATAATTTAAGCTGCTAACGCGCTTCGCTTGTTGAATCCCCAAAATGATCAAAACAAAAAACGTTTTGATCATTTTTAGCGATTTGATTTTTTGAACGGTGTTATTAATTAATCTTGCTCGTTGAATTGACGAAGTAAATTCAGTAGATAGCTGTTTCTTAGGTGTGATTTACTCGGTGTCTCGATAAATGATTTTAGCTTATGAGCATCACCAACAATATGAATTTCCATTTCCGCACGTGTTATTGCAGTGTATATCCAAGCTCGATCAATGATATTCGATTTTGGTATTGCAATGATGACTCTCTTAAATTGTGAGCCTTGGGCTTTATGTAACGTTATTGCATAGCCAAGCTGAATGCAGTCTAGAATAGTTTGGTCAACTTTAAGCACTTTTGCGGTATCTAGCGTTATCTCACCAAAATAATCATCTTTTGACTCAACGTTACTTAGTGTTCCGAGCGAACCATTTCTGATGTCTTTGTCATAATGATTTTGAGTAAACATGATCACATCATCTTGTCTGTAATTAACAAACTGACGTTCACCATCCATATTAAACTCAAGCCTTTCTCCATAAGGGTTAACAAGGTCTTGAGTCAGCTTATTTATCTCTGCTACCAACGCTTTCGAAGGCGCAATAATTTTACTATCAAAAGGGGCTTGAGAGTAGAGTTCGCAACACACATCAGCAATATCTTTTTCCTGTGTTTGATGAAAATGAATATTCCCAGTGCTGAGTTTATCTGGCATTTCCCCATCATTAATAATGCGTGAGTACTCTGGTATACCTGTTGTTTCCTCTGATCTTTTAACAATATCTAACATGGTGTTTGCAATAACTTGTGATTCAACGATATCAGAAAGTACTTTGCCAGAGCCGATAGGCGGAAGCTGATTGGGATCTCCAGTGAAAATGATTTTCACGCTTGGATGAATGTGCGTTACTAGACGATACATAGTTGGTACATCAATCATTGATGCTTCATCAATGACCAAAAGGGCTTTTTCTGTTGCTAAATCAATCTCTATGGGCTTATTTTTCAAAAAACGGGCAATCGTAAGCGTATCAAAACCGATGCTCTCATGAAGCCTCATAGCGGCTCTGCCGCTTAATGCAATAGCGTGAATATCGTAACCTAATTTGGAGTATGCTTTTAACACAGTGTTAAGTACTGTTGTTTTACCAGTGCCTGCTCCACCTGTGATACAACTTACAGCATTATCTAAGCATGTCACGATTGCTTCAATTTGCATTTTTGTCAGCTTGTTTTTCATCTCGTATGGCAGTTGCGCTACTGCATAGTGGTATGCTGCATTTGAATGCTCATCATATAAATTTTTTTGCTTAGCTAGTTTTATTAAGCGCTTAGCAATAGTATTTTCCATTAACAGTTGTGCAGTAGGGTGGAAGTTGCCAGTATCAGGGTTTAAGACATATTGAGCCTTGTTGTAACCAGCCCGAAATGTCGCTGATATCAGCTCTTTGTCGTTGTTAAATAACTTACTAAGCTGCGGTCTCAAGTCAGTCTGACTTGTGAATGTATGTCCTTTTTCAATTTGCTTTCTCAATGCAAACTCTAATGCCGCACTTAATCTTCGGTGATCGTAATCTGTCATTTCAAAATTGAACTCACTATTTTTTACTAGCGAGTCAACTTCTTTAAATGTCATACCGAAGCTGACCAAAATAAATGGATTCTTCTTGATGGCATCAATAGTTTTTTCATCATGATGTTTAAGTAATTGCTGCTGAATTCGAGATGGAATTTTGTTTTTAGACATCCAATTACAATGCGACAAATTACGATATTTAGCATAACCTTTGAAAAGTTCATTTATGGAATGGTCGCTGAGAAAGCTTCTGAGGCGAGTTCTTGATGTAAGACTATCATTGTTCATTATTTCATAGAAATCATCCCCTAGAGCATTACAGAGCAATCTAGCCTTCTTTGCACCAATGCCCTGAAAGTCTTTTTCTTTGGCAATGAAGTTAATTAACTCTTCGTTTGATTCTGGCAGTGTGCAGCTAATAGTTTGGAAAGATTTTTCGTATGTATGCTGTTGCATCACATAATTATCTATTTCTTTATTTTCAATCTTTCTTAGACCTGCGACATTCCAATGTTGGCCCACAGAAGGCATAACTGGCAATACTTGAGGGTTCGCTTTAATCGTGACGTAATACTTACCAGAGTTTACTTGATAAGACTTTGGATTAATTGGTACTCCTGAAAAAATGACAAGTTTCGGTGCCGAAAACGGAATACTCGTTACTCTAAAGTTTTCATTAAATACGCTCTCAGCAGTTGAATTTATCATCTCGGGATAAACCCCATTTCCGACAGTGTTTCTGATAATTCACCATATTTTTCAAGCTGCTTCTCTAGCTGCTCAACTTTAGCTTTAAGTTCAATATTCTCTGCTTCAAGTTCAGCTAAACGCTTAATGTTTAATATGTCAGTCGTTGCTTTGTTAGAGTACTCTTTAGGTTCATTTGTGTTGGTTTTGGCTGACTGCACGAGAGGAGGCAGTACACCACGCTCTCGTAGGGTATCTTCGAGGTTTTGCAGTGATTCTTTAACTACTGGATTTTGACGAAAGACACTTGTTTGAGAGCCAATTGCCTTTGCCATTTCTTTTCTTGAAAGTTGGCCTCGATAGATGATCTGCATGAAATCATCATCACTCTGAGTCTCTTTCCATACTTCAAAAGCATTGGCATAGAACTCCTTTAGTTGCTGTCCATTCATGCCGCTCATACTAATCACTTAATACTTTTTCTAAAGCTTGTTTAAAACCCTCAGATGTTAGGCTTGTCCCTTTTTTTATGCTGGAAGCACTAAACATTTTCCCGTTTTCATCAAATTCAAAAAATTGGCTGTTTAAGAATTCTTTTATAATTTCTAGTTCATAATCTGAAAATCGATGAAAGTGTATTTTAGCTTGTTCTTTATGTTCAAGTTGAGTCTGTTCTGGACCAATTAGTGCATTCGGGTTGTTTATTTTAGTGGCTAAATCAAGTTGATTTTTAAATGATTTTAATTGCCCCAAGGCAATGCTTACTTGATATCGAGTAACAGGGTTTTTAATTTCATTAATATCAATATTAAATAAGCCATCTAGATCGGAGTTAGTGGTTTTAGTATTGCTTGGTTTTGTTCTTATTTCATTGTCTAACTTATAGTTACTCCAAATTTCATAAATAGGTAAATATAAATTACTATTGTTTTTGTTGTATACTGTTCTCTTTGTAAGCTTGAAGCCATTGTTTTTTATTTGTCGGACCAGATTCGCAACACTAAAGTCTAATTTTTCACTTATGGCTTTTTCGCAAATATCACTCCAAGCCTTAAGTCTTAACTTTTGATCTTCTCTGGATGCTTTTTCTATTAAGTTTTGAACTCTTTCTTTTGCGCTGTCTTTATTCATTTCTATTATTACTCTAATCCAAATTAACAACTGGAATTTTTAATTTTTGTTGCTCAACAGATAGTTGCATTTCGTTTTGAATTTTAGATGCGTAGCCTAATTCTTTCAGCGTTACAGAATTTGACTCTAATTGTTCAAGTTCAGCATCCGTTAATTGGGTTGTTAATAGCTTTGCGGCAGCATCGGTTGCAGCTTTTTTTTCATCTTCAGTTAATGGTGAAAGTGTTATTGGAGTCATGCCACTGTTAAACAAAAACGTGTCGATAAAATTATTTCTATCTTTTTCAAATAGTTCTAAGTCCAATTCGTCAAACAGCCTTCCTCCTTGCACGATAAAGTCAAGCTGTCTAAAACTTGATGTTTCATCAAAAATAAAATCACCAGAATTCTCAGAGTTTAGCAAAATTAAGGATTGTGAATTATCTTCAGTTTTTTCCTTTAACTCTTCCAAACATCGAACTTTTTCAAGTAAGTTATATGCTCTATGGGCCTCTCTAAGTTTCTTATCTAGCCGGGTACTTTCTTTTGATACAATGCCATCTAATGACTGAATTTTAGCTTTAAGTTCTGGTGGTATAGGATTTTGTTCCTTTACAAATTTAAAACGTTCTTTTTTCAATAATTCTAATTTGCATTGATGACTTTCTAAAGTAATTGCCAATTTTTTTGATTCTGCCAACAGGACATTAGTTTTAATCCATAAAGGGATTAGCCACGCTTTCCCTGTTATAAAAAAACGACACATAATGCAGTTGCCTTCACCTCCTTCAACAGCCTCATACAAGCCTTTATTATTGTTACTTGCATTGCTCCTTATTAATTTTCCGCCTATGTTACAAGTCGTACCCATTGTTGGACAAATGCCACACTCTCTTATTTCAGTTGATGATGTATTTTTGCTATTCCAAAATGTACTAAAAGTATTTTCATCGTTGAAAACACTATATTTTTCGGCATCTGTCCATGATGCTTCCATTAACCACTTGGCATAATTTTCTTGCGCTTTTTGCTCTATTTTATAATGAGCTTCACTGAGAATCTGGCTGATATGGGTATTGTTGTATTTTATATAATGAAGTGTCATTAGAATTGATTTATGACCAGCAACAATCTTGCTTAATATTTCAATTGGCACACCAGCTTCCATAAAAGATGTAAGCCCTGTAACCCTAAGTCCGTGTGGCGTAAAAATAGATTCTTTAGGGAATCCGTTTTTATCTCTTTTTATAACAATTCTATGTTCTTCGCCTTGTATTTTAAGCCTTTTTTCAAGTTCATCCATAAGCTGGTGCCAAAACTTGAAAGTTCTATAATCTGCAATAGGTGCCTCCGAAGAAGAAGTATTCAAATGACTTCTGAATAAATAGAATCTGTCAGGAAGCATCTCTATGGCTGCGTCAGTAGGCTCGGATGAAAATGTGTTTTTTGGTAGTTCACTATAAGCTGTTGGGCCATTTATTGGGTTATTTAATTCTTGCCATTTCCTTAAAAAATTAGCTAATTCAATAGCAGATTCATTGTGCCAAGGAATTCGATAACCACTATTTTCATCAAATTGATTCTTTTGATCTTCCGTTTTATTGGTATTGACATATAAATCAACTTTGGTTTGATCAGTTTCACTCTGCGATAAAAAGCCTCGTGACTGTTTATTCGCACCAATATTCAACCAATAACCTGAATTAGTTGACTGGTTATCCTCCCACTTTTTAGCCTTATGGTTATATGTCAATTCATCTCCTTCACCAGAGTCTAAAGAAGTAAACTGAATTTTTCTCAATGGTAGTTCGAACATTAAAGAGAATAAAATAGAATTTACGGGACACCACTTTTTCTCATTGATTCCCAAGAATTCATTGAACTGATAATAGTTCTCAGAATCCAAGGATTTAGGCCATTTATAATCATTCTCTGAAATGATATTTTGACATAATTGGACATATTTGGTTGGCATCGGGTGCTTGTTTGTCTCAAACCTTTTTTTATTATAATCGTTACTCTGCTTTAAAACGTGTTGGTAACGAATGTCATCAAACAAGGGGTATCCCAGAGCTACTGGCTCGTCTGTATAGTCTGTCATATGGTTATTTATAAACCAGATTGAAAACTCTTGTGAGGTTTTACAAGTTACTAACTTGTCTTTCACATTATTATTTTCTAACCAAACTAGGAAATCAGATCGTTTTTCTGAAAAATAAACAATAGGATCTAGAATCTTATGTTCTTCAATAACAAAGGTAATAAACTTAGCAAGAGCAGATTTTTGGCTTTTCTGACTTTTTAATATCTTTTCATTTATAAATTTATTTGAAGCATCAAACCATTGTGAATAGGTAGGATGTTTTACCAATAACTTTCCAAATGTTGTTTGACTGCCTTTGTTTCCTGACTTTTTTTTATGTGGGTCAGAAATATTCCTGACTTTAAATTCATTATTATCAGTATGCTTAACCAATAAATTAGATAGTAATCTAAATATATTTAGGAACTTAGCGCCCGTCTCAGGATAAAAAGTGTCCCCTTTCACCATTTCCGAAAAAACTATATTCCATACTGACATGGAAATACCATCTATACTTTTAATTTTAAATAGCTTTTCTATGACATAACAGAATTGCGCCACGCCATTATAGTTATTTTTGTTTGCTTCTTTAAAAACAGAGTGTTTGGAATTTTGGCTTAAAATATCCCTAAATAAACTACTTTGAATATAGTTGACATTTAACTTCGCCTTTCTGGAAGAAGATATTTCATCTTTTAAAAAAGCTAGCAGTTCTCTAAATAGACTAGGAAAATATTCTAATTCTGATGGTTTGTCGAACTCAGTAAAAAACTTCTTATAACTGTCCATTTTATCCTAACGCCTCAATTATTTTAGGTGTGATCGTTTTGTTCGAGTTGTTTTCGATCTCATATTTGGCCTTGTCTAGTGCCATTTGAACATCACTATCTTTTGCTTCGGTATAAACCAACTGTGAAATTGGACTTCGATGACGCATAGCTTTTTGGACTTCTTTAGCGTCCATTCCAGCATCCTTTAAACCTTGCCCAAAAAAGTGACGCATTCCATGTGGATTTGTCCCATGCTTCCTTCCTCTTGGAATTTTATAGCCAAACCTTTTTTCTAACCTGTCATAAGCGTCATCTAAAGCTGTTCTATATGCTCCCATTGAATATGGCTCACCAGCAAAGCTACCCTGACCGCTGACGAACAAAAATGGATGTTCAAAACCATGCCTGTCAGAATAATGTTTCATTAAATTTTTTCTGTAATTCAAATAATTTAAGAACATTGTTCTAATTAAATTTTCTGCACTTCCATGAAGAAAAAACACAGGAGCTTCAAGCGATTGATCTACTGCTAAATCTTTCCATCCAGCATAATACGACTTTGGAAGGCCCTTCGTATTTCTTGGGAAAAGATTACGCATTGATAGATATAATCTTCTCGTTATATTTTTTTCTCCAATTATATTGGTTAAGGAGTCAGATGGGTGGCGCAGTAAAATTTTTGTTGAACCATCGACTTGAGGAATTATATCGTTGAACCATAAGTGAAATGGTTCGGATATCCGAGTTCCACAGAAAAAGTGAATGAGTGTAATCAATTTTGCGGTAATATTTTCCTCTTCTTCCCCATTCCTTCCTCGTATTTTAAAACCATGTAACAACAGATCTGGCACCAACCAACTCGGAAAGTATTTGATTGCTCTACTAGTTGGAGTTATCGATTTATCATCGCCAAATAGTAAATTTTCTTCAGCTTGTTTTGCCAACCTTTTTGCTAGTTCGACTGGATCAATAAGGTGTGAGTAGATTGACTTAAGTTCTACCTTGTATGCTTGGTATAAATATTTTAAGTAATTAGTCTCTCCGCTAGTCGAGCTATTTATCTTAAATGCATTTTCATCAACAATTTCATTTAATACACACCAATCAATGAAGCCTTTAAGCGCTTTTAATAATTTTCGTGAAGTAGTTAAAGAAGTAGCAGGCCAATTTAATCCCAGTGGGTCGGTAGCATTTTTAGGAGAAATAGTGCCTAGAGTTATTGCATTACCAAAGTTTGTAATCATTTTAAGCGGAGTTATAGCGGGGCTACCTGACTTTATATACGCAAGGCGGTAATCGTAAAAAAGACCAACAGCTCTAGCTCGTTCACGCATCCATTGATAACCACGACCCTTATTACTTTTATCATCAAAATAGTCTGAAAGTGATTTTACGTGCAGAGCTTCATCACCTGTATCAATAAATAATACTGGTTTACTTTCCCCCGAAAATTCATCCGACTGAGACTTCATTACAACATGATATCTGCCAATAGGAGTAAATTTACTTGTAGCCATCGCCACCCTCAAAGCGCTTAAAAAGTAACACTATTATAGGGGGTATTTAAAATTTTTAAAATGTATTTGGAAATTAGTATTGCAATTCAAATAGCCTTTATAGTAACATTTATGACATTAAAGATAGGGGGATAAAAGAGCGCACGACTCATAATCGTTAGGTCCCTGGTTCGAGTCCAGGTGGGGCCACCATTTTTCCTACTCTTCCACGTTATTAACTACTAACCGAATCCACTCGGTACTATCTCTCTTAAAGCATGTAATATGCTGAGCATACATAAGCTTGCTCATTGAAAAAAGCTATAAGCAAAGGTGACATAACAAGTACCATAAACTTTCAATGTATTGTGGTAAATTGACGATATAGTCAATTAGGGTAGAATGAAAAGTAGTAAATATTTTTTTGAAGGTAAGCAATGTTTGATTTACAGGCGGAACTAGAGTCACGAGCTAAAGAATTAAACCCAAGAACTCGTCGGGGACACAGAGTACGTCGCACTGTCAGCCACCCTCAGGCTTCAACTGTGGCTACTAACATTTCTGTAGATGCTATTACAGACTCCTTACAAAGAGCTGGTATTTTAGACGCACAGGGTGAACTGCTAGATAAAATTTCGGCCTAGATGTATATATCTCCTGGTGTAGTTGTTGGTTTTCACGGATGTGACCAAAAAATCTTTGATGAAGTAATCAAGAACGGTGCCTCGATCGCCAAAAGTGAAAATGACTATGACTGGTTAGGTCATGGTATATACTTTTGGGAAAATGATTACGAGAGAGCTCTAGATTGGGCTAAAAATAAAGACAGCATTGACAACCCTACTGTTATTGGAGCATTTATCAAGCTAGGACATTGTGTCGATCTTCTGGATAGCCAAGATATCAATAAAGTCGCAACTACCTATCAAATACTAAAAAATGAACTCGACAAAGTTGGTAAGCCGCTACCAAAAAATCGAGTTATCTATGAAGATATCACCTACGTCCGCGAACTTGATTGCAAAGTAATGCTACGCTTACAGCAATTAAATAATGACCTTATCGCTGAAGACCTTAAATTAACGAATCATTCGGCTCCTGAAAATAAAAGAAAAATCCAAAAACATCCTAATTTCATTGATTCTGTTCGAGGTATGTTTCCTGAAGGCTCCCACTTATATGATGGCGCAGGTTTTCGAGAAAGAAATCACATACAGCTATGCATAATCAATCCAAACTGTATTTTAGGGTATTTTGAACCAAGGAAAGCCAACTCTTGGTTCAAACAACTTTAAGCTAGCCTATTCGCCTCCAGCTGCCATCCTTTTATAAAATAAAGCTATTCGCCACAACTTCTCCTCCTTCAACAACTCGGCCAAAATTGACTTTATTGCATTTAGACTACCTTTATTGTCCCAAAGCGTCAGATGAGTTGAACCTCTACCCACTTGAACTCCATTCATCTAACGCTGGCTAAACTCTTAGCATTTATATCCACATCACGTACCACTCCAAATAGTAGTTGCAGCAATTAGATAGTTGCCAAAACCAGAAAAATCAAAAAGTTGCATGAAGTTACATTTACCTTATATTGAGACTGAATAAAAAATAAACACAACTGTAAAGGAAAGACTATGGTTACATTCAACACTCGACTGCTTGCGATGGCATTGGCTTGTAGTTCCACTTCTGTTTTGGCTACACAGGTATTTTATGATCAGGATGGTGCGGGAGATCATTCGCAGTATCAGGGCGCACCTGTTGATTTTATCTCAGCTCGTGCAGGCACAACTGAGTTCTTTAATGCGCTCACGGGCGGCTTAGCGGCGGATGAGTGCCATCAATTTGAAGTGGTTAATACACAAACCGGCGATTTGATTGCTCCTCTCACATTCAACGCGCCCTTTATTTCTGGCCCACTGCCTGCGGAGCATAAGCTGACAGAAAAGTCGGTTAAACTCAGCTGCACGTTACCCTCAGGTGAAGAGGCGATTGTTTATCACAAGATACCCAAGGCTCCCGCCGTTGTATGGCACAGTGAAATCACAGTGGCTGATTGGCAAACGCCGAGCAATGGCCCAGGGTATTTTGCGGATGTTCAATATACCGGCTTGATTAATATTAATAACAACTCGCACCAAGGCCAGTGCCGCAAAGCCAATTATGTCAGTGGTAACCCAGAATTTTTCAATGAAAGACATCAAGGTGGATTTTATAGTGATGTCTTGAATGTTGTCGGTGAGGCTAAATACAGTGGTTTTTATAAAGTGCTGGTGACGGAATTAATTTGTAAAAACTCGGGTGGTACGACTCGCCTTGTCGAAACTTGGCATATAAACCAAAACTCACAATCCCGTGAGCTTTCTTCCGAGCTATTTTAAACACAAGAATAGTGCAGCCTAGCTGCACTTACTTTACTGAAGTTTAGCTCACACAAATTCCGTATTTGGGCAGAATATCATCAATGACACAGAGGCGATGCTTTTTGGCTGCATCGTGAAAATACTTCCAGTTAGAAGTTAGGAATTCACTGCGAAATGAATAGCTATCGTCATCACCTTTAGCACGGGTTGTACCTAGCGCTTGGTGTTTCCACGACCCTTCACCTTTGGCAATGTAAGTTAGGGTATAACTTCCAAGCCCAAATCGGTTAGCTTCGATGGCATCAAGCCACAGTTGATGACGTTCTTCACCATCATCCATATCAAATTCAGCAAAGCACTGCGCTATCTCTTGCTTTAATGACTCACTCAAGCCACTGATAGCCTCGCCTCGATAGTCTTGATAGACTTTGCAAAGCTCATCGGCCGCGACCAGAAAATCGCTTGGATTATCTCGCACCACTTTCTCGCCCAATCCGTTGAAGTAACTCCACTGCTGATGAGGCTGATCAGGGTGAGAAAGCGCCTGCCCATGTCCTAAACTTGGAATATCATCTTGAAAAACATCAGAAAAGTACTCACTTATTCGCTCGCGCCAAGTCTCTTCTGGTTCACCATTCAAGTCCGTTATTTCAGTCACTTCATTAACTTTATGCTGTATGCCAGCAAATCCCTGATGCCCCCAAGTATCAATAAAGACATGAGAGGTAATACCAAGACGGTGCAGTCCATAAGGCCTATGCTTATCTGCAATACACTCAGCGACCATATCTTTTGCTACATGGGAATGTGGCTTACACACTAGCTTTTGAATAAAGGTGCCCGACGGATTTTGCCCAGCAGGTAACCCCCCATTACCCGGTAGGAAATGAAAAGGTACCCACACTTTCATGTTCTTTAAGCTGTCTAGGTTTTTATAATCGAGCATCTTATGGGCGGTTGCGATGCGCTCGTAAGCAGCACCGTTATCAAACTTGATGTGACCATAGTTTGTTGCATCATCTACGTATTGTGCCGCGTGAGCAATAATTTCAGCCTCTTGGTCAGTGAATCCCGCCGCGCGTGCGACCACCCATGTCATGCCATGATGTAAATCAATTTGCATTTTTCGTTGTCCTTCTCTTTTCCTTTATCGCCACAGTGTAGTCCGTGACACTGAAAATGTAACTATTCCTTACTTTGATTTAGTCGCATTAGGCGTTTGTGGCTCTTGGCTTTGTGGATCCGTAGCATTTGGGTTAACCGAGGCAGGCAAAGCGGATGTGCTGCCCTCCGTATTTAAGATCAATGGTAGGCCATCTTTACCACTGCCTATTACCACCACTTTTGCGTTATTAGATTTCGCCAATTCTATGGTTGCTTCTATGCCACGCCACCTTAGGTAGGTTTCAGATATCCCGCCACTCACTGTTTCTTGGAAGTCGGCTATCCCCTGAGCCTCCACTTTCTTTCGCTCAGCCTCTTTTTCAGCAACATCTAAACGCATTTTATATTCTTGGTATAAGTGCATTTGATTTACCTTCGCAACAATCGCACTATGCACGCCTTCAGGAATATCAACCTGACGAATAAGCATATCGTCTAAATTAACCAAATTGTGCCCTTGCATTTCGCTTTTTTCTTGTTTGAGTATCGACTTCTCTTGTAGCTGAACTTCTCTCAACACAGTGCTTAACAGTTGATCTTGGATCTTTAATCGCTGATTAGCATAGACCTCTTCAGCGGTATAATCAGAAACAATCATGCGAACCGCTGATGCAACTTCAGGGATCACAATTTCATCTAAATAATCCTCTCCAACTAATTTATGTAGGTAGGGAATATGTTCCACAACAGGACGGTATCGCACTGTTATTTCCATTTTGATCCTGAGCCCCTCGGAGGTAATGGCGTGGATCTCTGTGGTCGCAGTTTGAAATCGACTCGAATAAATCGTCAACGTATCCCAGGGATAAACCAGCACCGTGCCCTCATAAAATGGATGTTCTACGAACGTACCGCCGCCAAGGCGCTTCCACAGCACTCCAACTTGACCTGAGTCGACTTTAATAAAAATAACTTTGACCAATGCAACGGCAATAAACAGTAGAATAAGTAACGTCACACCTGCGCGAAAACGCCAAGACAAAATACGCTTATGCCACTTGGGCTTGTAACGCTTTAACACCCGCATGAGCAAATTAGATAGGATCAGTGCCAGTATTAAGCCGCCGGCGACGAGTAAGGCAAAATCCCCTGAAATATTAATGTTCATGATGGTACTCCATTACTTTCACTGTCAAGGTGTGCTAACAACTGACCTTCCTCCATTTTTAAGTGCACATCGGCCAAATGGAAATAGGCGTCGTCATGGGTGATGGCAATAATGGTGTTACCACGCGCTTTTAAACGAGGTAACACTTGTTCGTAGAATTTTCGTCTAAAGATAGGATCTTGATCTGCCGCCCACTCATCAAAGATGTAAATGGGACGATTTTCTAAAATGGTACTCAAAAGCGCTAAGCGCTTGCGCTGACCTGATGATAAATCTATGGTGCTAAACGCCCCATTTTGAATACCCACTTTGGCGCGCATCTCTAAAAAGTCCAACCATTCGTCGATTTCTTCAGTACTCAAATCACGAATACCATAGAGCTGCTGGAACAAATGAAAATCCGCAAAAACGGCTGTGAATAGGCTTCGATAAGCAAGGCGATTATCTTCCGTAACCGCTTTGCCATTCAAAAGGATTTGTCCGCTCTGTAATTCATAAAGGCCAGTCAACATCCGTATAAACGTTGTTTTACCGCTACCATTACCACCGGTAATAAAAGTGGTTTTTCCTTGTTCAAAGGTGATATCCACCGGCCCCACAGCAAACGGACGATCGCTCGATTTTTTCTGATGTTGATAAAACGCCCCTGCTAAGGTGATGGCACTAAATGAGGTTAGGCTTTCACTCGGTTCAGGTCGTTTAACCTCTTGCTCATCTTGGACATTTTTTAAATCGCGCTCCAATGCTAAGACGTTTTGCGCCGCCTCTGTTGCGGTGGTGAACACAGGGATCCCACCAACAATACTGGTAATAGGGCCGATTAAAAATAGCGATGCGGTGGTGACTTTAATGACCACATCGGTATACACGTCAGAGAGCATAGGGACGATAAACACCATCGCGCCTGTGGCTGCGAAAAAGGTGATTTGCGACAGAATAAAGTCGGTCGCAAACAAGGTTTGGGTTTTGGTTTTTGCACGCCTTGCACGATTCGAATCACGGCGGTACTCATGTTCTAAATCTTCCGCTCTTGGCTCACTGAGCTTTACTTCTTTAAAGCCATCGAGCAAGTCAGATAAGCGTTGAATAAGCTGGTTTTCGCTTTCAAAAGAAATGCGCATGTTGCGCTGGATTTCATTGGCGCGTAATCGGTGAATACTGGCGCCGACCAAAATCAGTGTCGAGATAACCATAAAAGCCACAAAAGAGTGCCAGGCAATATAAAGAGATGTGAAAAACACCAAACTGATGGATTGACCAATGATCACAAACAGCTGCGCCGACTGAGATATGGTCTGTAACTCTTTGCTGATGGTATTAAAGATCCGCTCCTTGCCAATTTTCTCTAGCGTTGACAGTTCGGTATGACGAATGCTTTCAAACAGATCGACTCTCAATTTATCTATAGCACGCTCCACCATTTGCGCGGCTTTAGTCATCAATCTTTGCTGAGTGAAACCATATATTGCAATCGTCAGTGTAAATAGCACCAAGTAGTAAAGAATATGATTTTCTTTATTAATATCAGAGATATTGGCAGCTACGTTGTTGATAAGCGCAAGCACCAACGCGTTGGCCAAACCAGAAATACACCCCAGTGCAATAAAGGTCCTTTTCTTTATCTGAATATGTCGGCGAATTAATTCGTACAATACCATTGTTATTATCTTTTATTGTTATTGGGCTACCGCCCGCGCATGCTACTTAGCATAGTCCCTAAAAATCAAAACTGCCTGTTGGATTTAAATAAATATTGCATTAAAACATTAAGTTATATTTATAAATCGCCCAGTTTTACCGGCAATGTAAGATCTCATTCCTCGTCATTCACCTCTGTGGGCTTGCGCTTTTGCCCAACTAGTAAAATGATCAAGCCAACAATAGGCGTAAACATCAACGAAATTAAAAAGAAGCCCACAGGTCCGGCAAAGGTGTTTCGTCCCCAATAACCAGTTAAAATGCATAACACTAAATATAAAGCGATAAGCATAATTTTCTCCAAGTTGTTGATAAATTCGGTGCGAAGAATAAACCAGCAGTTGCCTGCCGGTTTATGTCAGCCAGTATCGGTTATACTGTGGCTTTTTCCGCTGTAGCTGTTGCGTCCGCATTCCCTTTATTTGCACGATACTTAGCTGCGATGTCTGCGATATCCCCTTTCATACTTGCTAGATTCAGGTCTATCAGCGTGCCGCCATTTTCAAAGTGTCGAACAAAAGTTGCGCCTACTGCGTGTGTTGATGCTGCAGACACAACAGGCATAAATGCGATTGCGCTTAACGTGCCAAGGACAGGAACCGCCTTCAAAAAGCTGCTTAGTCCCGCGCCCCCTAAGGTTTGTGGAAAAGAGCCGCCGATCAATGCGCTTACTGTGCCACGCAGCTTGTTGTCACCATATGATTGACCATAGACTTTTGCTACTTCGCCTATCATCTTCATTTGGATCCCTGTCAACGCCACTAAATCAACCGCAGGAACGGGAATAAACCCAGAGCCAAACGACCATTTTGTGTATTTGTCGACAATCAGCTGAGCAACGGCTGCTCTGTCTTCATCAGCAACAAGTTGTGATTCCTGTTGTTCTGGAGCATCGCTCGCCTTGTCATCCTTCGCTGTTTTTGTCACTGCCATAATTCATCCTCTATGATTTATTTAAACAGTTGTCGAACTCATCAAGCACCATGTTGGCACTTGCCCTAGTACCCAAAATCAAACAAGCAGCACTTATTCAACTCTGAGCTTTACCGCCTTCATCCATGATGAAGAAGTAAACCTAAGAACAACCAAGGATCTGCACAGTGTCACAAATACAACTGAGCGAAACGTTGCCACCTACTGCAGGCGTTCTATTAATTTGTTTAACCGAGCACGAAAGCTCGGTATTTTTCCCTACCGCGTTATGCCTGATTCAAATCTTGCTGGCATTGCTCGGTACGGTGTTTATCACTATAGAAGATAATGTTGCGGATCTCCTTGGCGATACAATCTGACTCAATCCCCTCTTTCACATAGTTGCTAAACACCATGATGCTTTGATCTCGTTCCAGTAAACGGGTGAAACTGGTCACCCATGAATAGGGGTAACTACCAGAGTACTGTAAAAATTTTTCATACATTCTGAGATTTGCATCGGCTGGGTTTTCGGGGCAATTTGTCACTTTGCCGTACTGGTTTGGGTCGACATAAGTCACAAACCAACCATAGCCATAGTATTCACACTCGTCGCTGCTACCAGTGTTAGAGTAGGGAGCAAAGGCCGCTAGTTTCTGGGTATCGTTTAAGATTTGAGTGCCATACAAGCCTTGATCCCACTTATGCATGTCTTCCACTGTGGAATACAAATCTCCAGCGGAATACAGTACCAAAGGGTTGCTATATGGATTCACTAAAATGTCTTCGTAAGGTGCAGGTCCACCTGTAGCTGGTGGACGACCATTGGCAAGGGGTAAGTATTGGTTTTGATTATAGATATAGCCTGTGGTCATATTTGAATAGACACCAATCGCACTGTAAGAGCCGCTGTCCGTCATGCTAAGCGGGTTTAGAATTTGCTCTTGAACGATATTAGCAAACCAATACTCACGACTAATATTGCCTTGTTTGCCAGCCGCTAGCTGCTCAATGATATTACCGATGAGATAATAGTTACAGTTGCTGTATTCATACTTGCTGCCAGGCGTAAATGACGGTGTGCCACTTTGCCCCGCTTCGGCACCACAGGTGCAAAAGCGATTACTAAAATCTTCCGGACCGTTAAGATCTAGACTCGAGTTATATAAATAAGGCCGCCAACCGTAATTATCGTACACGGCTTCGTTGTCGCTGTAGTTATTGATCCCAGATGACATGGTAAGCAAATGATGCAGCGAAACATCCGCACATTGGTTATCTGGGTACCAAGGCAAGTGATCACCAATGGTTTCCTGCCGTAAGTCCTTACCATCTAACATCTTCATTAAAATAGCAGCCGAAAACGCTTTGGTATTGGAGCCAATGCGATACTTGGACTTAACGCTGTTATCTACATCATATTGCATGTTCTGTGGTCCGCAGTTGGACTGGTACACCACCTTATCAACCGAGGTGATATAAACCGTGCCAAAGAATAGGTTGGCATCGCAATATTCATTCACCACCGCCGCTATCATTTCTAATTGATTAGGCATAATGGTGTGATTATCTGCGACGCTCTTTTTCTGCAAACAAGAAGCCAGTGCTAAGGTGATGCAAAATAGCATCATCATTCTTAGCCGTAGTTGTATTAGCCATTTCATTTTTTCATTCCTTACATTGCCAACCACGTAACCACTAACAAATGTTGTTGCCCGATTTTCATCGGAATGAGTACCAACTAGTTATGCTGACGCGATATTTGCCATGCCAACTAGTACTTTACGAGTGCCTGTATAGGCCTCTCTGCCATGAGTAAACAGCATATTATCCAGCAGCAAAATATCGTTTCTTTGCCACGGGTAAGCAAAAGTGAGGTCTTGATAAACCTGATTGATGAGCTTGATGTCTTGGTCACTTATTTCGCTACCATCACCAAAAAAGGCGTTACGAGGTAAAAATTCGCTGCCGATACTGTCACGCATTTGTGCACTGAGTTGATTATCTAGGCTCGAGCAGTGGAACAAGTGAGCTTGATTAAACCATACCTTTTCACCACTTTTTGGATGGCGCATGACCGCCGGACGCCATTGCTTGGTTTGTAGCCTTTTATCATCAAGCCAAGTAAATTCGATTTCATTTTGTCGGCAATATTGCTCAACTTCGGCTTTACTCTCAGTCTGAAAAACCTCTTGCCAAGGTAGGTCGATATCACCGTAGTTACGCACGTACTGCACACCTAAACGCTCAAACTTGTCTCTTAATTCACTAGGAATACGACGATATACTTCACGGCTGTCGGCAAGTGGTGTGCACCCACCCGTGGTTGCTGGGATCACACAAAAAAAGCCCATTCGCATCGGCCAAACATTGGAGTAAGCATTTTCGTTATGCTGCAGGATCACTTGATCGGCATGATATTCCGTGGTGGTGTAAATATTGTTGTTCAGTGCCGTTCGTGGCGAAGAGCGATAAACATACTGGCTTAAACGCTCACCAAACAAGGTCTCAAGTATGGCGCTAAACTGATTCGTGCTCACAATATTTAAGCCACGAAGCAATGCAAAACCATCTCGCTCAACCCAGTTATTCACCTCTTGAACGTGGTTTTTCACCCATGCCATGCCGCTTTGTTTAACCTCAGATAAGTCATGTATCCGAGGGTCTGCTGCAATCGATGTCGGATCCAATTCCAAAGAAAGTGCGTGATCCATTGTTTTCCCATCCTTAAAAGTATGTACTTTTGCTAGTGCAACACATAGTTGCGCTCAATTATGTTAACCAACTGCCCTACTTGCTCGGCTTGCAGGCAGGACAAATGATCTCCTTTGACTTCATAACAAGAGAGAGAGTGACTAAATGGTTTCCATCCCATGTCTTTATTCACAGGATGGCCTTCAAATTCTTGCGTTTGCTGCGTTTTTACAACACAGATTAGGGTGTCGCTAAGCATAGACGGCATCTCAATATTTGCTCGCAGTTGGGCACTAAAAACTTGTTGAAAGTGGCGTAAATGCGCATCACTAAAGTTAAATCCAGCTTGATGTATCCAGTGATTGAGATAGGCAATGCGTGCTGAAGCATCACCTTGCTTATAGGCACTGGTTTCAGCATCAGAGACACTGAGACGAAAAAACGTTATCAGATTATCCAGCATCATTTGTGCGATTTGCGCTTCATCTAAGTTAAGCGCTGGGTTGCTCGGTACAGGCGTATCAATCACAGTTACCGAACAGCCAATTCGACCTTGCTGCTCAAGTAAAGTGGCAAGTTGATAGGCGATAAAGCTGCCAAAAGAATGTCCGACCAAATGCACTTGCTCACCAAGTTCAGCGCCTGCTAATACACTCAAGTAATACGCTGCGGTGTGTCTAATCGAGGTTAGCGTCTCGGGTTCCTCGGCTAGCGCCTCTGGCTGCAAGCCATAAACGGGTATACGGCTATCAAGCCCATTCACTAACGCATGAAATGCCATTAACCAACCCCCCGCTCCCGCAATCAACACCACTGGTGTAAAACCAAGCTCGCCCTCTTGCAAACACACTAAGGTTTCAAGCGATTGAGGTTTACCATGACATTCGCCGAAACTATCCCTCAATGCTTGAATATACTGGCTGAGCCCACGCACAGTCGGATGCTCAAAAAGTGCCGACAGTGGCAAATTGAGCTGTAGGTGCTGATTAATATCACCCACTAAACGCATCGCTAATAGCGAATGACCACCTAAATTAAAGAAGTTATCGTCAAGGTACACTCCATCCACCAGCAAACGACTAGCAAACTGCTGCACTAATTGAGTTTGTAGTGGTGTAAGCCTTTCCAGCTTAGCCTCTTGCCCCAAGGGTTGAGGCGGAGTGTATGATCCGGCCAGCGCAATGAGCTGTTTGCGATCTACTTTGCCGTTCGTTGTCAGCGGAAGTTGGCTAACTGATTGAAACAACTCAGGGACCATGTAAGTGGGTAGTACTGCGCGTAATTGCGCTCGCAGAGCTGCATCATTCACTTCCGTATGCTGCGTTGGCTGCACAAATGCCACTAATTGCGCGTTGTTACAGCTATCTTCACGCACCACCACAGCACAAGCAGCAACTTCGTCTAGCAGCTGAAGTTGCCGCTCAATCTCACCCAATTCGATGCGGTAACCGCGCACTTTAACTTGGTCATCACCACGACCTAGATACAGCAATTCATTTGAGGCTAAGCAGCAAGCGCGATCGCCAGTTTTATAAAATCGCTGGCTGCTATTTGGCTCAATGATAAAGGCCTGCTGCGTCTTTTCTTCGTCATTGAGATAGCCTCTGGCAAGGCCAATACCTGCAATGTATAAATCCCCTTCCACACCGGTAGCCACCGCTCGAAGCTGCTCATCAAGTAAATATAAAGACAAACCCGCGACGGGCTGACCGATTGGCACGCGTGCACCGCTGAAGTGTGTGACATCATTAAGGGTTGCAGAAATGGTTGCTTCAGTCGGGCCATAGGCGTTAATAATTCGAATACGGTCGCCATAGCGCTGCTGCCAATCGGTGAGCGCGGCAATCTGCATTTGCTCGCCACCTATGGTGATGATCCTCAGCGAGCTTGGCAAGGTGACTGAAGTCGCTGCAAGTTGATGCCAATACGCCGTTGGTAAACTCATCAGTGTTAACTCGGCATCTTGGCTTAATTGCGCCAACTTATTGGGGTCCAACATGTCGTCTGTCGGTGCCATCACCAAGGTTGCGCCACGAAGTAAAGTACAAAAGACTTCTTCGGCAAACACATCAAAACTCATGCTAGCAAATTGCAGGTAATTGTCGCTTGGCGTAATCGCATATTGCGCGGCTAATGCCTGCACATAATTAACGACACTGGCATGCTCCACCATCACCCCTTTTGGCATGCCCGTGGTGCCCGAGGTATAAATTACATAACAGAGGTCGTCAATCTGGCATGGCGCAGTAAAGCAACGGCTAGGCTGCTCGGCCAAAGCGCCCTGAATACTATCTAAATCGACTTGAGGCACTACTTGCTCCGAGCTACCCTGCCAATATTCTATTTTAGTAACCAGCATGGCTGCATTGGCATTTTGCAACAGCAAACGACGTCGAGACTCGGGTAGTGTTGGTGCAATTGGTAGATAAGCTGCGCCCAATTTGAGCACTGCAAGCATAGCCACAATAAGCTGGTAATTCGCCTCTAGACACAGGCCAATAATAACGGGGGCTGTACTCGGCTCTAGTCGTGAAGCAAGGTAATGGGCGAGCTGATTGGCGTCTTTATCCAGCTGTGAATAGCGATAACAGCGAGCCTCCCCAGAGGCGGTACTATATTCACGAATAGCAATATGCTCAGGAAATTCAGCAACAACTTGAGCAAATAATTGCTGAATTGGTAAATTTGGCGTTTGATATTGCACCGCTTGCGTCAGTGAAAAAGTAGGTAGAGGCAATGCCTTGCTGTACTGCGCGTGTTGAGGCTGCCAAGACAATTTCCCAAGTGTTTGTTCGGGCTGTTGTGTCGCAGCTAACATCAGCTGCTGCATCGCCGCAAGGCTTTGCTCGATAAACACTTCATCAAAGCATTGCTGCTGATAGCTCAGCGTGAGCGATAAACTCGCCCCAACGCCGACCACAAAGGTCAATGGGTAGTGTGTTTCGTCAACTTCGCTTAAGGTTGTTGCAATAAATGGCAGCGCAGCGCTATTTTGCAACGGATCTTGCGGATAATTTTCAAAAACATACAAGCAATCAAACAATGGACTGTCGTTCTCAATACCCGACCACTGATGAACTTGTGTCAGTGGTGTATGCGGGTGCTGCGCCAATGCCGTAAGCTGCGACTTCACCGCTTGCAGGTAATCTTTCACAGGCGCAGCTTGATCTATCGCGACATGGACCGCTTGCGTATTGATATACAAGCCAACGCGCTGCGCCATTCTACTAAGCGCTGTAGGTCTGCCCGCAATGGTTTGACCAAATAAGGCATACGGTTCGTTGCAGCAATTTGCCACCCAATACGCCCAGAGCCCTTGGATAAACTGATTGACGGTAAGTCCTTGTTCGCCTGTAAAGCGAGTCACGGCATCTTGCAGCGATTGCGGTAAAGTCACACTAAGTTCTTTAACACCAGCCGCTTTATTTTCAGTGTGATTTTCAGTGTGAAGTACCTTTTCGCTGAGTAATGTGGGCGCGGTAACTCCACCCAGATACTCCCGCCAAAACGCTTCGTCGCGGTCAACATGCGTATGCAAATATTCGATATGATCGCGGAAATTATCTACCACAATGGGCCGTAACTCACCTTGGCAACGGGCTTGATAAAATGCCAATAATTCAGCAAATAATACCGGCAGCGACCAACCATCCATGATGAGATGATGATAAGTCCAAACCACCCCAACATTGCCATCCTCAAAAGCAATTAACTTCAATCGCATACAAGGCGCTTGTGAAAGCCTAAGCGGCTCGGCAAGCTCCACCGCGGCCTGTGATTTCACTATTTGCGATTGCTCTTCTGCAATGACACTGCTGTGCAGCAGTTTGAGTGGCACATCGGCATGTTTACAGACCACTTGCAGCGGCTCGCCAGCAACGTCTATAAATGCCGAGCGTAATATGCTGTGCTGCTTAATCAATTGCTGCCAAGCATAACTCAGCGCTTCAATATCTATACTTCCTTGCAACAATAAGCTGGTTTGCTCGACGTAAGGTAGCGTGCTTTGAGCGTGCGCCTCATGTACAGTTTGACTGTGAAACCACATGCCTTGCTGTAAGCCTGTTAGAGGGTAAATATCCTCAACTTCCCCTTCAACCTGCCCAACTATGCGCTGTAACTGCCGTTCAGAAATGCCGCTGAGAAGTGCAAAGTCACTGACTGTGTAATGACGTTGAGGCTGGGATTGGCAATGCTCGATAACCTGAATTAGACTTTCGAGTATCTCTTTACTTAATCGCTCTGCTGCTTCAGACGCTAAGCGCAGGCTGTCAAACTCTAACGTTAACGCCAATTGACCATCGACAACTGCCGCCGTTAGTTGTGCTCCAAAGTAACTGAGGTTTGACTCTGCAACCAAAGTGCCAGTCGACTCACGAGCATCTCCCAGCAAACCTTGTTGCTCAATGACTGTATCTAGCTGGCCTAAATAGTTGAAAAACAGTAAGCCTCGGGTATCAATCTCAAGCGACGAGCGAACGTTTGGTTCTGGGTGTAAATACCGCGCTGCACCATAACTACTGGCGACTTTAGCGCTCCTTTCAAGCTCTGCCTTGATACTGCAAATCACATCATGCAAGCGGCTACCATTACTAAATAACTGCATTGGATAGAGCGCCGTTAACCAGCCAATGGTTCGGCTGCTATCCAGTGCCTCCGTCAGTAACTCGCGACCATGCCCTTCTAGCATGATCACTTCACTGCCTGCACCACACTTTTGCGCACACCAGGCAAGCGCACTAAGCAGCAATGCTTGCGCCGTCGTACCATAACTGGTGTTGGCGGATCCCAGTAGCGCACGGGTGTGCGCTGCTGACAATGTGTGGCGAACTTTGGCTATGGTTGGGGTCGCGCTTGTATCTTTAAGACTCAATAAGTGCGAAGTTTCAGCCAGTGCAGCCACCTTCTGCCATTTGGGCAAATTGCGCTCATTGGTAGCAAGTTCACGATAAA
This sequence comes from Pseudoalteromonas sp. JC28, assembly GCF_013319255.1. Classification (NCBI taxonomy): domain Bacteria; kingdom Pseudomonadati; phylum Pseudomonadota; class Gammaproteobacteria; order Alteromonadales; family Pseudoalteromonadaceae; genus Pseudoalteromonas; species Pseudoalteromonas sp. JC28. The sequence continues at coordinate 123,352 of NZ_QOKX01000008.1, read as the reverse complement.
AGCCTGCAAGTTCTGCCAAGTTTGCGCTTGCGGCTGGAAGCTCCAGCGGCACATTGTTTGTTTGCTGCTGTAATAGCTGACTTACATCTTCAAGTAACACACGCCAAGAGACGCCATCCACTAGCAAGTGATGTGCGCTAAACAGCAAGCGATTGTTGGCTTCGCCGTCAGGTGTAACAAATAACACAGCTTTAAACAGTGGCGTGCCAGTAAACGCAAAACCTTGCTGCACTTGCTCACTGAACTCGCTCAGCTCAGCTTGCCATGCGTCACGCTCAAGCGTATGCGCCGTAAATACCTTTTTAATATCAATGCCATCACGTACAAATAGGGTATTTTCATCCGCAACCACCAAACGTAGCGCATCGTGCTGAGCTATCAAATACCCTATCACTTGCTTGAGCTGCGCTGGTGTGACGGATTTATCTACACTCACCAGCACGCTTTGATCCCAATGACTGGGTTTGGCAAATTGTTGGGCAAAAAACCAATGCTGAATTGGTAATTTATCGAGTTGACCAACCAATGGCTGCCTTTCTTTACCCATAGTCAGGTGAATATCTTGCTGGGCAAGTCTTGCTGCAAGTGCCGAAACACTGGGGTAGGTAAACACGTCGGTAGCACTAACAGGTAACTTGAGTGCTTTGGCTTTACTTGCGATTTGAATACTCAAAATAGAGTCGCCGCCTAAAGCAAAATAGTCGTCTTCAGCGGTCATCGATGGTGTATTTAATACCTGCCGATAAATCGCCAGTAACTGGGCTACGATGCTGTTAGCCTGTGGTGTGACCGCGCTCTGCTCGGTTACTGTGATAGTCTGTTGAGTTTTACCAAGTGTTGCCAAGGCACGATGGTCAACCTTGCCATGCGGTGTCAAAGGTAGCCTTGCGAGCATAACAAAATGCTCTGGCACCATATAACTTGGTAGTCTTTCCTTTAGCCGGGCTTGAAGCACTTGAGGCTCAGTGTTTGCCACCACAAATGCCTGCAACTGTGGCTGCCCTGACGCACTTGTGGTTATCTGAACTGCGCATTCTTGTACGCTCGATAGCAGCCCAATTTGCTGTTCAATTTCGGCCAACTCAATACGATACCCTCGCAGTTTTACTTGTCCATCGTTACGACCCATATAGGCGATACGGCCGCTGCTAAGCAGGCGAACCAAATCTCCCGTTTTATAGGCTCGCACCATGTGCGAGGGAGAGACTTGTAGCTCAACAAAACGCTCAGCACTAAGCTGTGGTTGATGTAAATATCCTCTGGCAAGTCCTGCCCCTGTTACGTATAACTCCCCAATCATCCCCTGAGGCACAGCACGCAGTTGTGGGTCTAAAATAAATAGCTGGCTATTGTCGACGGGCAAGCCGATATCTGGCACCTTTCCGTCAAACTCAACCACACCTGAAGTCGCGACCACCGAGGCTTCGGTGGGTCCATAGTTATTGACTAAGGTAAATCCGTATTCTTTTGCTTGAAGCGCACCGAGTTTATCGCCGCCAACCAATAAATAGCGCAAGCTTTGCGGGTTAAACAAAGACTCAGTGAGCAGCGCTTGAGCGATTGGCGTTGCAATAAAACTATGCGTGACTTGGTGTGTATTGAAACAGGCTGTTAATTCGGCCGGTGACTGTAGCACCGCTTTTGTCACACACACGAGGCTCGCGCCAGCACATAAATAAGGCCAAATTTCCCATGTTGCCGCGTCAAAGGCGGGGTTGGCGGTTTGACTCGCAACGCTATGATTATCCACCGCAAAAGCTCGTCGGTGCCAACCACATAAATTCGCCAACCCTTGGTGGGCTATCATCACGCCTTTAGGATTACCTGTTGTGCCTGAGGTATAAATCACATAGGCCAGCTGCTCCGCTTTAACTTTTGGAAACTGCTGAGGTAGTAGTATTGTCGCAAGGCGCGCTTGCACGTTGGCGTCATCAACACAAATGACATGTGAGGAGCGATATTCAGCCTCAAGGTGATTATCATCTAACTCAGCTATCTCAAAGCGAGCGGCAAACTCACACTTTGTTAAAACCAGCGCTGCACCGCTGTCTTTGGCAATATAGTTAACCCGAGCTTGAGGGTAATGAGGGTCCACAGGTACATAACACCCACCCGCTTTTAACACAGCTAACATCGCCACAATGAGATCTGCGCTACCCGTCATCGCAACAAGCACAGGCTGCTCTGGTTGCAGCCCTTCACTTAATAACAGCGCCGCCAATGCCTTGGCTCTTTCAGTAAGCTCACCATAACTCAAGGTTTGATTTGAGTTTGTGTCAATTACCGCAACTCGCTCGGCTTGTGCAGGCTCTGCCATATGTCGCTCAATTTGCTCAAGCACTGACTGCTCAAAGTGTTCCGGCGCTGAGTTGCCTGAAATCGCATGATTCTCTAGCGGCTGATCCTTGCAAAGTTTTATATCCGCAAGCGGGCACTCAGGTTGCGCGAGTAATTGCACTATCACGGCATTAAAACACTCTGCAATGCTAGCCACAGTTTCTCTTTCAAATAGTCCACTGTTGTATAGCCAGTGCAGTCTCAACCCTTGCCCACTTTCTGTTGCACTGAGCTCGAGATCAAACTTGGCACGCGCATTTTCCGACGTTAAAACTTCCGTACTAAGGCCTACAAACTCTGGCGTGTGCTGTGGCTCGGGATTAAACGCAAAACTCAACTGGAAAACACTCTGGTGACTCAACTCTCGGCTAACACCAAGATGATCAATGAGCTGCTCAAAGGGCAAAGATTGGTGTTGATGTACTTGCTCAATCTGCTCTTTTTGTATATCGAGTAGTTGGCTGAAACTCTGCTGCCAATCGAGCTTCACGCGAATAGGTAAGGCATTGACGAAAAAGCCAATCAACTGCTCCACTTGTGGGTGATGCCGCCCTGAAAATGGCGCACCAATCACAATATCATCCACTTGGCTAAACTTAGCGAGCATCACCGCATACGCGCTATGCAACCAAATAAACGGGGTTATTCCCAAACGCTGACAAAACTGTTGCAGCCGTTGCCATGTCTCTACGCTTAGCTGTTCATTAAATGCTTGCGCGCTATTGTTCACGGCCTGCCCACGAGGCGTATCGAGCGGTAATTGGTGCAGTGGCGGCGCATCGTCAAGGTGCGCAGACCAAAATGCCATGTCTGCACTTTGCTGCGTGCCTTGGCACTGTGATCGATGCCAATGGGCATAATCCGCGTATTGCACTTCAGGCGGCGCAATCAAGTCATGGGCAAGTTCACAACCTTGGGCGTAACGGGCATAAAATTGCGTCAGCTCTCGCATTAATACTTCAATGGAGCGAGCATCACTAGCAATGTGATGCATATTGACGATAAGCCGATGGTAATCTGATGAAAAGCGAACTAGGGTTGCGCGGATCATTAGATCTTTACTAAGATCAAAACCCTGCGCTTGGTCGTCTCGTACCGCGCGCTGCCAAACCACATTTTGCCAAAGCGGCGATTGTGTGGAGACGTCAATGAGCGTAACAAAATGCTCAGGCAAAGCGACAAGGTACTGTTTGGGCTCATCGGTAGTGTTGATGATAGCCGAGTGCAACACCTGATGCCGTGACAACACCTTTTGCCAACTTTGCTCGAATGCACTCAGATCAAGCTCCCCTGAAAACGCCAATAACGCTTGAATTTGATATTGCTGGCTGCCCTGCTGCATTTGATCTAATGTCCACAAACGCTGCTGAGCAAAAGACAGCACCACACCATTAGTTTTATCTACCACAGCAATTGTACTTAGCTGCGCGTCTTGCTTTTCAAGTGCTGTAGCTAAACCTTGCACCGTAGGGTGCGTAAAAATCGCTTGCAGCGGTAACTCAATGTGCAGCGTCTTGCGAATATGATTTGCCAGTTTTGCAGCAAGCAGCGAGTGCCCGCCGAGTCTAAAAAAGTCGTCATAGCGACCAACTGACTCGCGCTGCAGTATCTCGGCAAAATAGCTTGCAAGTTGGGTTTCAAGCTCGCCAATCGGTGCTTCATAAGTGTTTTCGTTAAAGCTTATATCAAGTTGCTGCAATAGTGCTTTTTTATCTACTTTACCATTGCTGGTCAGTGGCATAGCTGTCACCGTTTGCACTTTGGCCGGCAACATATGGTCAGGTAAATTTTGTTTTAAAAACTGCTGCATGACCAAAGTGATGTCGTCGAACTCGACCTGTTTGTGTAACACCACAAAAGCGCAGATCCAGACATTTTCTGGGTCTTGCCGATTTAACAGCACAGTGACCTCAGCCACTTCGGGATGATGGCGCAACTGGTTTTCAATTTCGCCTAATTCAATGCGATAACCCCGAACTTTTACCTGGTCGTCAATTCGGCCAACATAGCTCAGCTCACCGCTGGCCATTAAGCGCACGAGATCGCCTGAGCGATATAATCGCTGCTCGGACGCTTCACTAAATGGGTTTTGAATAAAGCGGGTCGCGTTTAATTCGTCACGTTGCCAATACCCCCGACAAACCCCCTCGCCCCCTACGTACAACTCGCCCACGACACCTTGCGGCAAGAGCCTTTGCTTGTCATCAAGCACATAGCAGCTGGTGGTCGGAATAGCACGACCTATATTACTGGTGCCGAGCGTCAGATCCGCAGGCTCCAGCGCCTTAAACGTAACATGTACCGTGGTTTCGGTAATGCCATACATATTGATTAACTGACAATTTGGTAAGTGCTGTGCCCAAGGTTGTAGCTTACTTGGCTGCAACGCTTCACCACCAAAAATCACGTACCGCACTGCACATTGGCTCGCCAGTTGACTGTCATTGAGTAGCGTGGCTTGTAGTGCGTAAAACGCACTTGGTGTTTGATTTAAGACCGTAACACGAGCATCAACCAACAACTGAGCAAAAGCTTGAGTGTCTTGCGCAGTCGCTTTATCCACAACCACAAGATGACCACCAAAGAGTAACGCGCCATACATCTCCCACACAGAGAAATCAAAGCAGAAGGAATGAAACAAGGTCCAAATATCTTGCTCATTAAAATCGAATAAGTTGGGCTCTACATGAAGTAAGCGCACCACATGACGATGCTCAATTTGTACGCCTTTTGGTCTCCCTGTGGTGCCAGAGGTATAGATCATATACGCCAAGTCTTGCGGCTCAATCTGAATAGCATCAAGCTGCTTAAGGGCTTCGCGGCTGGCCTGATGCTCTGCCTGTGACACATTAATTAGCTGGTATGAAAGCTGACTAAACTGTGCCTGCGTAGCGTTGTCACAAAGCAGCCATGGGCTTTGCACGTCTCCCAAAATATACTCAATGCGCTCTTGCGGGTAGTCGGGATCTACCGGCACATAGGCAGCACCCACTCTAAGCACTGCTAGCAAGGTCACTATCATCTCTATGCTGCGTGATACACTCACCACCAGTATGGTTCGTGGCGTGACCCCTTGTTGTAACAGCATTACCGCCAGCGCATTGACTCGATCGTTAAGCTCACGATAATTCAGCATAGTCGTGCTATCTTGCACGGCTGTACGTGTGGCAAAGTGCTCGGCGTAGCGCGTGAATAAACTGGTGATGGTGTCTTGCTTAGGCCAAGTTGCCGCTTGGCATTGAGCGCCCGTTATTAATGCTTGTTGCTGTTTTTGGTTCAGTAACGCAAGTTCACCAACGGCGGTATGAGGGGCTGTAACACAAGCTTGAAGCAGCGTATGGAAACAATCCGCCCAATGCTTGATGGTCTCTGCTGTGTAAAGGTTGCTATCAAACTTCCAATGTAAATAAAGTGCCTGCTCATCAACTACGGCATTGAGTTCTAAGTCGCATTTTACTGCTATGCTATCCGCCTGTTGTTTTTGCACTTCTTGAACCGATAATCCCGGAAGCGTAAAAGCACGCTCATCACGGGTTTCCAGTGTAAATAATATTTGCACTAGCGGATGGTGACTTAAATCTCTTGGAGCACCAACCGCTTCCACCACTTTATCAAAAGGAATATCGCGATATTCAAACGCCGCTAGGTTGAGGGCTTTTTGTTGCTGCAACCATTGGCTAAATGGCATATCACTGTCGAGCTTTGCATGCATCACTAAGGTATTAACGAACAAGCCAATTAACGGCGTTAATTCAGGATGATGACGGCCAAGCTCTGGCGTGCCTACAACTACCTGCTGCGATTGCGTAAGCCTTGCGATAAACAACATAAAGGTATTGAGCAGCCACATAAAGGGTGTGAGCTGGAGCGACTTCGCCTGTGTCGAGATCGCCGCAAATAACGACGCATCAAGCGCTTGGCGATATACCTTCCCCGTTAACGACTGCACCGCAGGACGGACAAAATCACAAGGCAATGACTGCAACGGCGCTAATTCGCCAAATTGCTGTTTTAGTTGCGCCAGTGGTGCCTCGATGCGATCTGGCGTTAGCTGTGCTCGCTGCCACTGACTAAAATCACTATATTGCACCTGCATAGTTGCAAGCGGTGTATAAGATGCGCCTATGTGTTTGCAATAGCCAGCCTCTATCTCTTGTGCAAGTAGCGCCATTGACGCCCCGTCAGAGACAATATGGTGCATATTAAAAGCAAGGTGATGCTCATCGCCATTACTTACCACCAGCACGCGAAGCAAACAATCATGAGCCAAATCAAAAGGCTTGTTCTGATGTGCTGCGATGCGCGAAGCAATGTAGGCTTGCCGTGTTTCCTCAGCTGCTACACTGGCATCAAGCCACTCGAACGGCGCACTAATATCATCCGTTATTTGCAGCTGGGGTTGGCCATCTTGTTCATTTTTTACAAACCTAGCACGCAGTATTTCGTGGCGCTGCACCACATCTTGTACGGCGCTGCGCATTGCTTGAATATTAAGCTTGCCGCGTAACAAAAACTCGGCGGGCATATAATACTGCTTGCTACCTTGCAGTTGCTCAATAAACCACAGTCCTTCCTGCGCAAAGCTCAGCGGTAAGATTTTCCCCGCGCTTGGCTGCGCGACTATTTTCGGCGATGAGCTCGCCACATCATGGCTTTGTTGCTGAAAATAGGCAATGATCTCTGATTTATATTCAACCACCTGCTGTTTTAACTGTGGAGGAAACCCAGCGGTTTGCTTAAATGCCAAGCCACCGTTTTTTTCATACAAGGTCACGCCAGCTGCTAATGCTTCTGCGATCAATGCCTCTATCTGTCTTTGCTGTTCATTCATCACAAAAACATCTCCTCAGACTGACCGTTTTCGTCCGCCGCTTTGGCTGCACGATGGATCTCACACCAAGTTGCAAGTGCGCTTACGCTTGGCCGCTCGAACAATATTTTTAAGGTAATGGGCACCTCAAGCGCCTGCTCAATTAAGGCAACCGCTTGGCTTGCTGATAAAGAGTGCCCCCCTAACTCAAAGAAGTTACTGTTAATATCTCGAACTTGAGTGTTGAGCACTTGAGCAAAAATTTCTGCCAGCAGCATTTGTAGTTCAGTCATAGGAGCTAAAGGTGCTGTAAGCGCTTGCGCCTGTTGCGATTGCACCAGTTGTGCAAGCGCGCCCGAGTCTACTTTGCCATTATTAGTGAGCGGCATAGCAGCCAGTGCATACAGCTTGTAAGGCAACATATAACTTGGTAGGACCTCTGCTAACGAGGTTAAAATCTGAGTGTGTAGCGCCTGTTCAAGCTCACAGATGGTATCTCTTTGGGATGGCGTAGTTAGCACCACACAAGCCAGTAAGTTATCTTTACTTTCGTTAAGTAACACATGTGCTTGTTGCACTGCATCTAGTTGCTCAAGTTGCGCCGCGATCTCTTCAAGCTCGATGCGATAGCCACGCAGCTTAACTTGGTTGTCTCGACGACCAATAAACTGCAGCACGCAAGGGCAGCCCTCTTCATCTAGCAGCCAACGCACTTGGTCGCCCGTCTGATAATAACGCTGCAAGTTATTGCTCAAAGACAATGACACAAATTTACTGGCGCTGAGCTCAGGCAACCCAAAATACGCCTGAGCCACATTATCGCCCGCGATGTATAACTCTCCGGGCATGCCCATAGGAACAAGCTGTTGATGCTGATCCAGCACCACCAAATGAGTGCCTTGAATGGCGCTACCGATTGGCACAAAGCGCTGCGATTGCTGCGCAAGGGAAACCGCATCTTGGCCGTTACAGCGATACACACAGCACCCGACTGTTGCTTCTGTTGGGCCATATTCGTTATAAAAATAAGCCTGTGGCAACAGTGCCCCAACTTGAGCAACCACGCTGCTAGATAAAGCTTCTCCCCCCACCACAATTTGGTGCGCAGCATTGCTCGGTTGTAATCGCGCCAGCACGCCTTGCAAGTGGGCTGGAGTCAGCTTAAACAGCAGCGCCTCATCACGCGCTAAACACGCACTAAGCTCTGTGATTAATTGCTCACCATCGCTTAGCAGTACTACACTAAGACCATTAACCAGCGCTCCCCATAAGCTCGTTACAGTCGCATCAAACGCTAAAGGCGTGCTGACAACGCTCTCGTGTATATCGCCTTGGAGATAACTGTGGCTGACGTGCTCAAGGTAAAGGTGCAGATTACGATGGCTGATCACCACGCCTTTGGGTTGTCCTGTAGTGCCAGAGGTATAAATCATATAAGCAGGCGCATCAATATCACTTAATGGCGCTAGCGCCTCTACAGGCATGTTCTGCCAATGCGGTGCGGTGTCCATTAGCACCAAACGGCAGCTAAGTTCTGCGCTGTTCGGAAGTAGCGCTGAGGTAGTGATAAGGCAAGTCGCTTTGCTGTCACGCAATATATAGTGCTGACGCTGACTCGGTGCATTTGGGTCAAGCGGCACATACACGGCCCCAACTTTTAAGATTGCCAAAAGTGCCACAACTTGCTCACAGCTTGGCGCTAAGCTTATTGCGACCTGCGACCTTGCCGTTACGCCTTGTTCAATCAAGTAACGCGCAAGTTGATTACTTTGTGACTCCAATTCGCCAAAACTTAACCGCTTGCCAGTCATATCTCGTACAGCATTTTGCTGTGCACTATGCTGAGCAAAGTCCCGTATTTTATCGCTGATAAACCAAGGAGATTGCGGCTGCGCTTGCGTGGCAAACCCTAACTCGCTGAGTACTTTGCTATCAACTAATGGTAAGGTATTCACACTTTGCTCAGGGCTTGTCAGCGCCGCGTCAATTAAGGTCACAAAAGCATCAACCATCGCCTGTACGCTAGTGTGTTTAAACAAGGCTTTGGCATAATTCCACTGCACCGTGATCTCACAGCCCGATTCTTGTGCATTGACTTCTAAGTCGAACTTCATTGCAGGCTTAAGATCAAGCTGTTGCTCGATTTTTAGGTAAGGTAGCTTGAAGTTACTTTGTTCGTTATTTTGTAGTGCAAAGAGTATTTGTAATACGGGCGAATGCGCTAAGCTGCGCGGTGGATTAATGGCATCAACAAGCTGCTCAAAGGGTAGATTCTGATGGGAAAAAGCCGACAAGATCACCTGTTTTTGTTCACTTAGCCAGTCGTTAAATGAAGGCGACCCCACTTTGCGAGCGCGAATAGCCAAGGTATTCACAAAGCACCCCAGTAACCCCTCTAACTCTTTCACCTCACGTCCTGCAATGGGCGAGCCAATGACAATATCCTGCGTTTGACTTAGACGAAGCATCAACAGCGAAAAGGCACTTTGCAACCACATATACAAGGTCACCCCTTGTGCTTGGCAATGCGCTTTTATCGCCTCAACTTGCGACGTTGTAAGAGTATGACGAATGCATTCACCATCAAGGGACTGAACTTGTGGTCGCTCAAAGTCCAGCGGTAATTCATGAACAACAGGACACTGCTGTAACTGAGTTTGCCAATAAGAAAGATCTGCCTGATAGCTATCTTGCTGTTGCTGCTGCCAGTAGGCAAAGTCTGCATACTGCACCGCTAGCGATTTAGCGTATTGCTCTGGCAACGGATACGCTGGCGCTTCACTAAAGTGCCGATAAAACGCCACAAATTCTTTGGCAAGCAGCGCCATCGACCAACCATCGCTGGCAATGTGATGCATGTTAAACAAGAGTCCAAATCGGTTGTGACTAAACTGTACACAGATAACGCGCAGCATAGTGTCTTGGCATAAATCAAAAGGCTTGCTGAGCGATTGCTGCTGTAATGTTTGCCAACGCTGCTGTTGCTCGGCGGTATTCAGCCCAGACAAATCTACTAATTCCACAGGACAAGCTACTTGAGCACGAACTTGCTGCACAGCACCGTGATCACCACTTGCAGGAACGATGACCGTACGGAGCACTTCATGACGCGCAACAATCGCGCTTAACGCTTGTGTTAAAGCATCAATATCTAAGGCTCCCTCACACCAATAGCTCGCTGGCATATGGTATTGCAGACTTTGCTCATGTAACTGATCGATTAACCACAAACGCTGCTGAGCAAAAGACAGAGGTAACGCTTGGGCTCTTGATACCGGCTCAATGGTATTGCTGTGCGCAATCATCGAACTTGCGGTTATCACTTCAGCAAACGCTGCAACACTTGGCGCATCAAAGAGTTGTGGTAAGGTGATATCTCGCCGCTGCTCACTGCGCACTCGGCTGATCACTTTTATGGCAAGCAGAGAATGCCCGCCTAAGTCAAAGAAACTATCGTTAATACTCCGTACTTGGCTCGGCAGTAGCTCACGATATAACTCAAGTAAATAACGCTGTATGTCCGTGAGCTTAGATCCATCAATTACCTCAGCGACCTCTTGGCTTTTCGCCTGAGCCTGATAGGCAAGCTGTAATGCTTGCTTGTCTACTTTTCCGTTTGCAGTCAGTGGAAGATCAGCAACGATATCCAGTGCGGCAGGTAACATGTAACTGGGCAGCGACTGCGATAAAGCTTGGCGCAACTGCACAAGTGTGAGCTCAGCCTCACCATTTAAAACCACATGAGCCACTAGGCTTTCTTGTGCTTCATCAACACTCACAGCGCAGCTTTTTACTTGCGCCAACGCGTCGATTTGATGGGCGATTGCCACAAGAGAAATACGGTAGCCTCGCAGTTTTACTTGTTCGTCTAACCGCCCTAAATAACAAAGATAGTCTGCCTCACCGCGCGCATTCGCATGCCACTTTGCCTTGTCGCCACTGCGATACCAACGCATGCTTGAAGTACCAGACGCAGGCACTGCTTGCTCAACAAAGCGTGTTTGCGTCACACTCGCGAGATTAATATAGCCTTCACACACGCCATCTCCCGCCAGCCAAAGCTCTCCGGGCATGTTAGGTAAAGCCAGTTCGCCAAAATCGTCGACTACCGCAAGGGTCATATTATCGATAGCATGACCAATAGGCACTTCTTCATGGCCCGCTAACAAGTGGCGCGACTCACGGCTTACAGCATAGATACTACAGCCGACTGTTGCCTCAGTTGGGCCATATTCGTTTACCCACAGGGCATTAGGGATCTTATCCATCAGCTTATCAACCAAAGCTGCGCTCAGCCCTTCACCCCCAACCACAAATCGGTGGGCGATATTACTGCGAGTTTGTGCGTCACTTAATGCAAATACCGCGCGTAGGTGAGCCGGTGTTAACTTGAATAACTTGGCTTCGTTAGCTGCAAAAATCTGCGTTTGTAAGGCGGGCAACAATTCTGCGCCTGTGGGAAGCAACTCAAGCTCACCACCTCGCATTAAGATAGGCACTAAGGCGGTCACCGTCGCATCAAACGCCAGCGGTGTACTGAGTACTGCCTTGGTTATATCACCGGATTGTGGCAGATAGCGCTGACACGCAAAGCGCAGATAATTATTGAGGTTGCCATGACTAATGGGCACCCCTTTTGGCTGCCCGGTTGAACCTGAGGTATAAATAACATAGGCAAGCTCGGCTTGGTTAAATGCAGATGCGTCTTCATCTACCAGCAAACAGGTATCGTAAAACGCAAAGTTCCCCTCGGCTTCGAACAGATCATCAAGCAACAAAAAGTCACTACCGGCTTCAATCAAGCGCTCGGCATCTTCACTTAGCGCCAGCGTCAATACGATGTCTGCATCATTCATGATATAGGCTAAGGTATCGGTTGGCGTGTCATGATGAATGGGCACATAGGTATGGCGCGCTTTTAATATTGCCAGCACCGCGGCCACCATGTAACTCGAAGACGGCAGTAAAATAGCAATGCGACTTTGCTCGGCAAATGCCATTTCTAATAAGCTATTAGCAAGTTGGTTCGCGCATTTTTCTAAGGTGAGATAACTACAAGTAAACTCCCCCATGCGCACCGCAGTCTGTAGTGGAGTCTGAAGAGCCGCCTGACTAAACTGAGTCACCCATGGCTGTTGCTCTGTCACTTCTACCGCAACACTTTGCAGCTGTTTTAATAGCGCTAACTGCTGCTCAGCGGGCCACAATGACAATGCTGACAACGGGGTATTTGGCTCTGCAAGACACTGCGATAACACATAACAAAACTGCTGATGGAAACTAACCACACTCGCTTCTTGCCACAAATTGCTGTCATAAAGCCATTCAACGGTGAGTACATCCCCCTCGTCTATCACTGCGACTTCTAAATCTAGTTTGGCACCGCGTATTTTGCTTTGGCAGGGCGTCACTTCCAGTTGCGCTAGCGTAAGGTTTTCATTTACCTGATTATTTACCCGGAACACGATTTGATGCAGCGGATGCTGGGCGCTTGAGCGTTCAACGTCTAGCTCATCCACTAACACATCGAAGGGAATATGTTGATGTTGCAATGCGTCGTTGAGTAAGCCTTGGGTTTGCTGTAACGCTTGCGTGAAACTAGTATCTTCACTCCATTCGCTCCTAAGTACTAAGGTATTGATAAAGTTACCAATCATATTTTCAAACGCTTTAAGGTGACGTCCTGATACTGGCGTACCAACAACCACATCGCGCTGTTGAGAAAAGCGGCTTAACCACAAGGAAAATAGCGTTTGCAGTAACACGAATAAGGTTTGCCCTGAGCGAGTTTGATACGCTCGAAGCGCACTGACTAGCGCCGCAGGTATGGGCTCACTCACTAACGCGCCGCGTGCAGAAGTTGTTGCTTCTCTGCGGTAATCAAGCGGTAGTTCATGCACCTTGGGCAGACCTTGTAATTGCATACGCCAATAGTCGAGCTCCTGTTGCCATAACTCCCCCTGTTCCAGCTGCTGTTGCCACATTACATAATCAACGTAATGCACCTCTTGTAGCGATAAGGTTTCGCCGCTGAGAGCAGCTTTGTATGCCTGTCTTAAAGCGTCACTCAAACACGCAATAGACCAACCATCGGCAGCGATATGATGTAAGGTGATCACAAGGGTAGCCTGCATCGCCTCTTGTTGATAAAGACTGGCGCGCAGCATTAAATCACGGCTTAAATCGAAGCTGGTTGCGTAATCTTCTGCGATGGCCTGCTCTAACGCATGTGCTTGTTGCTCAGCAGATTTATCTGTCCAGTCGTGCTTAACCAGGGTAAATCGAGCATCAAGGTTAATGCTTTGGTGCGGTTCTCCTTGCTCATTTTGATGGTAATTAAACGCCAAGACTGGATGTTGCTTAATCACTGCAATAAAGGCTTGCTCTAAGGCTTCAGTATTCAGCTTGCCTTGCAATTGAAATATGCCCTGTAGGTTATACTGGTTGCTGTGCCCTTGCAGTTGGTCTACAAACCACAAGCGCCGCTGTGCAAATGACAAAGGATAATTGGGCTGTGGTGGCGCAGGTTGTAGACTTGGTAATGAAGATTGAGACTGAGAGTTAACCAACATCTCGCTTAGTTCAAATACGCTAGGATTGGCAAACAGTTGCTTTAAGCTCACCTCCACCGAGAGCTGGGCTCTTAGTTCATTGAGTAATTGCATTGCCAATAAAGAGTGACCACCGATGCTGAAAAAGCTATCGTGCAGCCCCACTTCTGGTGCGCCCGTTAAGGTTTGATAGAGTGTGATTAACTGTCGCTGCAACGCACTTGTCACCTCACTACTTTGGCTTTGAGAAGTTAATGCCAAAGACTGTAATTGTTGGCGGTCTATCTTGCCATTACTCAGGGTGGGTAAGTGCTGGCAAAGCTCTATCCAACTTGGGATCATCGGCTCGGGCAAGCGACGCTTCAAGCCTTGGCGGATCACCTCGCGCAGATTGGTTGCGGCGCACTGGCTGCCACCACCACTTACCACAAAAGCAACCAAAGCATCTTGCTTGCCGAGCTTGCGCACCACGACTGCTGCCTGCGATACCTCATCAAGCGCTAACAGTGCAGCTTCTATTTCATTGAGATCAACGCGGTAACCGCGAATTTTCGCTTGTTTGTCAATTCGACCGAGAAATTCAAGCTCGCCGCTCACATTCAGCCTAACGCTATCACCACTGCGGTAAAAACGGGCGCATTGGGCACTATGTTGCAAGCTACTTGTAAACTGAGCTGCGGTCTCTGAAGGCGCATTTATATATCCTTTGGCGAGGCTCGGCCCGCCAATATAGAGCTCTCCAGGCATGCCAGCGGGTGTTGGCTTCCCCTGTTTGTTGAATACGCAGGTGGTGACATGTGCCAAAGGCGCACCGATCGGATAACTGTGGCCGGTTAGCCTGCTGTCTGTGACTTCATGACAAACCACTCCAACACAAGCCTCCGTCGGACCATAATGGTTGAAAATACGCGCCCTTGGCGTCAGCGCGCGAATGCTATCAACAAGCTGCTCACCTAATGCTTCTCCACCTAACACCCACTGCGAAATAGCGGGCTTTTGCTCAGCAAATTGAGGCAACAGCACCGCGGCAAAAGAAGGGGTTAATTTTATCAAGTTAACTTGCTCAGCCACTAACTTGGCTGCAATTTCAGTCGGTTCTGGCGCTTGGTTTGCAAGGGTGAGTACCACAGTGCCGCCATGAGTAAGCACCGGATACACAGCCGTTAAGCATAAATCCGTGGCAAGTCCTGTGACCACGCCCGCTCGCGTATCTTGGTTGTAACTCAATCTCGCCGCGATGCTGCTGCAATAGTGACTCAGCGCGCCATGGCTGATCTCAACCCCTTTGGGCACACCAGTAGAACCAGAAGTAAACAACACATACGCGCTATCATCAAAACTTGGTGAATAAGTTTGCTGCGGCGCTCCTTTGTTTTGGCTCAGCTCACTATATGTAAGCACTCTGATGTCAGCTTCTCGTAGCGCTTGGCAAAGTGGCGTTTCGACACTTACCACCACCGTATTACACTCAGCTTGCGCTAGCATTTGTAGCGCTCTGGCAGTGGGCATATTGCCATCAATAGGTAAATACGCACGGCCACTTTGCATTACGCCAAGCATAGTGACAATGTCACTCATATCGCCCGTTGTTATCAGCGCAATGATTGACGCTGGAACATCTAAGTTGTTGGCAATTTGTAGGCTTTGAGATTGTAGCTGCTGATACGTTAGGGCCCGCGATGCTTCGCCATTGGTGCTTGGCACAACCACTGCAATCGCCTCACCTTGAGTTTGCGCTATACTTCTGATTGCTTGTGACACCAGCGCCGGCTGGCTGATGTTGTGATTGATATTTGCCGCCTTTGTCGGTAAGTTCGTTGATTTGAGCACCAAGTCGTCAATCGGCAGCGCCTCTTTAGCACAATAGCACTGGACAAGTGCCAAATAATCATCGGCAAATTGCTGAATAAGCGCATGGTCATAAAGCCCTGTTGCATAAACAAAGTCACACACAAGGGCATCATCTGTATCATCAACAGATAGGGTTAAGTCAAATTTCGCAGTGCCATTATCTAGGGCAATTAACTCGGCTTCTAATTGGTTATTTACCGACACCTTACTACTGGCTACACCATTGTAGTTAAATAACACTTGAAACAAGGCGGAATGCGCGGCGGATTTGGGTAGCTCTAGCGCTTCAATGATGTCTTCCACGGCAGCGTTTTGATTACTAAGCCCTTGCAATACTTTGTATTGCAGCGCCTTAATCGCCTCACTCATGGAGTGATGTCCGTTTATCTGCATACGCAGTGGCAAGGTATTAATAAAGCAGCCAAGCATAGCTTCAAACTCGCTTTGCTGACGATTTGCAACCGGCACCCCTAAGGTAATATCGGCTTGCTCACTGTAGCGATAAAGCAAGATGTAAAACACGCCCAGCAAGGCGGTAAAATGTGTTACGCCATCGCTGTGGCAAGCTTTATCTAATCGTTGTATTTGTTCTGCGTTAAACGAACAACGAACCGTGTCACCTTGGTACTGCTTTTCTTTTTTTCTTGGATAGCTGGTGGACAATTCAAACGGTGTAAATGCCTCTAACTGCTCAGTCCAATAAGCCAATTGTTGTTGATAGTCTGGGGATTGTCTTAATTGCTGCTCCCAGTGCACATAGTCAACATACTGTAAATCGGGAAGCTCAACACACGCCTCCGATAGCTCATACAGCAGTGCGTTGATAAATATAGTCACGCTCCAGCCATCACTAATAATATGATGCATGTTAACGAGTAACCAGCGGCAAGCAGTGTGAGAGTTACTCACTAAAGCCGTCACTTGCAGCAGCGACTCGTTGGCAAGATCAAACTGATACCCCACAGCCTCTTTAGTCGACTCTGGTAGCTGATTGGGTAGCGCTTCTTCATCCACGGTCATCACAGCAATTTTCATCGCCTCAGCAGGTTCAATTTGCTGCACCACCTTCCCTTCAACCGTGATAAATCGTGCTCTCAAAATATCGTACTTAGCTATCAAGCGGCTCAACGCTTGTTCAATGTCCGTGACTGAAAATGGCTGCGATAATTTAACTAGCCCAGCCATGTTGTATGCCGCAGTGCCCCCTTCATATTTATCAATAAACCACATTCTTTGCTGTGCTGCCGAGAGCGCAGCAGATTGCTTTTGTTGCCCCTGAAGGTAGGTGATAAGCGCAGTTTTGTGCGCCTTTATCTTATCCAGAATACCCTCAGGCACCTGCCCAAGCGGTGTTCTAAGTTTTAATTTATCTTGCTGTAAATAAACATAAATCTGTTGACGGTCCAGCTCATCTAACCACTGTTTTATTGCAAAGTTTTCCATCATTACAAGTCCATCTCCGTCATAGATTTATCACTTAGCGCAGCACTCAAATCTCGGTCGCTTACAATATCACTGACTTTCTCTACGTTTGGAGTTTGCACCTCCACCGAAATAGCATCATGAGCTTGTTTTAGCGCTTCGATACACTCAGCAAGCTCTGCAATACAGGCGTGCTCAAAGATGTCGCCAATGGTCAATTTAATATTGAAAGCTCGGTTGAGTCTCGATACCAACTGCATACCAATCACCGAATTGCCGCCGCTATCCACAAAACGTGCTGTGACGCCCAACTGCTCAACAGGGAGAAGCGCTATATAATGTTGATGCAGCTGTTTTTCTGTTTCAGTGCGAGGAGCCAACGTGCATATTTCTGATACTGGCTCAACAGCAGGCATTGGTAGTGCTTTTCGGTCGCGCTTACCATTTGGTGTCATCGGCCATTGACTTAACCAAACAAAATGCTCAGGCACCATGTAACTTGGTAACCATTCACCGAGCGCTTGGCGCAGCCGAGGCGAAGACCACTCGGTTGATAGCTCACCATCATCAATCATATAACCACACAGACATGGGCCAGTTTCTAGCGTTTGTACGCAAACATCGACTTCACTAGTATTGAGTATCCGCCCTAGGTGATGGCTAATATCGCCAAGCTCTATACGATGACCATGGAGTTTAATTTGATTATCTAAGCGTCCTTTTAATTCAAAATGGCCATCAGCTAAACGCCTCGCTTTGTCTCCCGTCTTGTATAAGCGGCGGCTAATGGAAGTTGTAAATTGATGATTGATAAAACGCTGCTCGGTCAGCTCCGCTTGATGTAAATAACCCATAGCAACACCACTGCCACCAATGTATAACTCGCCCCATACGCCGTCGGGTAAAGGCAGCCCTTCACCATGGCACTCTGTTGGGAGCACAAATAAGCTAGTATTTTGTATCGCTTTACCAATGGCTATCTCTGCGGCATTGTCGATATGTGCCACCGCCGACCAAATCGTGGTTTCGGTTGGCCCGTATAAGTTATAAACCGCTTTACTGTGACTAAGTAACTGCGCGGCCAGTGCCTGAGGTAAAGGCTCACCGCCACTCCATACTTTTATGCCAGAAGTGCATGCTGGTGCCGCATTTAACACTAATTGCCATAGCGTTGGCGTTGCCTGCATCACCGTGATCTGCTGCTGTTCAATAAGCGCGCCAAGCACAGCAGGATCGCTAATACTTTCATCACTTGCCAGCACCACCGACGCACCAACCAGTAATGGCCCAAACAACTCTAGCAAGGCAATATCAAATGCCACCGTGGTGATGGCCAATAAGCGGTCATCTGCCACCAGCCCCGGCTCACGACACATAGATGCAAGCAGATTAGCAAATGCCCCGTGATCGACTTCAACGCCCTTGGGTAACCCCGTGGAACCAGAGGTATAAATCACGTAAGCACGCTGCTGAGCTTGAATTAGCAAGCTTGGGCTGCGAGTCGAACTTTTGGCAATGACTTCGGCATCGCTATCCATACAGACTCGTTTGAAACGACCATGATTGAATAACGCAGACTCTGCACTGCTGGCATCACACAGCACAACACTCGCTTTGGCATCCTCTAAGATATGCGCGATGCGCTCGTCAGGAAAGGTGAGATCGAGTGGTAAAAATGCCGCTCCAGCTTTCATCACCGCCATGAGTGCTATCAACAGCTCCACCCTGCGTGGTAATGCCACCGCCACGATACTATTGGGCGTTACCTGCTGCTTCATCAAGTAGTGAGCGAGTTGGTTAACACGCGAATCTAGTGCCTCATAACTGAGACTCACATCATCCGTTACCAGTGCCGTACGTGCGCTGCAACGCGACACATTGTGCTGCCAAGTTTCAACGAAACTCGTCGCGACCTTAACCGATTTCTCTTGCTGTAGCGGTAACTCAACCAATCGATACACATCATCACTACTTTGTATCAGCTCATTTTGAGCCCCTATCGGTGTGTTGCCTTGAACCTGCGACAGCAAATGGACAAACTTAGCCACGTACTGGGTCATTAGTTCAGTATCAAATTTTGCTGTGTGATATTCCACTAACAGTGACCACTGTCCCGCAACACAGGTCATATTTGTCGTCAGTTCAAATTGGCCAAATTTAGCGACACTTGGCTGTACCTCAACTTCTAACCTGTTAAAGCTCGGCAAAGTAGTAACTTTATCTAGATTAAACAAAGTACTAGGTAGAATTAGCTGTTCATCGGCAAGGCTTGCATACGGATGAGTTTGGTGATCAAAGGCATCAAGTAAGGTGTTTTGCACCCGCTGTACCAGCTCACCGATAGTGCTAAGGCCTACTATATCCACCACAATGGGCAAGATATTGGTGCAATAACCCAGTAACGCTTGGTCGAGTAACTCAGGCTCAAACTGCGATGCCAGTCGTTGCCTATCTGATACCGGCACTCCTACACTTATCACAGTCTGGCCGCTTAACTTGTGTAGCCACAAGCAATACAGTGCAAGCATGGTTGCAAATTGCCCACAACGCATAAATTGAGCTAGGGTCTCAGTGTTTCGGATTGCACTCGATGAAATGGGTAATGTGAGCTGGTTAACTTGATATGAAGCCACGCTCACCGTCGTTGATTTTGGCAGCTCAAGTGGTGTTGAATTAGCTAAGCACTGATGCCAAAAAGCTTGGTTTTTTGCAGCTTCTGGTGAATGCGAATATGCCTGCAAGCTATTAACATAGTGACTAAAGGAGACAGCTCGGCTTGCCACCTCATTTTGTTTTGCATCTTGATTGTAGCGCTCAGCGATTGCTGCCAGCACCATTTGTAGTGAAAGCCCATCGCAGATCACATGATGGGCTACAACACTTAGATAGTGCTGCGCTTTGCCATCACTCAACAGCGTCACTCTACAAAGTGGGTCTTTTGCAAAGTCAAATGGTTGATAACGCAGCGCGGATAACCGCGTTTGCAATGTTACTTGGTCGTCCTCACTCCATGGCTCAACATGCAACTCGGCTTTTTCCACTCGGCAATATTGCATTAAGCGGTCACTATCGACACCAAAACGCAAGATTGGGAAGTCGCGGCAGACCGCGGTAACGGCTTGTTGCAGCCGCGGTAAATCGAGCTTGCCGGAGAGCTTTAATATCGCTTGTAGTTGATATGCACTCGCTCCATCGCTTGAGGTCAACGCCATCGCTAATAGCTGCTGCTGGCTATGGCTAAGTGGAAATGCAGCATCGTCATCACTTTGACTCGTTTCACCAAAGTAGCCCGCACGTTTTAAGCTAAGTACACTGGCTTCAACTGCGTTTATCACCGCTGCAATGTCTTCATCTGTATGCGCGGCACTGAAAAAGCAGTTTCGCCCTTCCCAGATAAACACACCGCGCTCTAGCATTTCATAAAAGAACACATCAAGATTTTGCGAAAAGCGAAAACGGAATAATGAGGCAAACGCTTCTATTCGAATGGGTACGTCATGGGTTTCAAAAAACGCATTGAGATGTGCTTTAAATGCTGTGGTTTTGTCGTTGATCCCTTGTTGTAACGTTGGACCTTGCGACTGGATAGCTTGCAACACCGCTTTGGCGCTCGCCATGGTCATTGGATGTTTGCAGAAAGTCCCGGCAAAGAAGGTGGTATCGGTCAAAGGGTAGGAGTCATCTCCGTATTGCCAATTTCCTCCGTCAATGGCATCGAGATAGGTAGCGGCCCCCGCGACTACACCGATAGGCATACCACCACCGACGATTTTGCCATAGGTTGCCATATCGGCCTTAACCCCTATCAAGCCTTGAACACCACCGGGGTGTGCTCTAAAGCCAGTGATCATTTCGTCAAAAATGAGGGCAATACCATACGCTTCGGTAAGCGTACGTAGTTTACGTAAAAACGCCCAAGGCTGATTTTCAGGATGACGGCTTTGCACCGGCTCAACAATCACCGCGGCAATATGTTGTGCCTCTCGGGTAATAACCTCTAGCGCCTCATCATCACCATAAGGTAAAACAAGATTATCGGCGATTGCGCCATAACGCACTCCAGCACACATTGTCTCTACGCCTTGCTCTGGCGACTCAGTTGCTAAAGTACCATCATAGTGACCATGGTACGCACCTGAGAACTGAACAATTTTATCGCGCTTGGTCACCGTTCTTGCCAAGCGTAGCGCCGTCATGACCGCCTCTGTACCAGAGTTACAAAACGATGCCCGCTCAAGCCCCGTCAGCTCACAGATAAGTGCGGCGACCTCGGGCGCATCAGGACTTGCAAGTCCAAGTTGCATCCCGGATTCAAGCTGTTGCGCCAGCGCTGCTTTGATAAAATCAGGATTATGACCAAATAAGTTAGTACCAAAGTCCATGGTGATATCAATATAGCGATTATCATCAATATCCCAGATATATGCGCCCTCACAGCGCTTAGAGAACACCGGATAAAGTAGCTCTTTGCTCGATAGTCTAAAACCTGCCGATGCTCGGCAATCCGCAAGGCGTGCGCGATATTCGCTCACTAGCGCTTTTGAACTGTGCGTTTTCGCAATGTAAGCATCACTCAATGCAGCAAGATGTTGGCGTATGGCCGGGCTGCTATTGGCACGCTGTACTTGTTTTTGTTGTGCGCCTGGTAATACAGATTGGGCTCTGCTTGGCTGGGGCTTTGATACCAAGGTTGCTGTCGAGGTGACTGCACTGTTTTCAACTTTCGCGCCCTGAATATGGCGTAACTGCTGTCCCACCACCGCTTCTAACGCAGCTCTCGCTTCAGCGTTGGTCACTGTGCTTGCCGCCTGCAATTGCGCCTGATAGATAGCGACAAGCGTGTGGTTGTCAGCCTCTACTACACTACCTTTTGGCGTATCAGTCGTCACCGATGCAGGTGATGGCAAACTGCCAGCTTGTTGTGAACCTTGCGGCACTTTGAGATAGTCACTATGGCTTTGAATATAGGCCACTAACTTATCGACATCGCTGAGCTCTTGATAAAATTGACGAACACTAAACTCTAAACCGAATTCCCGCTCATATACTCTAACGGCCTGCATGATCATCAACGAATCAACCCCCATTTCTAGCAAAGGGAGGTTGGTTTGGATAGCATTAGCGGGCATCGACAAGAGTCCCGCTAGGGTATTGAGCACAAAGCTACGGATCTGAGCATCACGGTCACTTGTATCCACCACAGTCAGAGCTTCGGGCTGTGATTGTTCAGTACCAAAAATCCAGTATGAGCTGCAATCAAATGGATATTGCGGCAAGCTCGCTCTAGCGCTTGGACGATTGCCATACACCTGTTGCCATTCGAGCGCCCCGCCTAAGTCGAGGTATGTGCCCAAACACTCGGCGAACCTCTTGCTGTCATCGCCTTTGGGGTGCAATACATGGGCATAACTGAGCGCTTTGTTATTGCTGTTTTCTTGTAGTAAGCCACTCAAAATAGGTTTGGGACCAAGCTCAATCGCTAAGCCATGCTCTAGTGACTCAAGCGCAGTTACACAGTCAACAAAGCGAACCGGTGCCTTAATTTGTTCAACCCAATACTCAGCTGTTGCAATGCGTGCGGTCTCTACTTGCCCCGTCATGGACGAAACAAAAGGCAGCCGAGGCTGTTGAAATCTAACCTGTTCAGCGACTTCCCTAAAGGCGTCTAACATGGGAGTCATCAGTGGAGAGTGGAAAGCGTTTGCCGTATGCAGAGATTTTACTTTAATTTGCTGTGCTGCAAGCATGTCACTGAGGGCAGTGATTGCTTCATCAGCACCGGAGAATACTACCCCAGCCTCACCATGGAAGGCTGAGATAACCACTTGCTCCTGAATCTCACTCAAGCAATTACGTGCGGTTATTTCATCACATCTTGCGGCGATCATGCTGCCTTTTATCGGTAATTCATGCATTAGTTGACCGCGCGCTGCAATCAACTCAACACCATCTCGAAGCGAGAACACGCCAGCAATACAAGCCGCTGCATACTCACCAACACTATGACTGAGTAGCTGGGATGGCTTCACCCCATAATGCATCAATAAGTTTGCCACACTGTATTCAACGGCAAACAAGCTCACTTGCGTCCAACGGGTTTGTGCCAGCAGTTCACTATGCTTTTCATCGAATAACACATCCAACAGGCGTGCTCCAAAGCGCTCGCCAATCAGGCTGTCAATGTCATCTAAGTGACTGCGAAACACGGCATAGTGTTGATATAAAGAGAGGGCCATCAAGGGGTATTGTGAACCTTGCCCGGTGAACAAAAGCGCAACTTCTGGTGCAGTATTTGCCGAGGACTGTTCAGCAATAATGGGACTATTCAGTTGCGAAATAAGTGCTTCTCTACTCACACCACCAAACGTTTTATGCACACCTTTAAGCGGCACTTGCTCGGCATTTTGTGCGCAGAAGTCATCAAATGCTTGAGGAGTCAAACTCGACAATCGTTCACTATAGTGACCAGCAAGTTTCTGCAATGCAGCTTTAGATTTAGCAGCGAGAGGCAATAGATAAAACGAAGGCGGTGTTACTTCAGCTTGTGTGCTGAGTTCAAGTACAGGCGCTTGTGCGCAGATCACATGTGCATTAGTACCACCAAAACCAAAAGAGCTTAATCCAGCGGCTCTTATCCCCCCTTGTTGTACAGACCATGTCTGCATGTTTTGCGGCACCATAAATGGGAGCTTTTGCCATGGGATATGCGGATTTAACACCTCACTGTAACGCTGCGCAGGAATTTGCCCATGCTGTAAACACAGTAGCGTTTTGATAAGCCCAGCAATACCCGCACCGGATTCAAGGTGACCAATATTCGCTTTTACCGCACCGAGAATAACCGGATCATGACGACTATGATGTTCTCCATACGTGCGGTTTAATGCTGTGATCTCGATAGGATCGCCAAGCTCCGTACCCGTGCCATGGGTTTCCACATAGTGGATATCTCCCGCCAGCATCTTGGCATTATCAAGGGCGGCATTGATCACAGCCTGTTGCGCGGCACTATTTGGCGCGGTAATGCCATTGCTGCGGCCGTCTTGATTAATTGCACTGCCTTTGAGTACACCAACAATTGGGTCGTTGTCTGCCATGGCTTGTTGTAGCGGCTTTAGCATCACCACCCCAACTCCTTCACTTCGCACATAGCCATCCGCTGCTTGTGAAAAGGTTTTGCAATGGCCGTCTGCTGCCAACATTTGTGCGTTTTCACAGGCCTTAGTCACATCATCGCTCAGAATAAGATTAACGCCCGCCACCAACGCCGCGTTCGTTTCTCCATTTCTTAGTGCTTGAATTGCATGATGAAGTGCCACCAGCGATGACGAGCACGCCGTATCAATCGCCACGCTCGGGCCGGTAAAATTAAAGCTATAAGAAATACGGTTTGCTGCAATGCTCAGTGCTGTGCCCGTGCCTAAATACGCGGTACTTTTTTGCTGTTGTTGCGACAATAAAAAGTAATCATTTTGCGATATACCGACATACACGCCAATATTGCTACCTGCGAGCGTGGCGGGTTGGTAACCGGCATGCTGTATAGCGTGATAAGTCGTTTGGAGCAGTAATCTATGTTGTGGGTCGATATGCTTAGCTTCGAGTGGCGAGATGCCGAATAATGCAGCATCAAACTCATCGACATTCTCTAAATAGCCACCGAGTCGGTCGGCTTCAAGATTCGGGCAAAGCTGCTGGCGCTTAGGATCTGGCGTGGTGATCCCATCGCCCTGCTGGCTTAACAGCTGCCAAAATGCATCTAATCCATTTGCTAAAGGATAACGACAGGCCATGCCAATCACGGCAATATCTGTATCCGCAATATCTTCAGCTCGGCGAGTAGGCTGCGTCTTATTCGCTTGCTCAGTGGCACCTTTCGACTCGTTAAGCTCTGTCTGCCCTAGAGCTTGAGTTAGCGTACTAAACTGACTTAAATACTGGGCTAATTCGCGAATGGAGGGATATTCGTAAAGTACCGTAGGCTCAAGGTCTAGCTCGTGTACTTCCATTAACTCCCCTGAGATCCGCACCGCTTTCATCGAATCCACACCTAATGCCAAGAATGGCGCGTCGATATCCAAACTACGCGCGGGCTTATCTATTTCTTGTGCGACTAAATCTTGTAATAATCGCTGAATTTGTTGTAGTGACGATGAGGACGATGGCGCCTCAGCTTGCTGTGGTACAGCAGCTTCACGGGCGCGCGCAATTACTTCAAAGTTATCGGCTAAATAGCTGCGCTTATTCTCTTGGCGCTGAATTTTACCGCTCGATGTTTTATGAATGCGACCGGGCTTTATCAATACGATGTCATAGGGCGTAATGCCGTGGTGCTCAACGATCGCAGCGGTGATCTGCTGTAATACCTGCTCAGCATTTAACTTTCTTAGTGCAGTACGCTTTACTTGTTGTACTATCACCAAACGCTCTTCATTACCATTAGCGGCGACCGAAAACGCTGCGCCGCCATTTTGTTCTAAGCTATCGCTTGCTTGTGTAACCGTAAGCTCTATATCTTGCGGGTAGTAGTTTTTACCGCGGAAGATAAGCACGTCTTTGGCGCGTCCTGTAACGAACAATTCCCCACGCTGGATAAAGCCTAAATCACCAGTACGGAGATAAGCCCGCTCGTCAGCACCTTTAATTCTGGCATGAAATGTAGCCTCAGTTGCCGCTGGGTTATTCCAATACCCCTTTGCTACACTTGGACCAGTTACCCAAATTTCTCCGGTTTCACCATCATTGCATGCTTCAAAAGACTCAGGGTTAACAATCGCAATACAATGCTCGCCCCAACTCACGCCAGAAGATACGGCGTAATAAGGTTGCTGTTCATCAGCCACATCTAATGCATAAAACGCATCTACTGTATCTTCATCTGCGACTTGTTCGGCTATGCCCTGCTGTAGCTTGGCTGCATCAATACGTAATATCTTTGGCTTTTCTAGAAGACGTCCACCAGTTGCAAATAAAGTGGTTTCTGCCATGCCGTAACAAGGTGCGATACTCTCTCTTTGTAAGCCACACACTTTAAACTTTTGATAAAAGCGCTCTAACGTGCTGGCACGCACTGGTTCCGCGCCATTTAATGCTGAGCGCCAATGGGACAAATCTAAGTCTTTAAGGTCTTCATCTTTGACGGTGTCCACACACAGATCATAGGCAAAGTTTGGCGCACTTGACGTTAATGCTTTGGTTTGTGAAAGCAGTTTTAGCCAACGTAGTGGTTTTTGCAGGAAATAAGCCGGATTCATCAGCGCCGCTGTCGCACCGATATAGATTGGATGCATAATGCCAAAAATCAGTCCCATATCATGGAAATGAGGCAACCAACTTACAATCGAAGAGTTGCTGTCATGACCAAACGCTTCTTTCATTAGCGCCTGATTATCAAGAATATTGTCGTGAGTTACCATTACGCCTTTAGGTGTGCCCGTCGAGCCTGAGGTATATTGCAAAAATGCCAGTTGCTCACCACGGATTTGTGCACGAGGCCACTGTTGAGTGATCGATTTAAGTGCAATGTTATCGGTAGTAAATAGTGCTAACTGCGCTAGACTTGGCTCAGAATCAAGCAATGGCTTGGCGATTTCATTGATCTTTTCACTGGTAAGCGCACCTTTGGCACCTGCGTCTTCGATGATGGCACGCAGACGATCAACATTTTGATTCTTTTTAGGGGGATAAACCGGTACCGCAATTATCCCTGCGTATAAACAAGCAAAAAAGGCTTCAATAAATTCAAATCCAGAGTTGTACAGTAATAATGCTCTGTCACCCGGTTCAAAATATTCACTCAATGTCTCAGCAATAGAGGCTGCACGCTCATGCAGTTCTTGGTAGGAAATAGTTTTACTTGGTAATGCCTCATCGTAAAAATACTGATAGGCAATATCTTGAGATCGAGTACGCGCTAAACTCGCGAGTATAGTAACAATATTTGTATTCATGCCATCCCCATAACTTGGTTGGGATTCCTTTGGCAACAGCGCGAGCAGTATCAATTTGGCTTGCGACAGTTAACCATCAGTAACGTTGTAAAAAACCAATCAATTACTTAACCGCAACAAACACAGTACCCACTTAAGTAGGAAAACGTTTGTAGGGTATATCTATAAAGGTTAACTAACCGCTAAAACCGCGAGCCAAGTTAATCAACAGCACCTTTTGCTATTTGCTTGCAGCATATATACAACATTGCTGTAATCACTCACTGTCACTTTAACGCTTGAATATGGCAACTTTTTTACCATCCTTGTACGCGAGGGTGACGACATCAAAGTCTCAAATAGAGTTATAAAAAAGACCATACCGAAGCTGGTAAAACACACACAATTTGTATGGCTTCACATCAACGACTCGTGATCTGTACTGAAAAAGGCTAGCACAAGAAACTGATAAATAAACCGCTTTATTAACAAAAAAGTAAATTTATCCATTACACAAGATTACACCAAACCGTTTTTAGGAATTTTTTATTAGGTAGTAACAGGAAAGCCAGAACAATTTGTTTGTTTTTTAAACAAACCTCTGTTTTAGAAACACTTTTGGTAAAACTCAGAAATACAATTTAGTCTGATATCGAGGTAACGAAAATAGAACCAGTGCAAGTGTTATATTTTTTGCACTGGTTTTATAGCATCAAACTATTACTTTTGTGATGTGCTTAATACCAATTTGTCTTGATATTTGCTCAATTTGAAGGAGCAAATTTGACGCTAACTGCGTTAAAAATTACTTTAGCGAAGGCGAGGTAGTGAACGGCTTCACTCCAATCGCTTGGTAAATTTCAGCAGGCTTAAACGCTTGCTCACCTTTGATCACCAATGTCGCTTTTTGCAGTGCTGTTATATCCTTAAGTGGATCGCCATCGATCAACACTAGATCTGCCACTTTGCCTTTGGCAATTGAACCGGTTTGATGTGCAACCCCCATCAATTTAGCACTCTCAAGCGTTGCCATATTCAGCACATCGGCCGCAGGAATGCCCGCATCAACGTAAAGTGCTAGCTCACGGATCAAGGTAAAGCCTGCAATATTATCCGTTCCAGGTACCATTGGAACACCAGCATCATAGAGCTTTTTCAGCATTTTTTGCATTGCTTCACCTGACTCTTGATAGCTCAGTTTAAACTGTTCATCAACATGCATCTCAGCCCCTTTTAAACCGCGAGCGAATGCAATTGGCATATGCTCTGAAATAGCAGCAAATTCCGGATTGATCTTTTGATCTTCTGCCATCAATAAGCTTCTGAATGTTGATACGGTAGGATCCACAACGATGCGCTTATCACTTAGTAGCTTGATGAATGCATTCATCTCTGGACTATCAAGTGATAAGCCAGAAGCTTGCTCTCCCATCAGTGAAAACCGTTTTTGTGTTCTGGTATCCACTTCTTCACCAGCAAGGAAATTAAGGAATAGCATATTAATGTGCTGAATCTCGTCATAGC
The DNA here is from genome assembly GCF_013319255.1 of Pseudoalteromonas sp. JC28. NCBI lineage: Bacteria > Pseudomonadati > Pseudomonadota > Gammaproteobacteria > Alteromonadales > Pseudoalteromonadaceae > Pseudoalteromonas > Pseudoalteromonas sp. JC28. The sequence continues at coordinate 94,928 of NZ_QOKX01000008.1, read as the reverse complement.
CATTTTCAATGGCTTGCTCTGCGGTCATAAACGCGGGCACGTGACCGCTAAGCCTCAATCCACGGCTATGTGCACGTTCAGAAATAGGCTTTACCCAGTTCGGATCGATAGAAGAATAGAGCTTCACTTGAACATAGCCATTATCGGCAAAGAAATCGACCGTCTCGAGCGCTTCTTCCAATGACTTCACACTTAAGCCTGCTGAGTTTTCACTGAATTTATCCATAAAGCCAGCACGATATACACGCGAGCCCAACACCTGATTGGTATTAAATAGCGCTTCAATTTCCATAATATTGTCGTGCTCGTTACCCATGTCTCTAACGCTGGTAACACCGTTCGCAATATTTAAAATACCGTTCTCTTTTGATAAATGACCGTGCATATCCCAAAGCCCTGGGATCAAGGTTTTCCCTTTTCCATCAAGGCTAACTGCACCATTTTGCTTTTTAATATGTTTAGCTACTTCTACAATCTTGCCATTTTTAATCAACACATCATGGTTTTTCAGCAGTTTTTTCTGCTCACCATCAAAGACGGCAACATTTTCAATCAGTAATACAGGGACATTATGTGTCAGCTTGTTAGCGAGGTTTTCTAGATGTTGCTGTTCGGCTTGTTTTTGGATAGCCTCAAGTTCTTCGAACTGTGCTTTGGTGTAGCCGTCGCGCAAGACATACATTGGCCCCCAACTTTGCGCGAAATAGTTACCATCGTCGTCATACCATGCAAAATTAGGAGTAAGACTAAGGCCACTCGTTACTAATAGATGAACGGTTTGTTCCCCCAACTTCATCGTCTTCATTTTTTCGATAAGCATTTTACCTTGAGGGTAAACATCTAATTCGTATTTATTATTTTTTAGAACATAACGCATCGTCGCGTTATCTAGTGCAAGGTGGTTATTAGACGGTACGTAGAAATCGAGTGTCGCGTCAGCTTTAATGCCTGATTCATTGACACTTTTCCACTGCGCAATGCCTCTGTTATAACTAAACGTTTCGTCAATTGTGGAGCCAAAAGCAGAACGTCCTTTAAGACTAAAATTGATGGGTAGCCCTTTTTCATTCAACTTTAAGGTTTCATCAATTAAGATCCGACGGTTGTTCCAGCCAAACTCAATTTTGGCTGTATAGTTTTGCTCGTTGATTTTTTCTTGGGTTAGCGTACCTGCTAAGCCCTTTTCTGAGTAAACATTATTGATAATGGTGTCAGCAAATACTACCCAACTCTGCGTAGTTAAAAGCGCCGCAACGAGTGTCGACAAGGCACTTCGCTTTGTTATTATTTTTGTCATGTTATTGTTCCTTAAATTTCCGTTTAACGACAATAATATTACATCAAGATAACAAAAAGCGAAGTGCTTTAACTGTTACAATTCGTGTGGATTTCACTACCCAATCAGGCTTTTAGTAACCTGCTGCTTGGCCATCCTTTCTTGTTTCGGATGCACCATAGTACACTCCAGTTTTACCATCTCGCATAATCGCTTGATAACCGCCATAAGGACCAACTGCTTGTTGTAACTTATGACCTTTTTTTATCAGCTCTCTACGGGTTTCCATCGAAAAGCCAGACTCGAGACTGATATACCCTCCATCCGTCATGATTTCACCGGTTGGCTGCGATGAACCACTATGCAAAATTCGAGGCGCATCGCCCGCTTCTTGTAGATTCATACCAAAATCAATCATGTTAATGAGGATCTGCGCATGCATTTGCGGTTGAGTCGCACCTCCCATCACGCCATAACTCATCCATGGTTTACCATCTTTTGTGACAAAGGCAGGAATAATGGTGTGAAATGGTCTTTTTCCCGGCGCATAACCGTTGTAGTGGTTTTTATCTAACGCAAATAGCTCGCCTCTATTTTGCAAGACAAAGCCAAGTTTAGCTGGAGTCATACCTGAGCCCATACCACGGAAATTACTTTGGATCAGCGACACCATATTCCCTTCTTTATCGGCAGTCGTAAGATAAATGGTATCCCCTTCTACAGGCCCTGCATGATCGCGTTTAGCTGCTTTATTTGGATCAATCAATGCACGCCTTTCGTCAGCATATGCTTGCGAAATAAGCGTCGCGACTGGTATCTCATTAAAGTCTGGATCGGCGTAGTATTTTGCTCTATCTGCAAAGGCAAGTTTTTTTGCTTCAACAAAGGTGTGAATATACTCAGGGCTGTCGAATCCCATAGCCTTGATATCATAGCCCTCTAAAATATTGAGAATTTGCTGGGCGGCAATGCCCTGACCATTGGGAGGTAGTTCCCATAACGTGTAGCCGCGATAATCAGCACTTACGGGGTCAACCCACTCACTGTGGTGCTCAGCCAAGTCTTGGTAACTTAAGTATCCACCATTGGCCTTCATGTAACGGTCGATTTCTTTAGCAATTTCGCCTTTATAAAAGGCATCGCGGCCTTTTTCTGCAAGTAACTCATAGGTATTAGCGAGTGCCGGATTCTTAAATATCTCTCCCTTTTTAGGCATTTCTCCCTCAGGCATAAATACTTCTTTAAATCCGGAATATTGCTCACGAGCTGACACCGAGCGCTGCATGTAATAAGCAATCAACTCCGAAACTGGAAAGCCGCTTCTAGCGTAGTCGATACTGGGTTGAAGTAACTGTTTCATTGGCAGTTTGCCAAATGTTTTGTGCAGTTCAAACCAACCATCGACCGCACCGGGCACTGAAACAGGAAGCGGCCCATAACTTGGAATTGTATCGCCTTGCTGCTGTAGCTTTGCTAGCGAAAGGCTTTTTGGTGAGCGCCCTGAAGCATTGAGACCAAATAACTTTTGTTGCTTCGCGTCCCACACAATAGCAAATAAGTCGCCACCGATACCGCAACCTGTAGGTTCCACTAGGCCAAGCATGGCATTGGCTGCAATTGCAGCATCTATGGCGTTTCCGCCTTGCTTCAATACCTCTATTGCGACTTGGGTTGCCAGTGGTTGAGAAGTTGCTGCCATGCCCTGAGTTGCAATAACCTCTGAACGGCTAGCAAAAGCTTTTCCCGTGATCCTGTCATATGCGAGAGCCGCTGAGCTTACAGAAGCACATAGCATACTAACCAGTGTGCACTTAACGACCTTATTCATTATTTTTCTCTTTTGTTGTTTTCTTTTTAACCAATATAAAAAGCCAATTCGCTTACAGCAATTCATTTGCGGTCAAAGCGAAAGAAAACGAGATTGGACCTAATGCGAAAACTCAAGACACCATCGCCATAGCACTCGCTCTGCCACAAGAGTATTCGCTCAAATCTAATACAAGCTTTTGCAGCTGGACTACACTTAAATGTTGAAGTGCTACGCAGAAAAAATAAACCTAATCGAGATCAGGATAATTGAATTGGTTATTTATGAGTAATCGGGTTATTTCTATAAACTTAAAACAAACATTGACTTGGGGCACGGTACTCTGTGGCTTGATGATCTCGTCTTTTATTATCTCCATTTCATATGTTAGCCAGCGAGACATGCTGCTCGAAAGCTATGAGGCGAGGCTGAGACAAAACTTTACGCATTTAGGTAGACATCTTTTCACTGAATTTGTGGAGGGCAACGATAATCAGATAAGTCTGACTCTCGAGGATTATTATTCTGACGGTAAATATAAAGCGCTCTTCCTTATTCAAGGAGAAACGCTCATCAACGAGACCCAACACTCAGCGGTTGGACTGCAAGTATTTAATCAAGTTATCAGTCAGGCGCAAGTGACAGCAACACTACGCACACTTGACCTCACAGTGGCATTTGACCCTAATCAGCAGCACTTTCTCGCAGCTATTCCCATTTCTCCTAAAGTGCCCGTCGCTGAGTCCGCTGATGTAGTTAGGCTGATTGCTATTTATGACGTAAGCACCGTTTTTCTTTCGTTAAAGCAACAGTTGATAACGAAGGCGGGTATTTTAGCGGTGTTTTTGATACTCATCATTATCGCGCTACTAAGCTTTACCCATTACTTCATTCATAAACCGATCAAAAGACTGATCCAAGTAGGCAATGCATTATCCACAAAGTCTTTGAGCAGTAGAGCCGACATTGTGGGACATGGCGAGCTTGGAGTCCTTGCCAAGCAATTCAATGTCATGGCACAAACGTTAGAAAAAAACTGGCAACAACAATTACAAAGCACCCAGGAATTACAGCGCCGTCACGCTCTTATTAATAGTGTTTTTGAGGCTTTACCGGATATTTTCTTTATAATCAATACGGATGGCACTATCTTAGAATGTCATACCGGAAAATCAGACGACTTGTATATGTCGCCTGAGCAATTTATCAACAAGAAAATGTCGGAAGTACTGCCCTCCCACGCAGCTAAACACTTTAGCCAAGCCATCAAGTCTGCCAATCAGCGCCACCAATTAACCCAAATAGAATATCCACTGACAATTGCTGATCAAGCGAAGTTATTTGAAGCTCGGTTATCCCCTATTCCAGGAACAGATCAATTGGTTATTGCAGTGCGAGATATCACCGAGAAAAAGCGTCAAGAAGAAGTCATTTTACATCACGCTTTTTATGACTCATTGACCGATTTACCAAATCGCTTTTTAGCGATGGAGCGGCTAGCGCAGCAACTGTTTGATGCCGAACGCAACGATGAGCTTGCGGTGGTGTTTTTTATTGATTTAGATGATTTTAAAAGGATCAATGATTCACTCGGACACGAAACGGGGGATCAAATTCTCATCGCTTCGGGAGAAAGACTCAAGCAATCGCTACGTGAGCAAGATACCGTGTCACGTCTTAGTGGTGATGAGTTTATTGTGTTGATGGGAGGATTTAAACATACTGCAGACATTACCTCAGTTGCCGATATGCTCATCAAACTTTTTCACCATCCCATTATTGTCGACGATAAAGATTTTAATATTTCAGTCAGTATAGGCGTTGCTATCTATCCTTTAGACGCGAACTCCCCCCAAGAGTTACTTAGCTGCGCTGATACCGCAATGTACAATGCCAAAAGTAATGGTCGCAACAACTACTGTCTATTTAATCAAAAGATGAGTCAACAGTTGTCTCGACGCATTGAAATTGAGGAAGCACTGCGCGTAGCACTAAATGAACACGAGTTAGAAGTGTTTTACCAACCTCAATTTTATATTGAAAACAGTGATGTATTTGGCGCGGAAGCTTTACTTCGCTGGCACAGTAAAACACTGGGTAATGTCTCTCCCGCGGAATTTATTCCCGTTGCGGAACAAAGCGGTTTGATCATCGACATCGGATTGTTTGTGCTCTCAACGGCTATTAACCAAGCACACCAATGGCAGCAACACTTAGACTCCGACATCCGTATCGCAATCAATTTATCACCAAGGCAGTTTAAAGACCCAAACCTTTTGAAACAGATTGAGCTATTAGTAAAAGACATCCCGATTGCCAATCGCTTTATCGAGCTGGAGATCACAGAAGGCGTACTGATCTCAGGACAGGCACAGGTAAAACAGACCCTAACCCAATTACATCAGTTAGGGTTTAAATTATCTTTGGATGATTTTGGTACGGGCTATTCGTCACTGAACTATCTCCGTCATTACCCCTTCGATTTACTCAAAATAGACCGCAGTTTTATCAGCGATATGCTCACCACTCACGAGTCTAAAGCGTTAGTTAAAACCATTATTGCCATGGCGCATAATTTATCGATGAAAGTAGTCGCCGAAGGCGTGGAGACACTGGAGCAATTGCGTTTATTGCAGCAGCTAGAGTGTGATTTTGGTCAAGGATATCTGATCAGCAAGCCGCTTTCTGCTGCACAATTTGAAAGCTTTTACCATACTAAGATCGAACCAGTTAAGCGTTCATCTTAGCAAGCAAAACAAACTTTAAAAGCAACATCGCGCCCGAATATCCACTTAAGATAATAAATCTGGGTAAACACAAGACTAATAAAAATAATATGTTAGTATTGCAAGGCAGTGTAAGGATTTTGAATCATGAATATAGAGTTACTAGTTAGCAAAGCCAAGCAAGTATGTGACAACCGTGGTGCACGATTTACTCCTATTAGAGAAAAAGTATTTAGACTACTCGCCTCTAAACAAGGTGGCGTTGGCGCATACGACTTACTTGAAGAGCTCAAGTTGACGGAAGCGGCTGCAAAACCAGCTACCGTATATCGTGCCTTAGACTTTCTTTCTGAGTTGGGTTTTATCCATAAAATAGAAAGCACTAATGCGTTTATGCTTTGCCATCACTTCGACCACACACATCCAGTGCAGTTACTGATCTGTGATAGTTGCGGTAACGTTCAAGAGTTACATTCAAACACGATTTCGCATGAACTGAACAGCCTAGCTGCGGAAACCGGATTTGTGGTTACAGAGCAAACCATCGAGGCTCATGGCCGTTGCGAAAAATGTAAAGATTAAGTGCAGTGAGTAAAAAAGCCCACTACACTTATCACTAAGAGCGACACTAATTTATTAAAAAAGCGTAAGGGAAAGTCAATATGAATGTAGAGTTCATCAACCCCTTTTTATCATCTCTAATCAATGTATTGGCTACAATGGCGCAAACAGAATTGACGCCGGGTAAGCCAAAAGTGAAGAAAGACGAAGTCGCACAAGGTGATGTATCGGGTCTGATTGGTATGGTTGGTCCACAGACAAAAGGGTCATTTTCGATCACCTTTGAAGAAAACTTAGCGCTAACCATTATGGAGCGTATGCTTGGTGAACGCCCAGACTCCATAAATGAAGACGTCACTGATATGGTTGGTGAAATCACCAATATGGTCACTGGCGGTGCTAAAAACCTGCTCGGCGAAAAAGGCTACGAGTTTGATATGGCAACACCGGTTGTCGTTTCAGGCCCAGGCCATACCATCACTCATAAATGTGATGGTCCTAAACTTATTATGCCATTCACCTCTCCTGACGGTAATGCCAATATCGAAGTCAGCTTCGACAAACTCGCCTAACAGTTAAAAACACACGTTACTTTATGAGTTGGACTCAAAAACAAATTATCTTGAAGCCTCGAAAACGAGGCTTTCACTTGGTAGACGACGAGATTATCTCGCAGCTTCCTGAACTACATGACTATCGTATAGGGCTGCTGCACCTGTTTATACAACACACCTCCGCCAGCCTAACAATTAACGAAAATGCCGACCCTACGGTACGTATGGATATGGAAAGCCACTTTAATCATTTTGTACCACAGAGGCAAAGCTACTACCGCCATGACTATGAGGGTGATGACGATATGCCAGCACATATCAAATCCAGCACCTTAGGATGTGAAGTAACCATTCCCATTTCTGAGGGCCGCCTGCGTTTAGGTACTTGGCAAGGTATTTATCTCGGTGAGCATCGTGACCATGGTGGTGCAAGACGCGTTATCGCAACGCTTCAAGGTGACAGAAAAGGCTAGGCGCTTAGCCTTCGATGTATTCGTAGCTTACTCTTGGGGTGACGTTACACAGCAGCTCATATGGAATCGTATCTGCACATTGCGCTATCTCTTCTACGGGCAGGTTTGGTCCCCACATTTCTACTTCTTCACCAACTTGAATGCCATTAGAATTGTCACCAATATTCACACTGATCATATCCATAGACACGGTGCCGACTATACCGTAACGCTGGTTACCAATAACCACCGGAGTGCCAATTTTAGCGTGTCTGGGATAACCGTCTCCATAGCCAACACCAATAACGGCAAGATAGGTGTCCTGTTCACATTGCCAACGTCCGCCATAACCTACCGCCTGATGTGCTCTCACCCGCTTGATGGCAATAACTTTAGTAGTCAAGCGCATGACGGGCTTTAAACCGTGTTGCTGGCCAACACGCGCAAGCATAGGTGAAACGCCATAAAGCATTAGGCCCGGACGGATCCAGTCGCCATGAGATTCTGGCCAACCTATGATCCCCGCGGAGTTTGCCAAACACAATGGTGCGTGACTTTGGCCAACTAACGACTTAAATAGTACTTGCTGTACTTCGGTTTTATTGTCTTTGATATCATCGGCACAAGCAAAGTGTGTCATTAAGTGGATTTTATCAGCAACATTTTTTGATCGCTTAAGGCGAGCATAAAACGCTTCAAACTCTTCAGGCTCAACGCCGAGACGATGCATACCGGTATCTACTTTTAGCCACACTGTGAGCGGTGCATCTAAATTAGCACGCTCAATGGCTTCAAGCTGAGAAATGTCATGCACTATGGTTTGCAAATTATTGGCAAGTAAAATAGGTAAATCAGAAGGATGAAAAAAACCTTCTAACAAGACAATTGGTTTAGTGATGCCACCTGTTCTAAGCGCGAGCGCTTCATCAACTCTCGCCACAGCGAATGCATCCGCATCTTGCAAATGCTGAGCTATTTTAACCAAACCATGACCATAAGCGTTGGCCTTAAGTACCGCCATAATCTTACTTTTTGGCGCCAGTTTTTGTGTTAGCTGTAGGTTTTCTCTCAGCGCGGTTAAATCGATTTCAGCACTTGCTAGTCGCATTTCACTACTCAATTGACAGTTAATATTCGTCGTCCATTGCTGGACCCGCATAGTTATCGAATCGAGAGTATTGACCTTGGAAGGTTAACCTAACCTTACCGATCGGACCGTTACGTTGCTTACCTATGATGATTTCGGCCGTGCCTTTGTCTAGGCTATCGTCGTTGTAAACTTCATCACGATAAATAAACATGATTAAGTCGGCATCCTGCTCGATAGAGCCTGATTCACGTAAGTCAGAGTTTACTGGGCGTTTATCTGCACGTTGTTCTAGCGTACGGTTAAGCTGAGAAAGCGCGATAACTGGACACTGCAGCTCTTTGGCTAGTGCCTTTAATGAACGAGAAATTTCAGCAATCTCAAGCGTACGGTTGTCCGAAAGGCTCGGTACGCGCATGAGCTGCAAGTAGTCCACCATGATCATGCTGATCCCACCGTGATCGCGCGCAATTCGTCTCGCGCGTGAACGCACATCTGTTGGCGTAAGACCGGATGCATCATCTATGTACATCTTGCCCTTTTCCATCAGTAAGCCCATGGTGGATGACAAACGTGCCCAATCGTCATCATCTAATTGACCGGTACGTACCTTGGTTTGGTTGATACGGCCGAGTGAGGCGAGCATCCTCATCATGATCTGTTCTGAAGGCATCTCTAGCGAGTAGATCAGTACTGGCTTATCTTGCGTCATCGCGGCATGCTCAGCCAAGTTCATCGCAAATGTGGTTTTACCCATCGACGGACGCGCTGCAACAATGATCAAATCAGAAGGCTGTAGTCCTGCTGTCATCTTGTCTAAGTCGCCGTAGCCTGTACTTACCCCGGTAACACCATCTTGTGGAGATTGGTAAAGTTCTTCAATTTTATCAACGGTTTTCTCTAGGATGCTGTGAATACTCTGCGGACCTTCAGTGCTTTTAGTGCGCTGCTCAGCAATCTTAAATACCTTGCTCTCAGCTAAATCTAACAGCTCATGGCTATCTCGTCCCTCAGGATTAAAGCCAGCCTCTGCTATTTCATTCGCCACACTAATCATTTCGCGAACAACCGCACGCTCACGGACGATACTCGCGTATGCATCAATGTTTGCAGCACTTGGCGTGTTTTTAGCAATCTCAGCAAGATAGGAGAAACCACCTATGGTTTCTAACTGATTGTTCTTTTCTAGATTCTCAGAAATCGTGATTAAGTCGATAGGTTGACTAAGCTCTACCAGCTTTTCCATCGCTTCAAAGATCAGCTTGTGGGTTCTGGTATAAAAGTCATGAGACACCACCAATTCCGCAACACGGTCGAAGGCTTCATTATCTAGCATCAAGCCACCGAGCACAGATTGCTCAGCTTCAATTGAGTGCGGTGGAACTTTTAAGGTATCGACTTGTATATCTGGTTTAGCCATATCACAACATTGAGAAATTGAAGGCCCTCTATTGTATCTGGTCTACCCATAAGTGCAAATAACAAAAGGCCAGAGTTTGGGGGAAACTCTGGCCTTTTGTTGTTCTTACTGCTCTATTGCTTCACTAGTTACGCTTTAGCTCAATATTGCCGCTAACAGTATCGATTTCTACATCTGCATTACCACCGTTAAGCACAAACTCGAGTGAACGAGCTGGGCCATATTTGGCTTTTTTAACTTGATCTGAACTTAGCTCATTGGTGATATGGCCACCTGAATGCGCGTTGATTTCAAACCTTGCTGATACATCTGCAGGGAAATAAAGCTCAATATCGCCACTAACGCTGTCCATATTTATATTGGCGTTATCCAGTAACTTTGCTGCATATACTGCTATTTCGCCGTTAACGGTAGATAAGCGTAAGTCTTTTAACTCAGCCATCTTCAACTCGACTTCGCCATTGACGTTTTCTAAGCGCAGCTCGGTTGCGGTGGTTTGCGTTTTAATTTCGCCATTAACGGCGTTAAATCTTAGCTTACCGCTCGAAGCGATATCTTCAATGTCCCCATTGACGGTTTCAAACTGAATATTGCCATCTAAGTCACGACTATCAATATCACCATTTACCGTTTCTAATGCAATTTTACCGCTGATTTTACTCGCTTTAATATTGCCGTTGACTGTTTTGATACGGGCGCCCGCCGTTAAATCAGCAGCTTCAACGTCAACTACCACCCCTTCAAAATTTAATTCACTACTACGAGGCATGTAAATGGTGAGTTTAGAGCCATCACCACCGCCCCAACTTTTATAGCGTCTTGGCATCTTCACGATAAACTCGGTTACCTCACCAGAGGTTTCTAGTTTATAACCCTCGGCTTTATCGTCTAACTCGCCTGTCACTTTAAAAACGTTTTTATCCCATGTTTTTATCGTTACGTCACCGCGCTGATTCTCGATGACAACTTTACCATTTGCAGGAACCGACAGTTCTTTATCGATAGATTCTCCAGCGAACACTATTGCAGGTAGCGCCGCTAGGCCAATAATTAATGCTTTCATCCTAATTCTCCTAAATTTGTTGCCAACGAGGTTGGTGAACCTTATTGATTAAGTCGAGTTGCTGCTGATAAACCTGAGCTAACATTTTTAACAGCGCAGCATTCTCAGGATCTTGCTTTAAAGACAACTTAATCGCTTGTTCCGCCTGCTCGAGCTCTTGCAATTGTGTCTGCCAATCAGAAGTCAGCGCTGGCTGCGTTTCATATTGAACCAGTAAAGACTGCTTTTGCTGCTCAAAAAAAGCGCTAATGTTAGCCAGTGAGTCTTGCTTGGGCTGATTCATAATGACTTGCCAAGCAAGTAAGCCCGCAATAGTACACGCCGCAATACCAGATAACTTTTGCCAATTATTTTGCTTCGGCGGCTGCATCGGTTGTGCTTGATTGATTGCACGCTCAACGCCTTGCCATAAGTCACGTTGTGGCTTTGGCTGCGACTGTTCGTCATTCAGTGCGGTATGCATAAATTCATCAAAAGATGGTTTAGTCATTGTTGTACCACTCCTGTAATAAGTTACGTGCTCGGTGATATTGCGATTTACTCGACCCTACGGCCATGTTTAACATATTGGCAATTTCCTCGTGGCGATACCCTTCGACAGCATGTAATACGAAAACCAACCTGGCACGTTCTGGCAATCTGACAATGAGTTTATCTAAGCCATTTAGCTCTCCTAGCTGCTCAGCACCTTGCTCATCCAGACCGGACTGCTCAAAGCTTACGACCTTTTGTAACCAGTTTTTTTGCTTTCTAAGATAGCTGATAGCAATATTACTGGTCACACTATGAAGCCAAGTCGTAAATTGTGATTGCCCTTTAAATTGGTCTATCTTTTGCCACAATTGCACAAAAACTTCCTGACATGCATCTTCTGCATGAGCAGGCTCAGCGAGCAATCTAAGACATAATGCATATACGCGACGATGATGTTGCTCAAATAGTTCGCGAAATGCACTTTGATCCCCTTGCTGGCACCTAGCCACTAGCGCATCGGTTTGTTCTTGTGTAAATGCCTCTTTGGCATTAATTATCATGCGTCTGTTCCTTTGGGTTGATTCCTTCATCTTCGCATATCGAATGGAACAAACAAAGTCACCAACGCTCAATTGCCAATTTCTACTTTTTTATAAAGTACTTATTTAGACGCGAGAGAAATCAGAAATGGTTTAAAGGGGTTTGAAAAAATTTTTACTTTTTTATTTAGCAGCAAAAGTGGAGCGTTGGCGCTCCACTTAGGAAAGTTACTCAGCGCTTTTATACCAGTTGTATTAAGTAAATGATCTATCTTGAAGCGGAGAAATAGCTTTAGTAGCAAGGCAAAAATTTTGCTATTTAGTTGTTCTAAATGAGAAATTTTTAACGAAGCTAATATGCTATTTCACCCTTCAAATTGATTAGAGAATTAATTCAATTGGTATTAGCTTCACTCTCATCGGCAACTTGGTACGGTTTGTAGTGCCAGCCCTTAAAGACCAATGTCGGCTTTTGTCCCGGCGGCTGCACGCCAATGCCTGCATTTTTTAATGCTTGATCAAAGTGGATCCCTGTACCACCGGTACCAGTAATCGATGCCCCTCGAACTGTACCGTACAATTGCCCACTGCCGTTCAACAGAATAGAAGTCAACGGTGAATAAATAGCAGCATATAGTGACGATGCGCCGCTAAATACAAAACCATTAGGGCCATCAAATGAAGAATACACACTAAATACCGGCAGTTTGCTCTTCTTGGTTAAGCCTTCTTGCTCAGCAATAACCTTAGCACTTGCGCCAATAGAAACTTTGCCGGTAGTGAACACGGTCAAAGAACTTTCTTTTTCTATCCAGATATGGGTGTCGCCAGTTAATGTGAGGTCACCATCAATCAACCAAATCACATCGCCACCAGAGATCTTTATTTTTCCGTCAGATCCTAACTTCAACCCTTTAAAAGGGAACGCAAGCTGCGTTTTTTCTGTCGCTGTGCCGAGATTCTGATCTACCCCTTGGAACAAATAAATGGTGTGCTCTTTTGCAACATACACACTTGAGCCATTACGCTCGTACACGGCCTGTTTAGGTTTAAAGTGCAAGATTTGTTGCGCGCCTACATTTAGAGGAGTGAATCGATTACGAGGATCGATAATGCTATCCATATTAAAAGGCAACGCCAAAGGATCACATTCTTTATTTGGCCTTGCTGGGTCGTAGCCGGGAGAATCTGGATCGTACACTTTTACCGGTTCAACCACTAAGTCTGCGACTCTAAATTTAGCATCGGAGTAATGCACACCATCTTGAACTTGCAAGCCAGTATCTTTAAATTGACCGCTGCCAGTATATTGAATATCGAACGCATCGCCATTTTGGTTGAGGATCTCAGCGCCCCACTCCATTTTCGCGTCACCCATTGCACGTACATAACCTTGGATCTTTCCGCCTCTATGCGTGAAAAAGCCGCGGCTATAGACATTACCTTCCACTCGAATACCACTCGATGACGGCGAAATATCTACCCCGGTATTTGACCTAACGTCACCCAAAATCGGTGAAGAGCCTTTTAAGTAAATCACACCAGATGCTTCAACATCACCTTTAATCGGAGAGTGGCCTGATAGCACCACATCTGCATCGCCTACCACAGTGTGTACATCACCATCATGGCTTTTTGTTTCTTCGTAAGTGCCTTTCGATGAGTCATAGCTATCGACAGAGCCACTACCAGATAGATTCACCCCTTTACAGCCAGTAACCGCATTTTGGAATATGGACTCTTTCGCCGCTGGCTGTAACTCAAAGCGCGCAACTAGCCGATGGTTCGCGTGCTCACCATGACGTTGACCTAAGCTTTCGATTTCAAACTCATTGCCATTGGCATTAACCGAGATCTGATATTGCGAATCAGGAACTGCACCGCTACCCGTTTTGTTTATACCATTTATCAGCGCATTGACGTCTTGCGGATTGCCACTTAACGCCGCATCCAGCTTTTGACGATATTCTCTGATCCCTTGTTCAGCCACTAATCTTGCATTAATGTCTTTTTGGAAGTTACCACTTAATCTTTCTTGTACTACACCTTCCTTGAGGGAAGCGAATACCACAACGCTAGCCATGCCGCCGAGCAGCATCACTTTAACCAGTGTAAAACCTTGTTGTTGTTTCATTGTATTAGCTACCTAATCCAGCGTAAAAATTCATCTGTATGCCTGCACCATATTGTGTCGGAAAACTACTACCCTGTATTGTGACTGTAATTAACTGACCACTGGCATCGGTTGCAAATGTGAGTCCAGTTACCCCCTTCAAAAGATTGATATCACCCGTGCCGCGATCGCACACTAAATACCCATCTTGTAAAAAATAGCGCTCAGTGTAGTCAACCATGGGGACACTGCCATCACAAGCGGGGACCCCTGCCAATTGGCGGATCGTAATATCGGTCGCCGTCACAGTAGGGACTTCCTGAGTTTGCTTGATGCTGCGCATCATCACTCGATTGGTATAGCGAACAATCTCTTGCGATGTTGCAAGCTGCTGGCTTGTCGTCACCGTTTCTTTTATCGACGTGTACGACGTTGCAATCCCCATAACCAATACCAACCCCACAACCATAGCAACCATGAGTTCCAGTAAGGTATACCCATTTATCTGTTTCATGAGCCCCCTCCTGCCGGCGGAGAACAAGTGTCCGCAACCTCTGGGTAACTGGTAGTTAAAGAAATTTGGTTTTCAGCAGGGTTTTTTACTCGCTTATCTTCCCAGCTCACCGTAAGCTGCATGTTATTGCTATAGGTCGCAGGCAACACTAACGTAAAGCGACTATCCGCAGGATGCAGCTGTTGAATAAGTGGATTGGCGAGCGTCATATCATTGTTGTTATGTTGCAATTCACATAACAACGGCCATATTCTCTCAATTGCGTTTTGACCATGAATTAACGCCATTGTGTATTGAAAGCTATTGGAGGCAAACTGTAATGACTTAAGCTGCGTCGCAGCCAAACCAAGCAACATTAACCCAGCCACCAACATCGACACCACGACCTCAATGAGAGAAAACCCCTTACTTAACTGCAATTTTGTTCCGCCTCAGCTAACCAACTTTGACCGCTGACCAATACACATAAACGATAATCCTGAGTATTGGCAATGTTGTCGGTAATCAATATATTGTTTGTTGCCAGCACTTCGCCACTTTCACGCACAACTTGATCGGCAAGTGCCACTTCTATCGAGCTATGTTTAATAGAAAACCGCCCTACTTCGGTCAATTGGCCATTTTCATTGGTTTTCACAACCCAGTCGCTGTCCTCTACGACCAGTGACACCTGCTGCTCTCGTCGAACCGCTTCACTGCGGGCCAGACGATATACCGCCTGCAGTTGATTAGCATGCGTCGTGAGTCTGTCTTGCTGAATTTGCTTTATAAAACTTGGCGCAGCTATCGAAGCTAAAATTGCAAGTATTGCCATGGAAATAAGCAGCTCAAGCAGGGTAAACCCTAAATATCTATTGCCAGCAGTCATTGTTCTTCGGTCCCTGTTCACCAAGATGGTTGATACTTAGTACACCACACCTGTCAGCCGCTTGTGCTTTTCCCGCTATTGGCGTAGCTGTAAATTGATACCCCAAGTTACGGTATTGCCCAACTGCGCCATTTGGTTTATCAGTGGGAATATATTTAAACGTGTAGAATTTAGACTCAGGCAGGTCTGTAAGTAAACTCGCATCAGGGTAGCCACTATTACGGCTATATATGCGCTCAATCACACCTGCCATTTCCAACATTTGCTGTTGTGCTTGCGAACGACGTCCATCCTGAACGTATTCCACATATGACGGATATGCCACGCTGGCTGTGATCGCCACTATTGCAACCGCAATTAATAGCTCTGTAAGCGTAAAACCTTTATTTACCGACATTTAATTATTCCACCACTAAATTGATAGCGCTGTCATTTTATTCCACTTTATGACAGACAAAAGACAAAGAAAAGGATTAACCTATAATATGTAAACATAACATGGAGCGAAAGTTTCTAAAAAGGAAACTTATTACACCACATTACAACAGTATTACCTTTTGATATAAGGCAAACTTTGAGCGAGAGGATCATCCATGTCACACCTTAAATTGGTATGAATAAGATTATTATTATGATTTTCTTCGAGGGGTTACTTAATTCAACCTAAGATTGGGATAACAACAAAGCTAATATTTTTAAATTCAATACATTCAGCATTAAGAACATCTGTTAGCTAAGCTTTTACTATCCGGTATACGGGCGCATTTAGGTAAATTAAGTGAATAAAAAGCCGTGCATAAAAATACACGGCTTTTTTAAGCTCAATTAAAAATTAAGCTTCAGCAATTACGATTACTTTGATCGTAGCTGTAACGTCAGAGTGTACTTGGATAGCTACATCGAACTCGCCAGTCTCACGGATAGTACCAAGAGGTAGACGAACTTCTGACTTAGATACCTCAACACCTACTGCAGAGATAGCATCAGCAATATCGCGAGTACCGATAGAACCGAATAGCTTACCTTCGTCACCCGCTTTAGAAACTAGAGTTACTTCAGCTAGTGCTTCTAGTTTTTCAGCGCGTGCCTGTGCAGCAACTAGCTCTTCAGCGATTTTCGCTTCAAGCTCAGCGCGACGTGCTTCGAAAGTTTCAATGTTAGATTTAGTTGCAGGAACTGCTTTACCCTTAGGGAATAAGAAGTTACGTGCGAAGCCAGATTTAACATTAACCTGATCACCTAGGCTACCTAGGTTTGCAATTTTGTCTAGTAGAATAACTTGCATGTCTCTACACCTTTTAAAAACTAGTAATCAGCTGCTTACTTGTGTAAGTCAGTGTATGGAAGAAGGGCTAGGTAGCGAGCACGCTTGATAGCAGTTGCTAGCTGACGCTGGTATTTAGCGCTAGTACCTGTGATACGGCTAGGTACGATTTTGCCACTTTCTGTTACGTAGTTTCTAAGAGTAGCCAGATCTTTGTAATCAATTTGTTGTACGCCTTCCGCTTTAAAACGGCAGAACTTACGACGTCTGAAATAACGTGCCATGAGTAATTTCCTCAATTAATTCTTTCAATATGTTGTGCGTGCAATACCAGCTGACTCAAGCCATTTCGGCTCTCGTGGCGATTTATAAAACCGCGAACTTGTAATGCTTGCCCAACGTATAAATGCTCAGTTTGGTTTCGGAACTGTTCTCCACTGGCAACCACTTGAATACGCACGTAGGCATTTCGAGTAAGGTCAGCCTCTAATTGCATTGATTTGTGCTCAAGTACAAATATGCAATGTGGGATCCCAGCTGGGCTTTGACTAAATTTAGGTGTTTTACAAATCACGCCCGAAAGCAGATATTGATTGGTATACAGGTCAACCTGATTACTCACCATTACCTCGAAAGGTTAGTCAAATCCGAAATCAACAACGATTAAGCAGAAGCTGCTTCTTTTTTCTCTTCTTTTGCAAGAGGAGACGCTTCAGTTACCGCGTTTTTAGTACGCATAACTAGGTTACGAAGCACTGCATCGTTGTAGCGGAAAGAAGTTTCAAGCTCGTTGATTACTTCAGTTGGTGCTTCAACGTTCAATAGAACATAGTGTGCTTTGTGAAGCTTTTCGATTGGGTAAGCCAGTTGACGACGACCCCAGTCTTCTAGACGGTGAATAGTACCGCCAGCTTCAGTGATAGCACCAGTATAACGCTCGATCATACCAGGTACTTGCTCACTTTGGTCTGGGTGAACCATGAATACGATTTCGTAATGACGCATGGATATTCCTTACGGTTAGTATAGCCTTGTCCCGTTTCGGCCAGTCGGGGTAAGGCAAGGAACGATAATAGTAAGGCCGAAAGAGCGCGTATTTTACGCGTAGCATTAAAATTAAGCAATCAGTTTGTTATGAAAAATTGGTGGAATAAGACTATATCTGCAAGGTTTTTTTAGAGTGATTGAAAAACAAGGATATTTAGGAGAGTTGGAGCGGCACACGAGGTTCGAACTCGTGACCTCGACCTTGGCAAGGTCGCGCTCTACCAGCTGAGCTAGTGCCGCATCACATCATATTCTTTATTTTTCCAGTCGAATATAAACTGAGAAGTTTGGAGCGGCACACGAGGTTCGAACTCGTGACCTCGACCTTGGCAAGGTCGCGCTCTACCAGCTGAGCTAGTGCCGCATCACATATTTAGCTCTGGATTTGTCGGTAACTACGCTAGGTCGCGTCTTCACCTGTAGCAGCTGAGCCTGTGCTGCATCACATTTTTTAGTTTATACACCTAAAGTAAGTGTTTGGAGCGGCACACGAGGTTCGAACTCGTGACCTCGACCTTGGCAAGGTCGCGCTCTACCAGCTGAGCTAGTGCCGCATTCCATAGTTAGCTCATTATGTTGTCGATAATAACGCAAGGTCGCGTCCTTACCTGTAGCAGCTGAGCTAGTGCCGCATTCCATAGTTAGCTCGTTACGTTGTCGGTAATAAAGGCAAGGTCGCGTTGATTACCTACTGCAGCTGAGCTAGTGCCGCATTTCATTTTTAGTTTATACACCTAAAGCAAGTGTTTGGAGCGGCACACGAGGTTCGAACTCGTGACCTCGACCTTGGCAAGGTCGCGCTCTACCAGCTGAGCTAGTGCCGCATTCCGATATAGCTCTTAGTTTTCCGCTGGGCGCAACCTTGAGGTCGCGTCTAACGTTTTAGCAGCTGAGCTAGTGCCGCATCACATCATATTCTTTATTTTTCCAGTCGAATATAAACTGAGAAGTTTGGAGCGGCACACGAGGTTCGAACTCGTGACCTCGACCTTGGCAAGGTCGCGCTCTACCAGCTGAGCTAGTGCCGCATTCCGATATAGCTCTTAGTTTTCCGCTGGGCGCAACCTTGAGGTCGCGTCTAACGTTTTAGCAGCTGAGCTAGTGCCGCATCACAATATTTAGCTCTATATTGTTCGGTAACTACGCTAGGTCGCGTTTTACCTATAACAGCTGAGCTTATACTGCTTTATTAATGCTCAAGAAACCCCGCAAGGCTTGTCATCTCAAGCGGGGCAGGATTCTACAAGATAAAATTTGCTTTGCAAGTGTTTTTTAAACTTTGAAGAATTTTTCTTGGTAAACTTTCAGCTCCATGATGGAGTCTTTGATATCATCCAGTGCTAAGTGAGAGCTTTTTTTCTTTATCTCACCCAATAGCTCAGGCTTCCAGCGTCTCGCAAGTTCTTTTATCGTACTGACGTCCAAATTGCGATAGTGGAAATAAGCTTCTAGCTCTGGCATGTATTTGTTGAGGAATCTACGGTCTTGACCAATAGAGTTACCACACATTGGTGAAGCACCTGGCGGCACCCACTCTTTAAGGAAATCTAGTGTTTGCTTAACTGCATCTGCTTCCGTGAACTTACTCGCTTTACAGCGAGCAGTCAGACCTGAGCGACCATGTTGATTGGTGCACCACTCATCCATATTGTCCAACAGCTCATCACTTTGATGAATTGCCACTACTGGACCTTCAGCTAAAACATTGAGATCACCGTCTGTGATCACCGTCGCGATTTCTAAGATTTTATCTGTTTTCGGTTCTAGCCCCGTCATCTCTAGATCGAGCCAGATCAAGTTTGATTCATGAAAAGTCATACTTTACCTTAGCGGTACTTTCCTTTAGATCCAATGCAATTAGATATATCATATTAGTTTAAACACTCGACCTAAAGCTTTTTTTACCATGCGCGGCGTTTTATTGATTTATAGCCTAAATTTGAACGCTCTGCACGCCAAAGCTTAAACAGATTATAAACATGGCAAAGAAAAAGAAACTCAGTAAAGGCCAATCCCGTCGGATTAGAGCCAATCATCAGAAGCGAATCGATAAAGCGAAAGAGACAGAGGTATCTGATGTTTCATGGCAAAACGACAACTTAGGGCCAACAGAAGCCGCAGTGGTGATCAGCCGCTTCGGCCAACATGCGGATATAGAAACCACAGACCAAGAGGTTTTGCGTTGCAATATCCGTCGTACCGTAACAAGCTTAGTTTGCGGTGATGAAGTCATTTTTCGTCGTGCCAAGGTCAGTGATGGTGACTTAGCCGGCGTAATTGAGGCTGTACATGAAAGGCGCACACAACTCACTCGTCCGGATTTTTATGACGGTGTGAAAGTTGTCGCTGCGAATATTGACCAAATATTGATGGTGTCGGCCGTTGTGCCCGAATTCACCCCTCAAATCATCGATCGCTATTTAGTCGCTTGTGAGGATATGGGGATAGAGCCGATTTTATTACTCAATAAAATTGATTTGCTTGACCAAGAAAGCCTCGAATATATTGATGAAGTCTTAGATATATATCGTGAGCTTGGCTATCGCGTACTGTTAGTCAGTACAAAATCAGGCGAAGGCATTGACGAGTTAAAACACATGCTTGAGGACAAAAATAACATTTTTGTTGGACAATCAGGGGTTGGCAAATCAACGTTGGTCAATACGGTACTGCCCAATGCAGATATTCTCACCAAAGAAGTCTCCGAAAATAGCGGCTTAGGGCAACATACAACCACAGTATCGCGCTTACACCACTTGCCGTCCGGTGGAAACCTGATCGACAGCCCAGGGATCCGTGAGTTCGGCCTATGGCACTTAGACGTGGAACGCGTCACTTGGTGCTTTAAAGAATTTAGAGAGTTTATTGGTGGCTGCCGCTTTAGAGACTGTAAACACCTGAACGATCCGGGATGCTTACTTCGTGAAGCCGTAGATGAAGGTAAAATCAGCGAATTACGTTTTGAAAGTTACCATCGTATTTTAGAATCTATGGCTGATGGCCGCGCAGGTGCGCGCGCGCCGAGAGTCTGATAATATTTGCTAAATTGGCTCAATGACTTGAGCCCTATAGTCACTTCGCAATACAAAAACCGAAAGTGACAAGACTAATAATTAGGAACTGTTAAAAGTGAATTTGGATAAACTAAAAATTGCCATGCAATATGCATTACCTAAACATGCGGTTTCTCGTTTGGTTGGTAAGCTTGCCGCAGCAGAAGCTGGCGCCTTAACCACAAAGCTAATTAAGCTGTTTATCAAACAATATAAAATCGACATGAGCGAGGCATTGCACGAAGATCCAGCTCACTACAAAACCTTTAACGAGTTTTTTACCCGTCCACTGAAGCCAGGGATCCGTCCTTTGGCAGAAGATAGCGATATCCTTGCCCACCCAGTTGATGGTGCAATCAGCCAACTTGGTGATGTCGTCGATGGTCAAATTATCCAAGCTAAGGGTCACAACTACAGCTTACAGACGCTGCTAGGCGGTAAAGAAGAAGACGTTGCGCCTTATGTTGGTGGTAAGTTTGCAACGATTTATCTAGCACCGAAGGATTATCACCGTATCCACATGCCGGTTGATGGCACACTTCGTAAAATGATTTATGTACCGGGCGACTTATTCTCAGTAAATCCACTTACTGCGCAAAATGTGCCTAATTTATTTGCTCGTAACGAGCGAGTTGTTGCTATTTTTGACACTGAGATTGGTCCGCTTTCTATGGTATTGGTTGGTGCAACTATCGTCGCTAGCATTGAGACGATTTGGGCCGGTACAGTGACACCACCAGCCGGAAGAGATGTCTTTACTTGGACATATCCAGCAGAAGGTGACAACGCGATAACGCTGAAAAAAGGCGAAGAGATGGGTCGCTTTAAGCTTGGCTCTACCGTGATCTTAGCGTGGGGGGCAAATAAGGCTGAGTTCTTAGATGGCCAAAACCCAGAGACCGTCACACGCATGGGTACGCCTTTCGCAAAAATAGCAGAGTAGACCACTGTATTAGTGGCTTGAAACTACTTCAAGCCACAACAATCACACTCGGGGTTTTTACTGAGCCCATACTGCTTTTGCTGCAAACTCATACCATCTAGCGTACAAAATACGCTCCCTTGGTGATGTCCAAGTAGCACGTTTATGGTCAATAAAGCTTGCTGCGCACCGATCACCCCCAGTAATGGACTAATGACGCCAAAGTTGTCACAACTCTCCACTGGTGTTTGCGAACCCTCAGGGAAAACGCAAGCATAACAAGGTGACTCAGCCCTAAAATCAAAGCACATGAGTTGGCCCTGCGTGGCAATCGCAGCGCCAGCTATCAACACCTTGCTCGCTTGATGACAATACCTATTGAGCAAATAACGGGTAGTAAAGTTATCGCTGCAATCCAAGACAATATCGGCATCACGGAGTAACTCGGCGACGTTCTTATCGGTCAACCTCGCATTTATTGGTACTAGTGTGATCTCGTTATTAAGACTTGCCAGCACCTTTCCTGCTGCTTTGGCTTTTTGCTGACCAAGGTGGTTCACCTTATACAGAATTTGCCTTTGTAAGTTAGACAATTCCACGTCGTCGTCATCAACAAAAGTAAGCTTACCAATGCCACTCGCCGCTAAGTAAAACAACGCGGGACTTCCCAACCCACCGCAGCCAATCACAGCCACATGCGCCTGTTTCAATGCGAGTTGGCCTTGCTCACCAACCTCTTTTAACAGCAAATGGCGACTATACCTTAGCCGCTCTTTGTCATTGAGTTCAATCATGCCGCGCCATAGCTTGCTTTAATTCAAGTACAGCTTGCTCTGGGTCTTGAGCCTCAGTGATAGCTCTTACAACCGCAATACTAGATACGCCAGTTGCAGCCACTTCTGGCACGCGACTTAGATCAATGCCTCCAATGGCGACTGTTGGATAGCTGCTTTGCATCAAAGGTACAAAATGTGTCAGCTTTTCCAGCCCTTGGATTTGGCCGGTCATGTCTTTGGTCGTGGTTGGGTAGATAGCACCAAAAGCCAAATAACTAGGGCGATAGTTATGTGCCCTGAGCATTTCATAAAAACCATGGGTCGAAATGCCTAAGCGCAGCCCTGCCTCTTGGATGGCAACAAGATTAGCTTTATCGATATCCTCTTGGCCCAAATGAATTCCATAAGCGCCGTGTTTAATCGCTAACTGCCAGTAGTCGTTAATAAACACCTTCGCATCGTATTTTTGTCCAAGTGCAATGGCGGTTTGTATTTCAGCTTCGAGATTAGCTTGCTCTGGATCTTTAATTCTCAGCTGCACCGTATCGACACCTAAAGCAAGGCACTTTTCCACCCAGTCAGCGCTGTCCACCACGGCATAAA
Organism: Pseudoalteromonas sp. JC28; assembly: GCF_013319255.1. Taxonomy (NCBI): domain Bacteria; kingdom Pseudomonadati; phylum Pseudomonadota; class Gammaproteobacteria; order Alteromonadales; family Pseudoalteromonadaceae; genus Pseudoalteromonas; species Pseudoalteromonas sp. JC28. The sequence continues at coordinate 71,809 of NZ_QOKX01000008.1, read as the reverse complement.
GGCCAATAGGGTCGTCAATGCTGGCAAAGCCAGCGGCAAAATTAAACTCCTCAGGTAATGCAAACTCTAGTTCATCAGCAAGCCAAGAGCCCGCTTCTATCACTTGCGGGTAATCATTGAGATCAACAGGAAAACTCGTATGCGCAACAGGGCCCACGCCTTCACCATAACGTATCGCCGCTTTTAGCCCTGCATTGATGTATGCCTTAGCGAGAATAAAAGCATCTTTAAATGGGTACTCCTTGGCCATACATGCCGCGATCACTGACGATAAACTACACCCAGTACCATGGCTATGCGGTGTTTGAATTTTCTCATTGCCAAGCCAATACTCGGTATCATCCGCTAAGCCATAATCAATGCAGTAGCCTTTTGGGTAATCCCAATGACCGCCTTTAATGATCACCGACTTTGCACCGAATTCACGCAATTTGGCAGCAGCCTCTTTGACAGCATCAGGACCTATCAAATACACGCCTGTCAGCAGCTGAGTTTCGTGTGTATTGGGTGTAATGATATCCACCAGCGGTAATAAATGGGTTTTTAACGCATCCACCGTGTCTTCTTCGGTTAATGAATCCCCGCTGGTCGCGATAGCTACTGGATCATAAACCACAAGCGGCGGCTTTTCCCATGTTGCTTTATAATGCTCGAGGTGTTCAGCAATCAGTTGGATCTGCTGAACATTGGCGAGCATACCAATCTTTATCACCGTTGCAGGCATATCTTGCGAAAGCGCCGTCAGCTGAGAGTCGATAACCGTGGTCGAAACCGGGTTTAACGCCTCCACCCCTAAACTATTTTGCGCCGTCAACGCAGTTACTACGGTACAACAATGAACATTAAAGCTCTGCGTTGCTTTGATATCCGCTTGAATACCAGCGCCGCCGCCAGAATCAGAACCCGCAATACTCCAAACGATATGTGACAAAGAGAACTCCTTATATAGTTATCCGCAATTCAAGTTAGTTTGTGTGCCAAAAAGGCATGCCTAAGGTTGGCGTAGAAGGTGATGCCACCTCTTTTTGTGGCATTGCTTTTGCCAAATAAGACAGACGCCCTGCAACCGTGCTGGCTTCAAACGCTTTTGCCATGGTGATAGGACAGCCCGCCCCTGCCACTGCCGAATTTAATAATACGGCATCATAACCCAGCTCAAGTGCTTGGCAAGCATGAGACGGCAAACCGAGTCCCGCATCGACAATCAAGGTTTGATGGGGTAAACGTGTGCGAATGGTTTGCAGGTTATATGGATTTAACAGCCCTTTTCCCGTACCAATTGGCGCGCCCCAAGGCATTAAAACCTCGCATCCCAGCGCATCCAAACGCTGACACAGCACCAAATCATCAGTACAATAGGGCAATACCTTAAAACCGTCTTTTAGCAAAATTTCGGTGGCTTCGAGCAATGCAATTGGGTCTGGCTGTAAGTTATATTCATCACCAATGAGTTCAAGTTTAATCCAATCCGTGGCAAACACTTCCCGGCACATCTGCGCCAAGGTCACCGCTTCTTTTACGCTGTGACAGCCTGCCGTGTTTGGTAAGACTCGTAGTCCCATCTCTTTGATAAGCGACCAAAAGTCATCACCCGCCTGCTTAGTTTGCTGGCGTCTCAGCGACACAGTAACAATCTCAGCACCCGAGGTGGCGATGGCTGCCTGCATTACCTCCGGAGAAGGATAAAGTGCCGAGCCAATTAACATGCGGCTAGTAAATTGTTCACCATAAATAGTGAGCTTAGTATCAGTCAAAGACTGCATATTTATCCCCCTTGAATTGGCGATAAAAGCTCAATCTTATCACCGTCGCTCAATGTCACGCTTGGCAGCTCCGTACGGGAAACAAAAGTACCATTAAGCGCGACGGCAAAAGGCGGTTTGGCACCTCTGGCTTCAATAAATTCCTGAATATTTTGCTCGCGGTTGATATTAATCGTTTCGCCATTAAATTCGACTTTCATAATAACTCCTTAGATAGTGCTTGTTTCACGATAAGCGGTGCCAGCAAATAACCGTGTCTGTATAGACCATTGATACTGATCACATTACCTTGTTGTTCAATTTTGGGGTGATTATCTTTAAACGCAGGTCTAAGCCCTGCTAATAAAGACAATACTCGCGCTTCGGCAAACCCACGATGAACTGAATAAGCAGCAGAGAGTAATTCGAGTGTAGAACGTACCGTTATCTCACCATTATCTTGCGACTCAATTTCCGTCGCACCAATAACAAACTGATGGTCTGGCTTTGGCGCAATGTAAATGGGGTATCTTGGGTGCATCAAGCGCACAGGTCGAGTCAAGGTCACTTCTGGGGCATAAATTCTCGCCACTTCGCCGCGCACGCCACGAAGCCCATTACACGTGGCTTTCGCACCAAGACCGCGACAATCAATTACCCAGTCATACGCTTGACTAAGCTTCGCCTTTTGCACTTCATCACAATGAACACCGTAGTTAATCTCTACCCCTTGCTGCGTCAATGTTGCCGCACTACTTTGATAAAGCGCCTGATTATCAAGCTGGCCTTCGCAAGGTAAATACAAGCCTTGATGGAAGACACCGCCAAGCTCTGGTTCCAATTGCGCGATCTGAGCACCATTTACCACTTCCGCGCTATGATCTTTTAACGGTTTTAAGCGCTGCTGAAAACTCACTAAATCACCACGGTCTTGACCATGTGCCACAATAAGAGAGCCTTGCTGCTGGAAAAATACCGGGCTTTCCAGTTTCGCCAGTAATTGTGGCCAAAGTTTCATGGACTCCAGCCCTTGCAGCGCCAACGCTTCATCGCATATCACAGACTCAGCCAAGGGCGCTAACATGGCCGCCGCCACACTACCTGCTGAGCTCTCCCTACCTTGCTTTGCTTGTTCAAACACGCTGATTTGATAACGCTCAGCGAGCATCAATGCAGCAATGCGCCCAGTTAAGCCAAAACCCAAGATAGCAACACGTGCTTGAGTAGACATAGCTACACTCCTAAAATTAGCCACCCGACGGGGATCAAGGTGGCTATGATGGGATAGGTTATATCGCTTTGTGGTAAAGCTCAGAGCCTGATTGCTTAAACTCTTCCGATTTTGCTTTCATCTCAGCTTCAACATCCACCATTTTAATGCTGATCTCTTCGCCTACATTATTAGGGTCGATGCCTCGCGCTTCTAACGCTTTCGCATAGTCACGCACATCCTGAGTGATCTTCATCGAGCAGAATTTAGGACCACACATAGAGCAGAAGTGAGCAACTTTGCCCGATTCTTGCGGCAAGGTCTCATCGTGATATTCACGAGCACGCTCTGGATCTAGACCGAGATTAAACTGATCGTGCCAGCGGAACTCAAAGCGTGCTTTAGACAGCGCATTGTCACGAACTTGAGCACCCGGATGGCCTTTCGCCAGATCCGCTGCATGCGCCGCGATTTTGTAGGTGATCAAACCTTCTTTTACATCTTCTTTATTCGGTAAGCCTAAATGTTCTTTTGGTGTCACGTAGCACAGCATCGCACAGCCATACCACGCAATTTGCGCCGCACCGATCCCTGAAGTGAAGTGATCATAACCCGGAGCGATATCAGTTGTGAGTGGACCAAGCGTGTAAAATGGAGCTTCATCGCAGTGCTTTAGCTGCTCTTCCATATTCTCTTTGATCATATGCATCGGCACATGTCCTGGGCCTTCAATAAAGACCTGAACATCGTGTTTCCACGCAAGCTTAGTCAACTCACCAAGGGTACGCAGTTCGCTAAATTGCGCTTCGTCATTGGCATCGGCAATAGAACCCGGACGCAAACCATCACCCAATGAGAAACAAACATCGTATTGCTTTAAGATTTCACAGATGTCTTCAAAGTGCGTGTAGAGGAAGTTTTCTTTGTGATGCGCTAAACACCACTTCGCCATAATTGAACCACCGCGAGACACAATACCGGTCACGCGTTTTGCCGTCATCGGCACGTAACGCAGTAGTACTCCCGCGTGGATAGTAAAGTAATCCACGCCTTGCTCAGCTTGCTCAATCAAGGTATCGCGGAAGATCTCCCACGTTAGATCTTCAGCAACACCATTTACTTTTTCTAGTGCCTGATAGATTGGAACCGTACCGATAGGCACTGGAGAGTTACGTACCACCCACTCGCGGGTTTCATGAATGTAGCGCCCTGTCGACAGATCCATTACGGTATCTGCACCCCAACGGGTCGACCATACCATTTTTTCCACTTCTTCTTCGATAGAAGAAGTCACTGATGAGTTACCGATATTGGCGTTAACTTTTACTAGGAAGTTACGTCCGATGATCATCGGCTCGGTCTCAGGGTGATTAATATTGTTTGGCAGTACAGCACGACCACGGGCAATTTCATCACGCACAAATTCAGGCGTAATAAACTCAGGAATACTGGCTCCAAACGATTGGCCTTTGTGTTGCTGCGCGAGCAATTCTTCACGCAACTTAGCGCGTCCCATATTTTCACGGATCGCTACATATTCCATTTCAGGCGTCACTATGCCTTGACGGGCGTAGTGCATTTGCGTGACATTTTTACCCGCCTTAGCACGGCGAATTTTAGGTAAATGTTCAAAGCGAATATGGTCAAGCCCTTCATCCGCCATACGCTGCTGAGAAAACTGTGACGTCACCGACTCTAGCATTTCGGTATCATCGCGCTCAACTATCCACTGCTCTCTAAATTTAGGAAGACCAGCACGAACGTCAACCGGCACTTCAGGATCTGTGTATGGACCTGAAGTATCATAAACACGAATGGGATCGTTTGATTCAAATACCGGATTTTCTTCGGTGCCACCAACAAACGAATCACTTAGCGTGATTTCACGCATACCAACGCGTACGCCTGCTTGTTCTCCCTCCACATAAACTTTATGTGAGTTTGGAAAAGGTTGGCCTTTAAGGTTATGGATAAATTCTGCCGCGGCTGCTCGCGCTTCACGACGACTTAGCTTGCTACTATTGTTTGACATGACGTTCCTCTTATTTTCATACAAAGGTGTCTTGTCAGATCTCCAAAAGGAGAGAGACGAGGATAGTCCTCGGGTAAGGTGGATAGCAATAAACCACTATTGCTACAGACAAACGCAACGCGTTTGCTGTCTTGTTCCCTACGCAGGCATTAACCTGATCAGGTCCACGGATCCCGCAAAATGCGATCTCAGCCCGAATATCTGCACACAAATTTGCTGCAAAAACTCAAGGCACTCCGACAAGTAACGAATTAGCGCCAGTCTACTTGCTAACACGAAAGCTCGCAAGCACTGACACTGGAATTCTTATTTTCAGCTTATTGTTTAATAAAACTAAACTGAGGTTTTCCTTTCAAGGTCAACTTATTAGCATTTACTTCAAGCAAGACACCAATTTGTAATTGGTTGATAAGCTGTGATTCAACCTGAGCGATTTCTTCACCACAGTATTTACGCGTCATGCCTAAGTTTTTAACTTTTAGCTGCCCTTCGACAATTTCGCCTTCGCCAAAAAAGCGATTACAACCCGCAAAACCGTTGACCTGCAGTGCGTCGATAAAACGAATATCAATAGGCTTTTCACCAAGTCCAGCGTCTGATTGTAACTGCGTAATATGTTGACCATTTATACTCTGTAACTGCCAAGCGGAATACTTAAGCGCTTCCGTGTCTACCTTCCCTGTCGATATACATCCACTTAGCGCCATTATTGCGCCGATTATGCTGATGAATTTCATGGTAAACCATCTATTTTATGCCCTGAGTTTATTATAACGTTTCAAGACACAAAAATTGCAGTAAAATTCTGTAAAATTGTCTTACCTGAATATTTTAACACCAACTATTTCACAAATTGCTGCTCTTCAAATAAGTGCGTAATAGCGTCTGGTAAAAACGGTCTACCGCGCTCATTCACCGAAGTCCCTGTTACCACAGCATCTAGCATGAGCTTATCGTCATGCGCTCTTATTACTTTTTGCTTAAATGCGAACTTTACTCTGCTTTCACGCTCGAGTGCGACTTCAACATAAAACTCATCACCTGGGCGTAACGAGTCTTTGTAATTCATTTCGCTCCGAATAACGACTAAGTTCACTTTTTGCTCAGCAAGCGCTGCAAAATCAACGTTATTCGCCAGTAAAAACTCATGCCTTGCATGCTCTAAATAATTAAAATACACGCTGTTATTAACTATTCCCTGTAAGTCACACTCGTAATCTCGGACTTTAAAATCGACTTTAAAACTCATATCTGGCCTATTTGTTTAACATTTTCGGGCTAACATATAACACAATTTCACTGTCAACTGGTCTGGCTTTTGTTAAACTGTGCCCAATTAAAAATGGGACAAAGATTAAGCATGAAGTTAAAACTCTCTACGATCACCTTGGCACTGCTGCCATTTTTCTCTCATCAGGTACTTGCCGACGATAACCTAGAAACCATTGTCGTCACCGGCGATTTTCAGAATGAAACTATCCAGACATTAAGTGCAAGCGCTTCGGTGGTGGACGAACTCACTATCGCTAAACGTGGTGCGCAATATTTAGATGAGATACTAGGTGCCACCGCTAACGTTAACTTTACGGCAGGTGCATCTCGTGGTCGCTTTATGCAAATCCGTGGTATCGGCTTACGTTCACAGTTTGTTGATCCTATTTATCCCAGCGTTGGCTTATTAATTGACGGTATTAATTATTCAGGATTAGGCGCAAGTGCGCTGCTTTTTGATACTGAGTCAGTGATAGTGTATCGCGGCCCTCAAGGCACTAAATTCGGTTCAGATGCTTTAGCTGGAATCGTTGAAGTAAATACCCAAGCCGCCACCACAGCGCCATCATTAAAAGTGAAATTAGGTGCAGGCAATTACGGTAGCTATGAAGCAGGCCTTGCTGCTGGCACTGGATTAAGCGACGACACCGCAGTGCGCGTCAGCCTTTATCAGCGAGAGTCTGACGGTTACGTAGATAACCTCTACCTAAACAAACCCACTCAGCAACAAGACGAGCAAGTAGCAAGAGTGAAACTTAACTCTCAAGTGAGCGACAACCTCGCACTAGAGTTCGCTTATCACCATATTGATACTGAAAACGGGTACGACGGTTTTACCCTAGATAATTCACGTAACAGCGTCGCTGATACCCCGGGCCAAGACAACCTCAGCTCCGATGCGTTTTCACTACGCGGAATTTACACTCGCTCAGACTTATTCAATGTCGAATTTAAAGTATCTGGGCTAGATGCTGATACTTTATATAGCTACGACGAAGATTGGGTATGTAACGACGCAGCTCAACCAGCGCTATGTGCAGCAGGCTTGCACCCAGAAGGATACAGCTCAACCGATGCCTACGAGCGTAACCATGAAAATGGCAATATAGAGTTTTTAATCAAAGATAAGCAAAATGACTGGGTGGTAGGTGTTTTTGCAAAGCGTAACGATGTTGATTTGACCCGTCATTACACTTGGCTTGAGAACCCATTTACGTCAGCATACACCGTAGAAAGTAGAGCGATTTTTGGTCAATACGTACATCACCTATCTGACAAAACCCGTCTTATCGGTGGCCTTCGCGCGGAGCAATATGACGCTGACTATTTAGATAGTAACGGCTTTACCATTGAAACCGATGATGTAATGTGGGGCGGAAAAGTTGCACTTGAATATCAAGTTGTACCGCGCACGATGATCTACACCAGCCTTACTCGTGGTTACAAAGTCGGCGGTGTAAACGGCGAAGCACTGGCAAAAGCCAAAGATGAAGGTTTAAACATTCCGGCCGAACACCATTACTTTGACCCTGAGTATGTTTGGAACGCTGAGTTTGGCGTAAAAGGTGAATCTGAAGACAAACGTCACCTTGTGCGTGTTACCGCGTTTTATATGCAACGCGATGATATCCAGTTAAAGCAATGGCAAGTTTCTAACCAACAATTTGCAGGCTACATCGACAACGCCAGTAAAGGCAGTAACTACGGCCTAGAAGTTGAAGGCAACCTACAATACACGGACCGCCTTGGTTTTAGCTATAGCGCAGGCTATTTAGAGACCGAGATTGAAGACTTTGTGGCTGCCAGTGGCCTAAACCTTGATGGTCGTGACCAAGCACAAGCGCCAAATTATCAATACTCGTTTGCCGTCAATTACGAGTTAATGGATAACCTCGTGGTTGAATTGGGGGTGGAAGGCAAAGACAACTATTACCTCTCGGACAGTCACAACGAGCAAGCACGCAATCATAACCTGATCAACGCAAGCCTTAGTTACTATGGCGACAACTGGTCATTAACGGCTTGGGGTAGAAACCTAGCAGACGAAGACATTGTAGTACGTGGCTTTAGGTTTGGTAATAATCCACTAGACGGCTGGCAAGACAATACCTATGTACAGTACGGCGAGCCGCGCGTTTATGGTCTAAGTTTTACTTACGAACTGTAGTACGACCCGTTTATCGCCTACACATCAGGCGATAAACGGGCACAAAAAGAAAAAAGGGGGAACGTAAAATTAGAGTAAAACGTTCCCCCTCACCGCAAAAACTCAAAAAGCAATTACCCTTTTAGTTACTCCATGCTTGGGGCACTGGAATACACCAACTCAACCAGATTATTCATCGTTTTTGACTTCTGCATGTAAGCCTTTTCCATATGGGCAAGCTCTTGCAGTTCAAACAAGGTTGTTTCCACCAGTGCTAACCATTTGGTTGTGGTGTCTGGCACCTCGTCACCCTGCCTTGCCGCCTTCTTGAGGGCATCGTAATAAATCGTTAAGTCATGATATTGGCGTAGATAATCCATATTGCTCTCCAACATGTCACTTTATTTCACACTAAAGTAACAAAAGCTTCGGGCAAAAATCTGCGCGAAGAAAATTTTTTTGAATTTATTTGTAAATTAATTAAAAACGCCAGCACCATCATAGCAACACCTCCGTTGACTCAAGAGTTACTCATCTCAGGCTTCGCCTAAAAAATCGAGCGAAGACTCATTAAATGCAACAAAATGTTCATTTTTCGACTGAATAGGCTTGAAAAAGAAAATTTCTACGATAGACTCGCGTTTACGGTTTAGATACAAAAATGCAACTTGGTTAAGCGAACAATAGAGACAAACAAATAGCATACATCCGGCTACATAGGGACTAATGCTGTTTGTGACGCGAGTGCGACAGGCAAAAAGGATTGAGTTGGTGGGGAAATTTGATAAGCGCTTTACAGGAGACGACCTGCGCCGCATGCGCAAAGTCGCTGGCAAAACCACGCAAGAAATGGCTAACTTGGTCGGCGTGGAGCGTGGCACTTACGAAAACTACGAAAAAGGCGTCAGCAAATTTCCCTACGAATATTTTGAAGTATGGTGCGACGCCTGCGGCATCAACCTTAATCCACTTAGAGAACAAATCCTTGCCTTAAGAGACAAAATTGACGACGCCAAGTTATGGCGCAAGTCTCCAACACCACGAAATAGCAAATCAAGTAACGAGGATAATAGCTAATGAAAGACGCGCACTTTCATTGCCCCTCACCACAATGGCAAACAATAAAGTTACGAATAAGGTCCATTTGCAACACAATGTTTTCAACTTTATTGTTAAGGAGTAAAGTGGAGTGGAAACTAAACACCGCAAAACTTAACTTAGAAAGGACGTCATTATGCGCTTTTTTATAAAAAATATAGCTAACCGACTCGTAACTTTAACAGCACTTTCCCAAAAACAAGCTAACAGGGTATCTGGTGGATCGCTTGGGCCAAAAGTAAAAGATCCAAAACTCGAAAGTGACTCGGCAGCGCCAAGTAGAAAGTTATCACTGAATATAAATTCGATCAATCAAGTGACTGGTGGAAGTCATGGAGATAAATTAGATGATCCAAAGCTCGATAAGCCCTCATCTCGCGGAATTACAACTAGTCCATTACTAAAGGGAAATAAATGAAAAACTCTTGGTACTTTTTTCTATTGGTGATCTTAATGACAGCTGCATTTGCAGCTATTCATTATTATACTGATTTTGCCTACCAAATTCACACAATGGTACTTTTGGTTGTTTTGACATGTCTCTCTCGTCAGTTAGTGAATTTGCAACATATATCAGTGGCGCTCCTTGCAATTACAGCCGTTGAATATGTTTTAATCAAGTATATCTTGGAATTAAGTGCCTCAGGGTTACCTGCGTATCAAGGAAATGGTTTTATTTTTGGGAGCCATTTTATTGTAGACTTCGTGACCCTGTTATTTCTTAAATATCGCGTTAGCTTGTCTTTACGCTATATCAAGCATACTAGTTCAAATAATTGGCGTTCCATATATATGACTCATGCAGACCCTATCCTATATGGCATTTACTTTGCGTTTATTCTAGTTGACCTCGCGGCCTTCGGTGAAAATATTATTCGTAATTTAGAACATTTCGGCGTAGATGAAAGCTTTGCCAAACAATTCTGGAGCTGGGGCTTAATATACTATAACTACGAAATCCTAAAGTCGATTTTACTCTCCTGCGTAGTCACCACCATACTAGCTACCATTTTTGTCGAACGACAGCGCCCTGATACGCCAGATGAGGAATTAGAAAGCGAACCCAAATAGGGCAATAGCTTGTAAAAAATAAAGCCCGCTCCCGCGGGTTTTATTTTTTATTCTACTCAGGTGTAAGGCTAAAACTGCATCCCTTCTTCAAAATCGGACACTTTGACTAAGTTAACGCCAGTCGCCTTCTCCTCAAAAAAGATATCCGCAATTTTTTGATGGACAAAGACATACTTCAGACCACCAGCTTGTTTAAATATCAAACGCTCTTCCTCTGGGATTTTATCCAATACTTCACTATCTAAGTGGTATTTATAAACGTCGATTCTCGACATAAAGTATGGATCTGCTAATTCTTCTTTCGTCGCTTTCTCTGTTTTAGACTTTTCTCTATCCCAACAATCCAGTTCTTGCCAAAAGTTCATGCACCAATAATCTTCGTGATAGTTACCACCATCGTCAATGTAAACAGCTGGATATAGCTGCATCCCGACAAAATTAAAGAGCTTTAACCGTTCTCTAATTTTTGAGCTAACGATAGGGATCGTAGCGTCTAGTAAAACACTGGGGATAGGACGTATAACTCCATTCGCATTATCTTTATCTCTATACGCATTTTCGAAAAATAGCGGTTCTTTCCCCCAAACTAACTGTTCAAACTCATAATCTCTATCCGCCGACTTTTGCAAAGCAGTAAGGTGCAATGTTACTTCGCAATAATTTTTTAAAATGATGTAATATTGGTCGTTAAAATCTCTTGTCATTGCACTTCCAACCTTTATGTAAAGTAGGCTCCTAACTAGTTGGCAAACTAAAACTGCATCCCTTCTTCAAAGTCGGATACTTTGACTAAGTTAACGCCTGTCGCCTTCTCCTCAAAAAAGATATCTGCAACCGTTTGATGAACAAAAATATACTTTACACCACCAGCTTGTTTAAAGATCAAACGTTCTTCTTCTGGGATGTTGTCTAACACTTCACTGTCTAAATGATATTTATATATCTCACAGTCCTCTAAATAATCTGGATCTAACATTTCTTCTGCTGTGAATGTTTCTATCTTTGACTTTTCCCGATCCCAACAGTCAAGTTCTTGCCAAAAGTTCATATACCAATAGTCTTCTATATAAGCTCCTTCATCATTAATAAAAACAGCAGGATAAAGTTGCATATCTTTTAGATATAAAAACTTTAACTTATCTCTTATTTTTGAGTTTATAATAGGTACTGTAGCATCAAAAAATACGTCCAAAATTGGACGTGTAAAATTATTTAAAGCATCCCTTTCCTTGTAAAAGTTCTCAAAAAAAAGAGGATCATCTCCCCAATTAAGCTTTTTAATACCAAAGTGACGAGTCGCACTTCGCTCTAGCGGCATTGTATACAATGTATTTTCATTGTAATCCGTGAGAAGTATATAGTATTCTTCATTGTAATTTTTTGACATTTAATTTTATAGTTCTAGATTTGCATCCCTTCTTCAAAGTCAGATACTTTAAAAAAGCGTATTCCTGTAATATTATTTTTCAAGAAGTAGGTGACAAGTTTTTCATGTATAAATATATGGCTATAAAAACCCCCACCCATCTTAAATATCATACGATTATTTTCTGGGATTTTATTTAGTACACTTTTATCAAGGTGATATTTTAGTACTTTCGTATCTTCAATATCTCTTCCAGCTTTTAGAGGTCGAGTGATCGATTTATCTTTATCCCAACAATCAAGATACTGATAAATATTTAAATACCAGTATCCTTCATCCCACCCTGTTGATTCAATAACTATAGCAGGACATAGCTGAATACCGTGCAAATCATATTTATCCAACTCTTTTTTTATATTGTTGTTAACAACAAAGCTCGGCCCGTCGAACATTACGTCTGTTTTTACTGAAGCAATACCCAGCTTTTTATTTCGCTCTTGAAAGCTAGGCTCAAAGAATATAGGCTCTCCTTCTTTGGCTATTTCACCATAAAAAAAATAGCCATCAGACTTTTTATTAATCGATAATCTCATTTGCTCTTCATAGCTATTACCACAAGCAACGTAGTAAACTTCATTGAACCCGCTCATTCCCTTGCCCTTAAATTACATTTTACCGTTGCAATCTCGATAGTTTTTACACATTTTCCACTGCTAGCTTTGAATGTATTTCACTACTATGCTCTCTATCACTTACGTCACAATTCGATGCATCCAGCTAATGCTATAAAGCTAAAACTGCATCCCTTCTTCAAAGTCGGATACTTTGACTAAGTTAACGCCAGTCGCCTTCTCCTCAAAAAAGATATCCGCAATTTTTTGATGGACAAAGACATAACCCATATCATCGGGCCCCATTTTAAAAATCAGCCGCTCTTCTTCTGGAATTTTATCTAATACATCACTATCAAGGCTGTACTTGTAGGTCGACAAACCGTCAGCTAGAGGATCTAATTTTAGTTTTTCCATCGCTCGCTTTGAAAATTTGGACTTTTCTCTATCCAAGCAGTCCAACTCTTCCCAAAAATTCATACACCAAAGATTTTCATGGTAGGTATTATTGTCATCAATAAAAACCGTAGGGTATAACTGAACATTACTAAAGTTATAGAATTTTAGTTTGTTTCTTATACTATCGTTTAAAATCGGGATAGTCGCATAAAATGATACATCAGGTAATACGCAACAACGGCCTAAATTTTGATACTCATCCTTAAAAGCATTTTCAAAAAACAAAGGCTCTTCTCCCCATTCCAACCTCTCAAAGTCAAAATTCCTTCTCGCTGTTTTCTTCAACGGTTTTAAGTACATTGCCAATTCATTAAATCTGGGAATAATTATAAAATAAGCCGCATTGTAGTTCACTAAACTTCCTTTTTTGTAATATACAACGAAAAAATTATAACATGAGAATTTAATTATAAAGCTTTAAAACTGCATCCCTTCTTCAAAGTCGGATACTTTGACTAAATTAACGCCTGTCGCCTTCTCCTCAAAAAAGATATCCGCAATTTTTTGATGGACAAAGACATATTTCAGACCGCCAGCTTGTTTAAATATCAAACGCTCTTCCTCTGGGGTTTTATCCAAGACTTCACTATCTATATGGTATTTATATATATCGCAACCTTTTAAATAGTCAGGCTCTAACATCTCCTCTGCAGTGAATTTTTCTATTTTTGACTTTGCTCGATCCCAGCAGTCAAGCTCTTGCCAAAAATTCATGCACCAAAAGTCTTCGTGATAGTTATCACCATCGTCAATGTACACAGCAGGATATAGCTGCATCCCAACAAAATTAAAGAGCTTTAACCGTTCTCTAATTTTTGAGCTAACGATAGGGATCGTAGCGTCTAGTAAAACACTGGGGATAGGACGTATAACTCCATTCGCATTATCTTTATCTCTATACGCATTTTCGAAAAATAGCGGTTCTTTCCCCCAAACTAACTGTTCAAACTCATAATCTCTATCCGCCGACTTTTGCAAAGCAGTAAGGTGCAATGTTACTTCGCTATAATTTTTTAAAATGATGTAATATTGGTCGTTAAAATCTCTTGTCATTGCACTTCCAACCTTTATGTAAAGTAGTCTCCTAACTAGTTGGCAAACTAAAACTGCATCCCTTCTTCAAAGTCGGATACTTTGACTAAGTTAACGCCTGTCGCCTTCTCCTCAAAAAAGATATCCGCAATTTTTTGATGGACAAAGACATACTTAAGACCACCAGCTTGTTTAAATATCAAGCGATCTTCTTCTGGGATTTTATCCAATACTTCACTATCTAAGTGGTATTTATAAACGTCAATTCTCGACATAAAGTATGGATCTGCCAATTCTTCTTTCGTCGCTTTCTCCGTTTTAGACTTTTCTCTATCCCAACAATCCAGCTCTTGCCAAAAGTTCATGCACCAAAAGTCTTCGTGATAGTTATCACCATCGTCAATGTATACAGCTGGATATAGTTGCATCCCGACAAAATTAAAAAATTTTAGCCGCTCTCTAATTTGGCTACTAATTATAGGAGTCACCATGTTTAGCATAACGGTTGGGATAGGCCTTTTGATATTTCTTTTGATATCTTCTTGTTTGTAGCTATTTTCAAAGAAAAGCGGCTCTTGCCCCCAAGTTAATCGCTCAAATTCAAAGTCTCTATCCGCTGACTTTTCTAATGCCATCGGATACAAGGTATAATCATTAAAATCCTTTAAAATTAAATAGTATTCTTCATTATAATTTTTAGCCACATTAATTCCCTACTTTAAGTTTATAGTAAGATTTCTCATATTTGATTTCTTGAGGAACCTTACGAATATTACCATATGGGTATAAATAATTTATCTGACCTACATGCTTCCTCTCATGGTTACAACGCGTTACCTGTTCTTCGCACTCATCAATTTCATTATTATTAGAACAACCTATTTTGCTTGAAGGCTTAAAGTTTCTAAAAACCGAGCTTAATGGGACTCTGAACTCTGCGACTTTTTTTAATATAGCCTTACTTTCAAGATCCAAGATATTTTGAATTTCACTTGTATCTTTTTGAGTTCGAGGTGTGCATTTTTTTAGATCTGATTTTATTTTGTTTATACCTGAAGCAACTTGATCGTGATAAGCCTCTTGTTTAGGCAGAGCATATGTGTGATCGCCACGATGCAATTGCACTCTCAGCTGACAAGCACCTTGTAAGGTGCTGGGTAAAAAGACCAAGTTTTCAACTAAATTTATGTTGTAACCTCTATGAATTAGTAAGCTCCCTAACTGAGCGACATTGACAGCCTCTTTCGAAATCAGATGATGAGCCGCCATATGAATACCATTATGGAACGGATGATCCTTCTTGTGTTTGATATTGGCGATCAGCCTATCTCGATATTTTTTGTCCTTATCAACCATCCCTTCAATTTGTTCTTCAATTTCTTCACTCATGAATCACTCCTTATTCATAATGAACGATGCCGCGTAGACTTCGTGGTGTTGTGTGATCTGTTTTGCCACATAAGCGGCATCGTGTCTGTCGTTTTGTTGTTTGTTTTTTCGCAGTTAGCGTCGAGTTGGTTTTGCCTTTAAGTAGCAACCCACTTGAACGCGCGGTTGTAAGCTTTTTCCCTAAGTTTTTTAAGGTTGTAGTGCTGTCGTTAAAGTCTTCAAGCGTACGGATAAAAGCGCTGATTGCCGCTTGTGCTTTTTTAACTTTTACTGATGTACTTGCGGCTCTGGCACCGTTGGCTGATAACTTGGCAGCAAGTGCTGTTACTCTTGCGGCTGTACCCGCTCCTAATGTAAGTAATGACGTTGCTAGTAACAAACAAACCTCTATCGCGACATAAGCGCCGCCTTTTCCGCCAATGTATGCATAAAAATTAGGAGGCACAGCTTCCATAAAGAGTGAAGCGTAAGCAACATAAGTTAGTGCACTATCATGATCGTCTATGAGCGCCAACACTAAATAGAAGTCAGGAGTGTTTTTTATGCTAGCGGCTAATTCAGGGTCAATATCAACTAAAGTGGTATCAACAAATTGTTGTACTTTGGCGACCTCTCCTTTCGCGATATCATCAAGTAAGTTGGTAATTGCATGGCGGTGCGTGTACAACGCATTTGCATAATGGCTTGTATTTTTAATTGCGTCTGCAGCGTCGTTAAGGTACTGAGTAGTATCATGATGTACATCGCGATAAGCCTGTTCGGCTGCATCTAATGCTCGCTGTGTATTGGCTTGATACCAGTTCCAACTGAGCAAGTCTTCACTGGCATCCTCTTCAATCCAATTAGACATTTCATTGGCACTTTGTCGCAATTGCTCAAAGCGCTCGCTAGCATAATCTGCGGTGGTATCATATGCGCTACCTGCGACGGACTTAATGGCTTTTCCTAAGTCAATCCATGTTTGTGCTTCGAACAAATCTGCTTGGTCTTCAAGCCACTTACTTCCACCTTGATACGCACCTTGCGCGCCATTAATTGCAATTGCAGCAAAACCATATTCGTCCCAATCAGATTGAAACCCACTCATATTCGATACGGTATCTCGATATGCACCATCAAGCTGCATGTGTAATGATGATTTGAGGTTGTTGATTTCCGCTTCTAGCGCTTCGTTACGAGCAACTTCTACAGTGACTTGCCCCTCTTGTGGTAAGTCGCTTTTTACCACAACTCCAGCCTCATTTGCCGTTGACTCTGCTCGTTCAAGTGCATTTGCATCTGTGCTTTTATCACCACTTGAATTGAGTTTAAGTTTTCCGTGGATAAGTGTATTACCTAAATGAATATTGACTTGTTCAAGGGGAAGCGCGGTCTGCCATTCATCATCGTAATACGCCCTCACTTTTATCCATGCGGCACTTGACTTAACACCGAGTACTTCAACGTCAATACTATGATTGGCTGAACCTGCGCTCGCGGTAAGAACATAAACGCCGGGATCGAGTTTAAGTCGAGTGTCCCAAAAGTGTAATTGATCTGGTGGTAGTTTTGGTACATCAAGCACTGCGCTTCCCTTGCTTGGACCTTGCCACTGCAACCTTACTGCGCGGGCATTACTTACCGAGCCTCCCACTTTAGTATCCCAACCACTCGGTACCCGTAAACGGTCACCAGCCTTTGGAGGATTGTTGCGATTGACATGGTCGTTGTAACCATAAATCAGCTTAGGATCGGGCCTACCCGCATATTGGTTAGCGACGGACTCTACGGTATCTCCAGCACGAAACATGTGATCGCTAAAACGCATATAAACTTGTTGGGAGCGTTTTAGTTCCACTTTGGAATTGTTATTTGGATTAGAAATAAAAACTGTTGGCTCGAGTACCACTTCAGATTTTATTGCTTTACTGCCACCAAGTAAGGCGCGATTAATTTCAGCTTGGCTAAGTCCTCGAGGCATATCTGCTTGCACCAAGCTATTAAAATCTTGCGCACTGCGATTTCCTCCCCCATAGCTTGTCAGTTTATCTTTTACATCAAGTGATTGATATGGCACAAAGGCATATCGCTCACCACTGTGGCGACTAAAGCTAGAATAATTTACTCGCTGCCAGCGCTTGCTTGCAAGTATCCAAAATTGAGCCTGAGAGTGATATCTAAAAAGCGATGCTTGTCTAAACGGAATGATGCTCCAAATACGACCATGAAGCACATGCATGATTTCAATAGGAAGCTTTCGTCTTTGAATGGAGGACATCGCTGTTGCAGCAAGAAGTTGTACTTCACTTGACGCTTCATGCTCAGTGCTATTACTGGTGCTTTCCTGATTATCACCTAAGCGCGAGATGAGATCATCAAATGCCATTTTTTAGTCCTTTAATAGCGTTATGAAATGAGAGGTTAGTACCTAATCTGAGCCTCGGATAATTAATGTCTTCTTTCAGCTGGTTTCAGCCTGCACTATTGCCTACCGAATAAGCCCACCGATTAGATGCTTTAGCCGCTATTGATAGCGAGCAAATATTGTCCACATTTAAATTAAATGTAGGCTGAATATCTTACAAATCTCAGACATTAAAAAAGGCGCTTGCGCGCCTTTTTTAATTCCTCAATTTACCGCTGATTATTCAGTTTCTGGTAAATTGCGACCGTAGAACACTTCCTGAATTTCACGATTCAGCTTAAGACGAATTTCTTCCTCTTCGTCTGCGTCTAAATCATCAGTACTAATTCCAAATAGATATGCATTTAGGTCTGTTTCCTTAAGCATCATCTTAGTGTGGAATAGGTTCTCTTGATACACGTTTACGTCTACCATGTGGTATGCGTCTTTAGTATCTTCCGTCATGTAATTCTGGATCGAGTGAATTGCGTGGTCGATATAGTGTTTTACACCATTAACGTCACGAGTAAATCCACGAACACGATAATCAATCGTCACCACATCTGACTCTAAAGAGTGAATTAAGAAGTTAAGCGCTTTAAGTGGCGAAATAATGCCACACGTTGAAACTTCGATATCTGCTCTAAAAGTACAGATGCCATCATGTGGGTGCGCTTCAGGATAAGTATGAACACAGATGTGACTCTTATCTAAATGTGCTACCACTGAATCAGGCAATGGTCCTGGTGCTTCATTACTATCAAAAGTCTGCTGTTCAACAGGCTCTTCTGATACTAAGATCGTCACACTCGCCCCTTGTGGTTCATAATCTTGACGCGCGATATTCAGTACGTTTGCACCGATAATATCCGTTACGTCTTTTAGAATATCCGTCAAACGATCGGCACTGTACTGCTCATCGATATATTCTAGATATTCTTTACGTTGCTGCTCGGTCTTGGCGTAGCAAATATCGTAAATGCTAAAGCTTAAACTCTTAGTTAAGTTGTTAAAGCCATGGAGTTTAATTTTATCAAAGGGCTTGTTCACGATAGACCCACCTTAATACAAAAAATCTGCGCTGCAGAAACAAAAGTTCGCGGATTTTATACGAAAATAGCGCTATGAAAAAGCGTTATTTTTCGTCAATTTCAACCACTTCATGGCTATGCGTAATTTCTACTGCTTTTTCAAGCATTAATGCCACTGAACAATACTTTTCAGCGGATAAACTTACGGCTCTTTCTAGGTGTTTTTCAGAGACATTACGCCCTTTCACCACAAAGTGTAAATTGATCTTGGTAAAAACCCGAGGTGCGCTTTCTGCGCGCTCTGCGGTTAATTTTACTTCCACGTCGCTAACATCCTGACGCGCCTTTTGTAGAATGCTGACTACATCGACTGACGAACAACATCCCGCTGACATTAATACCATCTCCATTGGACTTGGCGCGGCACTATCAGAACCGGCATCAAATACCACATTATGTCCCGACGCAGAGCGACCGATAAAGGTATCTCCTTCAACCCATTTTACGCTAGCTAACATAGTTATCCTCTATAAAGCATAACACCGCCAAATGGCGGTGTATCTTAAACCTAGAATTGCCTCTAAGTGTGTTTTCTACACTGTCGATAGTGATTGTGCCAAGCTATACAGCAGAATCAAACAGGTTTTTGACCAAACCTGCGAATTCTTCGATAAACTCTTTTTGTTCTACGGTGACACGTCTATCAACAACACTTGATAGCACTTCTTGTAAGTCGTACACAATGCCATCTACCTCACGCACGATCATGCTGCGCTGCTCTGTAGATAACTCAGTGTGCTGCTCGCATATACGGATAACGTTTTCAGCGATCACATCTTCGATTAATTCCATGACTGTTGGAGCCCCTGGTTCAACCGTCCCAGACTTCTCAAACAAGGCTAAGTTTTGCGTCAAATACATGACTAAATCATCGTACCCTTGTTTATCTAAAACCATACTTTGCTCACCCGAACCTATCAAAGACATCTCCTATTGATTTAAGCAGAAAGTTTTTTCGATTGCTACTTTTGTAGTCAACTAGACACAAAAAAGCAGCCGAAGCTGCTTTTCTAATCAATTTTTATTGAGTAAACCTCAATATTGGCATTTTAATCCAAAGATAAACCTGGGCTCAAGCTAGAAGGTAAAGTTACCTTTTCTAGTTCCACAGAAGCCACTGGGTATGCACAGTAATCTGCCGCGTAGTATGCACTTGCACGGTGGTTACCTGATGCACCGATACCACCAAACGGAGCTGCACTTGAAGCGCCAGTGATTGGGCGGTTCCAGTTTACGATACCTGCGCGAATACGACGTAAGAAACGGTCGTAATCAGCTTCGTTGTCGCCAAGCAGACCTGCTGATAAGCCAAAGCTTGTCTCGTTCGCTTTTTCAATAGCAGCGTCAAAGTCTGTGTAACGGAATATTTTTAACAGCGGACCAAAGTGCTCTTCATCAGGGAAATCTGCAATGTTAGTACATTCGATGATACCTGGCGTCACAAAGCCTGTGCCTTCTGTGTGCGTCAGCTCGATAAGCGACTGACCACCAAGCTCAACAAGCTGTTGCTGTGCTTTTACCATGCCAGCGGCTGCTGCATTTGAGATCATTGAGCCCATGAACGGTTGATCTGCATCGTCAAAGTTACCCACTTTAATCGCTTTAGTTGCTTTGATCAGTTGCTCAAGGATTGTGTCACCTTGTTCACCCGCAGGAAGGAATAGTTTACGAGCACAAGTACAACGTTGACCACTTGAGATAAACGCAGATTGAATAATGTCGTGTACTGCCGCTTTGGTATCCGCTACGTCTTTTACGATAAGCGGGTTATTGCCACCCATTTCAAGCGCTAAGATCTTACCTGGTTGACCTGCATATTGCTCATGTAGCAAGTGACCCGTACGAGAAGAACCAGTAAAGAATAAGCCGTCAATACCCGCGTGTGACGCAAGTGCTTTACCTGTTTCAACTTCACCCTGAACTAGGTTAATCACGCCAGCAGGAAGACCCGCTTGTTGCCAGTATTTAAGCGTTAGCTCAGCAACATATGGCGTTAGTTCAGATGGCTTAAAGATAACCGTGTTACCAGCAAGTAGCGCAGGTACGATGTGGCCATTAGGTAAGTGACCAGGGAAGTTATATGGGCCAAATACAGCAACTACACCATGTGCCTTGTGACGGATCACGGCACGGCCAACTGGCATTGGATTTTCAACAACACCTGTACGCTCTTGATAGGCTTTCTCAGAAATCGCGATTTTACCTACCATAGCACCCGCTTCTGTACGAGTTTCCCAAAGTGGCTTACCCGTTTCTTTAGCAATTGCAATAGCCAGCTCTTCGCTATTTTCTTTTAGTACTTCAGCGAAACGCTTAACAATTTCTAGACGCGCTTCAAAGCTCATGTCGCTCCATGAATAGAAAGCTTCACGAGCCGCTTTTACCGCGCCGTCAACTTGCTCAGCAGTAGCTGCGTTTGCGCTCCAAATAACGTCGTTGTTTGCTGGGTTTACAGAGCTAAAGCTTGCGCCTTGTCCTGCAATCCACTCACCATTTATTAGTTGTGCTGCATGTGTTGTCATAATCTGTTCCCAATCTTAAATCTTTACTAGGCTTACTTGATCGCCTTCTTCAACTTTTAGCGCCGCGGCAACATGTGGAGCAAGCGTTACTTCATTGCCATCAGTCAGGGCTAACTCAATTACTGTCGCGCGATAATCAACAAGTTTACCATTTGCGACCATAACAGGGAATCCACCGTTGCTTTCGCCTATTTTCACAGTACGAGTTTCACTATTGCGAACCGTGCGGATATTCCCCACTTTTGCTTCTACCGTTGGACCCGCGTCGAAGATATCAACATAACCATTAAATGTGAAACCTTCGCTTTTTAGTAGCTCAATAGCAGGACGCGTATTGTCGTGAACTTCACCAATCACCGCTTGTGCTTCTTTACTAAGCAGGTTTACGTAGATTGGGTACTTTGGCATTAATTCAGCAATAAAGACCTTTTGGCCGATACCCGTTAGATAATCCGCTGTCGGGAAATCCATCGAGAAGAAATGCTCTTCAAGCCATTGCCAGAACGGGCTTTCGCCTTGCTCGTTAGAAACACCACGCATTTCCGCGATAACGGTTTCAGCAAAACGAGCACGATGTTGGTTAATAAACATAAAGCGAGAGCGAGATAGCAGTTTGCCGTTTGCGCCTTTGCGATAGCCATCTTTCAAAAACAGGGTGCATAATTCCGTCGCGCCAGTGTAGTCATTACATAGCGTTAAAATATCCACTGCTTTATAAACATCGAGTGTGCGTGAAGAGTGGATCACTTTGCTTAGGTGATAATGATAAAACGCATCATCTAAACCAACCGCTGCTTCGATACCGCTGGTACCAACCACCTCGCCTGTTTCAGTATCTTCTAATACAAATAAATAGCCTTCATCAAAAGGCTTGTCTGCTTGCTTGCCAAATGAAGCAACAGAGCGTGCAATCTTCTTCTGTAATAGCTCTTCGTTAACAGGCAAAGAGGTAAAACCGTGGCCTGATTCGTGAGCAATGTTTAAAAGCGCTGGATAATCGCTTTCTTGGATTGGGCGAAGGATCATCATGAGCCCGCTTACTCCTCAAAAATGTGGATAACAACAAGGCCACCAAAAGGTGACCTTGCAACCAGTATTAAGCGTTGTTAGCAACTACCGTAGCAACGGCTTTTTCAAAACGTGCCATCCCTTCGCGGATGTCAGCTTCTGGAATAACAAGAGATGGAGTGAAACGTACTACGTTTGCACCTGCAACCAGTGACATCACGCCTTGCTTGATACCTTCAACCAAGAATTCTTTTGCTTTGCCTTCGTACTTTTCAGTGACTACACCACCAAGCAATAGACCTTTACCACGTACTTCGGTGAATACGTTGTACTTTTCGTTGATGTCGTTTAGCAGTTCACGGAACAGCTGCTCTTTTGCTTTTACGCCATCAAGTACAGCTGTTGTGTTTACTGTGTCAAATGCCGCTTCTGCAACCGCACACGCCAGCGGGTTACCGCCGTATGTAGAACCGTGAGTACCCACTTTTAGGTGCGCAGCAATCTCAGTTGTTGTGATCATCGCGCCAATAGGGAAACCACCGCCAAGTGCTTTAGCCGTTGTTAAAATATCAGGGGTTACGTTTAAACCTTGGTATGCATACAAATCACCAGTACGGCCAACACCAGTTTGCACTTCATCAAAAATAAGTAGCGCGTTGTGCTTGTCACACAGCTCGCGAACACCTTTTACAAACTCAGCCGTTGGTGAAATGATACCACCTTCGCCTTGTAGCGGCTCCATCATCACGGCACAAGTGTTGTCTGAAATAAGCGCTTCAAATGCCGCTAAATCGTTATAGTCTGTGTGAACAATGTCGCCCGGCTTTGGACCAAAGCCATCAGAGTATGCAGCTTGACCACCTACAGTTACAGTGAAGAAAGTACGGCCGTGGAAACCTTTGTTGAAAGAGATGATTTGCGACTTTTCAGCACCAAACTTATCTAGTGCCCAACGGCGTGCTAGTTTAAGCGCCGCTTCGTTCGCTTCTGCACCTGAGTTTGCAAAGTAGACTTTTTCTGCGAACGTGGCATCAGTTAGCTTTTTCGCTAAACGTAGTGCAGGCTCATTGGTCATCACGTTAGATAGATGCCAAATTTTCTCGCCTTGCTCTTTAAGCGCGCCCACCAAAGCTGGGTGACAATGACCTAGACAGTTAACTGCGATACCACCAGCAAAGTCGATGTACTCACGACCTTCCTGATCCCATACTCGAGAACCTTCACCTTTCACTGGAATTACCGCTGAAGGTGCGTAGTTAGGTACCATTACGTCGTCAAACAATTCACGATTGATAGTCATTTTATTTCCTCATATTTGGTGAGTGAAAGTGCAAACAAGGAGTCATTTCCTTTTGGAGGTCGGCGCGTTGCCGCCACTTGATAGGATATTTATTCACACCAATTCGGTGCTATGTATTTTGACCCGCCCCTTGATGGCACAAAATTCATACGCTCATTATTCCAGAAAAAGCGCCATTTGTCTCACTTATACCACGTTCTCAGCCCTTAGTATTCAAGGGTTTAACATATATTCTCAACTCAAGTGAATAACTATCTAGGGCAGATATTTAGGGCAAAGCAAGCGCCGTGCAGCCTTGCACAGATCATTTAAGATTAGGTTTTGAATGAATAGTCGCAAAAAAAATTTCAATTTTTTTTACAAAATCGTCAACTGCAGGTTATGGAACGCACATTTTGCCAATTGCTGACGCATTTCCTCGGTAAGTTCTAAATGATTGAGCAAAATCTCAGCTTCATCGTCTTCAATTAACTGGCTATCTTTTAAAACAAGCAGTTGTGCGTAGCCATAGGCTTTTTGCATCACTTGTGTCAGTGGTAATGGGTCGGCAATGTTTTTATGCGCATTTGGTAGATAAGTTTGCGCATACTCTTCCATGACGGCATTAAAGGGCAAATAACGTAACTCCATTTTTTCAATTAGCTTACGTGAAATCTCTGCTGAATGTTCTATCAACAAGTTACGTAAAAATAACGGATCAGGAGATAACTCCATTAATGCGGTGTGTAGGTCTTTTTGCTTTTTGTCTCGTGCTATTTGCACCTTGGCTTGCCACACCTTTTCAAAGGTGCGTAAATAAAGACGGATCAAGGCCACTTTCCCAAGTTCTAGTAACATGCCTAAAGTAAACGCATGCTGTTCTTTTACCCCAAAAAATGGTGCCAGCTCTTTTGCCGCAATGGCCGTGCTCATGCTCAGCTCGCGTAATTTACGCTTCATTAAGCCAAATGGTTCTGTAGCATGCGGCATCCAGTGTCTTACCGCCATTGTCGGGATCACCATTTGCAAGTTCTCAAGGCCTAAATACCTTAATGCTAATGCCGGCGTATCGACCTTAATGGACGTGCCTTTACTGTTTTTTTTGCGATACTGTGGCAAGTTGACTAGCGAAACCAGCTCACGACCCAACCAACTTAAGTCATTAACCAAAGGTTCTAAACGCCCAACTGAAGCTGAGCGCACGGCAAGAATGTCTAAAATCGCAGGAACGGAGTCTTGAATGCCAATGACTTCATGATAGATATTATCAAGGTCATGCAGTTGCTTTGTGATAGCTTCTTCGATAACTGAATGTAGATGCTTACTCGCTTTGGCAATATATTTGTGATGGCTTGTGCTGCTTTCTTGGCGTTTTGCAGCCGCTGCAATTTCCACCTCTAGCATAGTGCGCTGTGCGATATTCTCCCCATAGCTAATATCAAATGTATGGATATAGCCTATTTGCTTTTGCGCAAAGTTGAGGCTGATAAGAAGGTCATGGGCACGCTCGGATAGCGCTTGTGCCATTCTAATTTGCTTATTTTCTTGCGTCATGCATGCTACTTATCTAAAGGAAAAACACTGAGTTAAGCACTCAACAGAATCGTCTTACTGATTAACATTATACCAGTAAAAGCAATATTATGATTTGATATTGCGCACAATAGAATCAAAAAGTTACGTATCAAAAACTAGTCTAACCAACAAAAACGCAGCGAATATGGATGTATAACACCTAGGCGAAATCCTGTTGGTTTTGTTTAAACTTTAGAAGCGTTTTATAAAGTTATCAAGTAATGCTAAGCCGTGTTCAGTGAGGATAGCTTCTGGGTGAAATTGCACACCTTCAAGTGCTCTATCGGATGCCAAAAGTCCCATAATTTCATCACGCTCACCCTCTTGTGTCTGTGTCCAAGCCGTTACGGCTAGAGACTTTGGTAAGCTACTTTGCTCAACAACCAAAGAGTGGTAGCGGCATACTTCGTATGGTGATGGCAGGCCTTGAAATACGCCTATATTGTTATGGTGCACTTGAGACGTTTTCCCATGCATCACTTGTTTTGCGCGAATGACTTTGCCACCTAAAGCTTGTGCAATAGTTTGATGACCAAGGCAAATGCCGAGAATAGGGATTTGTCCCTGTAGACGTTTTACGACTTCAAGCGAGATCCCCGCTTCATCAGGACTGCAAGGGCCAGGAGATAGCACAACATATTTGGGATTAAGCTGCTTGATTTGTGAGGTGCTGATTTCATCATTTCGCTTTACCAGCACATCCACATCTAAGCGCTGAAAATACTGCACTAAGTTGTAGGTAAAGGAATCATAGTTATCAATCATCAACAGCATGTAGGTACCACTAAAAGAACCAAGCGGCCTATTTGCCACTGGGGTAAGGATGTTCGTTATAAATCTATTTTATCACGAACTCAACAGGAGGGTTTTCTTATATCTAGTATCTGCTTTAAACCAAGGGTCTGTAGACCCTTGTAATACAAAAAGACACCATTTATGGTGTCTTTTCATTGTGTTTTATTAACCGCGAGGAATAAAACCGACGGCGTCATACACAGCTTTCAGTGTTTTTTCGGCACGAATACTTGCTTTTTCCGCGCCTTTTTTCATGATTTCGTCCAGCAGAGTTTGATCTTCACGGATTTCTTTAAAGCGCGCTTGAATAGGCTCCAGCATATTCACTACCGCATCGGCAGTGTCTTTCTTTAAATGACCGTACATTTTGTCTTCGTACTCTGGCACTAACTCTTCAATTGAGCGTTTAGTTGCAACACTTAGTAGAGTCAGTAAGTTGGATACTCCTGGCTTTTCAACACGATCAAAGTAAATCCGTGCTTGCTCATCTGAATCCGTTACCGCTTTTTTCAGCTTTTTCTCTATCTTCTTAGGTTCGTCCAACAGCATCACAAAACCATTTGGGTTTTCGTCTGATTTTGACATCTTCTTGCTCGGGTCTTGCAAGCTCATAACACGAGCGCCAAACTCTGGAATATAAGGTTCTGGGATCTTAAAGACATCGCCATACAGGTTGTTAAAGCGCGTTGCGATATCGCGGGTCAACTCAAGGTGTTGCTTTTGGTCTTCACCAACCGGTACTTGATCCGCTTGATACAATAAAATATCCGCAGCTTGCAATACTGGATAGGCGAATAAGCCAACGTTTACGTTATTGGCGTGCTTTGCTGACTTATCTTTAAACTGCGTCATGCGGTTTAACTCACCCATCTGTGCATAACAGTTCAGCACCCAACCTAGCTGTGCATGCTCAGGAACCTGTGATTGTACAAATAGTGACGATTTATCTGGATCGATGCCGCAAGCAGTATATAGTGCTACGCCGTCTAATACGCGATCGCGTAGTTGCTGTGGCTCTTGGCGAACCGTAATGGCATGCAAGTCAACCAACATAAAGTAACAATCATGATCGTTTTGTAGTTTAAGCCACTGGTTAATGGCACCTACGTAATTGCCTATTGTCATACCACCGGTTGGCTGAATACCACTTAATACTACAGGTTTACTCATGTCGTTCCTTTATTTCTTCATTGAATTAACGTTGATTGATAATGGGAATAATATCTAAGAATCCATCACAAAGGTACTGTGGATTGAACTCTTTCAAATCGAATCCCTGATTATACCCATAATTTAGCGCAATCACAGGTATCTTAGCGCCCTGAGCGGCCAAAATATCGCTTTTAGAGTCCCCAACCATAATAAGCTTATCCGCTGATATACCAAGACGCTCGGCAGCCAGCAATAGCGGAGCTGGTGACGGCTTTTTGTCAGTGTCATCACCACAGACGATACAATCAAAATGCGATGTGAGATTTAATTTATCCAGCAGTTTTAGCGTAAATGCACGATTTTTATTTGTCACGACGGCTTTTGGCACTGTGGCAAATGCAAATAGCCCTGTCTCAACATGCGGATACAAACCCGCATACTGACCAACTAATTCGTCATAATGCACTTTAAAACGCTCAATGGCGGTGTGCGCTAAACTTTCGGATAAGTCTTCGCTAACTTCATGGCTACCGCTTAGGCCTCTTTTTACTAACATATCGATGCCGTTACCTACCCATTCACGCACCAGAGCATGACTAACAATTGGGTGAGCAAGCTCAGACAGCGTTAAATTGAGCGCCATGTACATATCCTCGACGCTATCAACTAACGTGCCATCAAGGTCAAATAAAATACCCTCAAAACGCATTATTTTACCTTTGCTAATTCTTGACGCATGGCGTCTATTACCGCTTTGTAATCGGGTTGATTAAAGATAGCGGAACCTGCAACAAACATGTCTGCACCGGCCGCTGCAACCTCAGCAATGTTGTCCACCTTAATTCCCCCATCCACTTCAAGACGAATATCGCGACCGGAAGCGTCAATGCGTGCTCTCGCTTCTTTTAATTTCTCAAGTGTATGTGGGATAAAACTTTGGCCACCAAAGCCCGGGTTTACTGACATCAAGAGGATTTGATCAATTTTATCCATCACATGATCAAGATAATGCAGCGGTGTGCCCGGATTAAATACCAAGCCAGCTTTACAACCTGACTCTTTAATCAGCGCAAGGCTTCTGTCTATATGCTCGCTGGCCTCTGGGTGAAATGTAATAATGCTCGCCCCGGCTTTAGCAAACTCGGGAATTAGACTATCTACAGGCTTTATCATCAAATGTACGTCGATAGGAGCAGTAATTCCGTAATTTCTTAATGCGTCACAAATCATTGGACCAAAAGTTAAATTTGGCACATAGTGATTATCCATTACATCGAAATGAACCACGTCGGCACCTGCTGCCAGTACCTTTTCAACATCTTCGCCTAACCTCGCAAAATCTGCGGATAGAATGGATGGTGCAATTAAAAAATCAGACATACTTTTCCCCTAAACGTAAGACCGCGATACTGTACCGTAAATTGCCCAAAATGTCTGCGATTTAAGGCGCTTTATGATTGTGCAATAAACGAACATTGTGTATCATTATGTGATATTTAACTTCTGGGGATAGGGTTATGGTTTCTAGATATAAAGCACGGATTGCTCTGCTTGGGACGGTATTAGCCGTGTCGGCAGGGGTATTTTCTTTCGACAATGATGAAAGTCTTGCCGCAAATTACTCCGCATGCGCTTGTAGCACTGGCAATTTAAGCAGTCGAATAAATGCAGTGGAATGTCAGCAAGAAGCGCACACCAGTTGGGCAGCGTGGTTGACTGGCGGTAGTTCGAGTGGCCAATTCCATTATTTGGATTTGCTTGAGTTATTACTTGGCTCTAAAGACAATCAAAGCAGTAGTAAAGTTTCATCTCCTTACTAATACCAGTTGAGCCAATCAACTGGTAAGAGGTAAACACTATGGCTTCTTCCAATAGTAAATTCGCGTTAATTCAAAGTGTCTGTGCGGCAATGTTTGGTGTGCAGAGCGGTCAAAAACAAGCATATGACTTTAACAAAAAGCATTTTTGGCCGTTTGCTTTTGCGGGCATCGTTTTTGTCGCCGCTTTTGTCATTGGCTTAATTTGGTTTGTAAATGGTGTAGTTTTGGCTTAGTCCTTTATGCCGCTGCAAATTACGAACGGTGATATAGCGCCATTAGCTCGTCAACTTTATTCCGCCCATTACCCTTTGGGCTAATTGTACGTTTCACCTTGATCACATCTAGCTTCGCTTGATTGTAAATCTTTCGTGTCCACACCGTATCGTGATTGGAGATTAACACTGGCGTTTGCTTTTCAAAAGCCGCAGTCTCCGCAAGATTCGCCAGCTGTGCTTGATCGTCTAAGTTAAACCCACCTTTTGCATAGCTAGTAAATGACGCAGTTTTGCTCAAAGGTACATACGGAGGATCGCAATACACTACCGCATTCTTTGGCATGGTTTCAAATACTTGGCTGTAACTTTGACAAGTGAAAGTAGCCTGTTGAGCCTTTTCAGCAAACACATATAACTCGCGCTCTGGAAAGTAAGGCTTTTTGTATTTACCAAAAGGGACGTTAAAGATCCCCTTGAGGTTATAACGACATAAACCATTGTAGCCATGGCGGTTCATATATAGAAATAGAATCGCACGCTCATACACATCAATGCTTTCGTTAAACTGTTGTCGATACGCGTAATACGCATCTGGATGGTTATTCAGCTCGACGAATAGCCTTTTAGCGTCACTGATAAATTCATCAGGAATACGCTTCAACTCTTTATACAGGTTGATAAGATCAGCGTTAATGTCATTTAAGACATAATGCTTAAACTGAGTGTTAAGGAAAACAGATCCCGCTCCAACAAAAGGTTCTACTAGCGTGTCGGCTTCATTACTTGCTGCTTGTAGGCGCTTAGAAATATCTTCTACTAAGCTGTATTTTCCGCCTGCCCATTTTAAGAAGGCTCTAGTCTTTTGTTGCATGCTCGTTCTATGTCGTGAGTGGTTGCGCGATTTTACACTAAATGTGGCTAATTACCGAGAGACTGAGTAATTTC
Organism: Pseudoalteromonas sp. JC28; assembly: GCF_013319255.1. Taxonomy (NCBI): domain Bacteria; kingdom Pseudomonadati; phylum Pseudomonadota; class Gammaproteobacteria; order Alteromonadales; family Pseudoalteromonadaceae; genus Pseudoalteromonas; species Pseudoalteromonas sp. JC28. Next base: position 41,596 of record NZ_QOKX01000008.1, on the reverse strand, counting down.
TTGTTTAATTTTACTCATTCTCTTAAAAAATGGCTGACCTTTTTGTAGCGCTTCTGGCAATACTGCCTTTGCTTGCTTCGCTGATGCCAAACTCTGGTAAGCATCAGTAGTAACTACAAACCAAGTTCGGCCATTTCTTAAAACAGTAAACTGCTGTGTCACTACCTCGTTATGCTCCGCCATAAACCCAGCTGCAATCTCACTTTCTGTCACTGCAAGTAACTGGATCACCCATTCACCATCTGAGCGACTGAGATACCAAGGGTTTCCCGTCAATAGTTCAGGCTCCGCGTGCTGAAGCTCTGTTACTGGCGATAAAGTGGCAGGAGTACTATCAACATCGGCTTTTTCAGGTGTAACCGCTTGCTCTGATAGTGCGTTATTGTTGTTTGTCGTATCTTCTTTTGTTTCGGTTAGTGCAGATAAAATACTGCCAACAGGCGCAGTTTCGACTTGCGTTGGCGCTTCGGTTGGCAACTCTGGTTGCACATCGTTTTCAATTTCAACTTTGGTATTTGGCGCCTCAAATACCTCTTGCGCATCAATAGCGGTGGCTACTGTTTCTTCATCACCTTGAGTCGGTGTCCAGTATCGTTTTAATTCTTGCTTATACACTAAAGCAACCATCAACGCTGTTAATACCAAACAAAGCGCAATGACATACCATTGCCATTGTGATTTGCTACCTACTTTGGAGCTTTGTTCACGTAAATTTAGACTCTGCTGCTGTGGCTGCCAAGAAAGTAAAACACTCGGATTACCTCGAGCTTCAGCAACAAACGTATTAAAAATAGGATCTTCGTCAGGCGGTAAGTCTTTGTAAAACATGCTCATCAAGCGCTTACTCTCGAGCACGGATAAAGGCTCGATATGAATATCCAGACTTTCAGGGATCAGCTGAGGCTGCTGCGCCGTAGCGAGTATGTAAATTGTTTCGCGAGAAGATTTTGCGAGCTTTTGTAGTTGTTCCGCAAGCTCTTGGGTTAAATGCCTGACGTTGTCTAACACCCATAAACATGGCCCACAAGCTTGTTCATCATGGAGCAACATGAAGTTTTCACTTAGAGATAACTTCTGATCAATGAGAGGACTGCGAAAGCTATGCTCAAGCAGCTGCCGTACCACATCAAACTCTTGAGTATTGGCAGTCAGCTTTACAAACGCTTTGTTAAAGTCTGGGTATTTATCAGTAAGAAACGATTCCGCAAGGTAGCTTTTACCAAGACCTGAAGAGCCAACTAAGGTTATCAGGTTTTGGCCATAGTCGAATTGCATAGCAATTCTATCTACCAATGCAGCTCTGCTTGGTAAAATTTGCGACTGCATTTAACGACCTATTAGAGTTACCACGGTTTCATCGCTAACATCATCCACTAGCGCACATTGGCCTAGTTGCGTAGGAAGAATAAAGCGAATTTTGCCTTGTTTGTTCTTTTTGTCTTTGCGCATATGTTGTAAAAACTGCGCTGCGGTCATCTCGCTTGGCGCTTCTGTCGGTAATTGATAAAGCGCAATAACACGACGGATCTTTTCAACATCAGTAGTACTAAGCGCGCCGCGCTGACAAGCCAAATTTGCAGCTATCATCATACCGGCAGCAACGGCTTCACCATGCAACCAATTACCATAGCCCATTTGCGCTTCAATCGCATGGCCAAAGGTGTGACCCAGATTAAGTAATGCACGCAATCCCGCTTCGGTTTCGTCTTTGGCGACGATCTCGGCTTTTATCGCACAACACTTATAAATAACTTGTTGAAGGCTTTCAGCATCTAGTGCGCTGAGCTGAGGATGCTGATCCGTTAATGTATCAAGAAAAGATGCGTCATAGATCAACGCATATTTAATGACTTCAGCCATACCCGCAGCAAACTCTCTTGCAGGCAATGTACTTAAGGTCTTGGTGTCGATAAAAACCGCTTTTGGCTGATAGAAAGCACCAATCATGTTTTTACCTAGCGGATGATTTACCGCTGTTTTACCACCAACCGATGAATCTACTTGTGACAGCAAAGTCGTAGGGATTTGAATAAACGGAACACCACGCTGGTAGCATGCCGCAACAAAACCAGTCAAATCGCCAACCACACCGCCACCGAGGGCAATCAAACACGTATCACGACCACAATTATGCTCGAGCAAAAAGGCAGAGATCTTTTCAAACCATTCTAGCGATTTGTATTGTTCACCATCAGGAATAACAAAATGTAGCGGTTTTTGAGCATCAAATATTGCTAACAGACTATCTAAATATAGAGGTGCAATGGTGGTGTTGGTGATGATAACAGGACGACTTTGCCCAACGTACTGCTTAAGTCGTCCTTCATCTGATAAGAGATGTTCACCGATGAAGATGGGATAGCTCCGCTCGTTTAAATCAACCTTTAATTCAAGCATGGCGTCCCTCCTACGGTGTTGTTATATTAGAAATCTAATTTTTCAATAATTTGGTTTGCAACTACTTTAGCGCTTTGCTCATCCGTGCGAACAACGTGATCTGCCACTTCTCTATATAGTGGTTCACGCTCATCAGCTAAGCGCTCTAGTACGTCACGTGAGTCTTCACTGGTTTGTAGTAATGGACGACGCTTATCACGCTGAGTACGAGCTACCTGTTTTTCGATCGGCGTTTCTAGGTAAACAACAATACCGCGCGCAGACAACTTGTTGCGCACTTCTTTGCTGATCACAGAGCCACCACCTGTCGCTAACACAATGCCTTGCATTTCTGTTAGGTCAGAGATGACGCTTTCTTCACGCTTGCGGAACCCCTCTTCGCCCTCGATATCGAACACCCAAGAAATATCGGCACCTGTGCGGCGCTCAATTTCCTGATCCGAATCGAAAAATTCAAGGTGTAATTGATCTGCAATGTGACGACCAATCGTGCTTTTACCAGCCCCCATCGGGCCTACTAGAAATATATTACGTTTCTCAGCCATATCTTTTTAGTACAAACGAACTCTAAAATTTGAAATAAAACCCCGCCTAACGACCTGGCCCCAAAATTAAGGAGGGGATTATCTCAGTAATCCGTGAACAATTTCAAGTCAAACCACGCAAAAAGCGCAATACTTTTACTGTCAACGGGCCTATAAACTGTCTTGAATGATCTTAGGCGTCACAAATATCAGCAATTCTCGCTTTTCATTAATATCACGAGAGTTCTTAAACAATAGACCTAAATATGGGATATCGCCCAAAATTGGGATCTTACTTACTGCCGTTTTCACTTCTTGCTGATAGATACCACCCAGTACGATAGTTTGACCATTTTCAACCAGTACTTGTGTTTGGATCTCTTGGGTATTGATTGCCGTCGCCGGGCCATTTGGCGTTTGCACGGTATCACCTTTAGTGTCTTGTGTAATCACTAAGTCGAGAATTATTTTATTATCAGGTGTGATTTGCGGTGTCACCTCCAAGCTTAAAACCGCTTTTTTGAAGCTCACCGTCGTTGCACCACTTGATGATGCCTCTACGTAAGGAATCTCTGTACCTTGCTCGATACGCGCCTTTTTCTGGTTAGCTGTCGTGATGCTTGGCGTCGCGATTATCTCACCTTTATTTTCTTGCTCCAATGCAGACAACTCAAGATCTATCAAAGTGCCATCAGCTAGTTTCGCAATGTGCATACCAATACTGCCAGCAGGGACTCCTTTTACGCCTAAATTAACGTTTAAGCGGTTTTCCAAAGACGGAATATTGCCATTGGATAGCGCATTCGCACCGTCTAGCGTACCAGAGATGGCATCACTGCCTTGCTGATCGCTAAAGCCCCAGCGGACACCTAAGTCTTCTTGTACTGTGTCATCTACAGTAACCATGCGTGACTCTATACGCACCTGTTTTACCGGCACATCTAAGGTTTCAACCATCCGACGTACACTTTCAATACTGCGTGAGGTGTCTTTAATTAATAAAGTATTGGTACGTTTATCAACCGATACACTACCACGATGACTAATAATAGAGTTGATATCGGTTTTGAGTAAGTCAGCAAACTCTTCCGCTTTCGCGTAATTAAGTTGAATATACTCGCTATATAATGGTTCCAGCTCTTCTACTTGCTGACGCGCTTGTAATTCCTTGGCTTCTCTAGCAGCGAGCTCTTCAGATGGCGCGACCATCAAAATAGAGCCATCCATACGCTTATCTAGCCCTTTCACACGTAACACAACATCAAGCGCTTGATCCCAAGGTACACCATCTAAACGCAAGGTTATATTGCCAGATACGGTGTCACTCGTTACTAGGTTAAAGTTGTTTGTATCGGCGATGATCTGTAGTACGGAGCGAATTGGAATATCCTGAAAATTCAACGTGATCGGCTGACCTCTATACTCTTTTTTATCGCCAAAGGTTTTATTACCTTCGTCTTTTTCAACTGATAAGGTAAAGATGTTATCAAGCTGTTGATAGGTAAACTTGAATGCCGCATTTGGCTCAATCACAATGCGGCTTTTATTGTCTTCTTTAAAGGTTTCTATGCGAGATACCACAGTGCCAAAATCTAACACATCGAGTTCGTATAGCAGGTCTTCTGCAATATCGATATGGTGGAAGTCCGCAATGATTTTACCACCGCGCTCTTGTACATCGATGGCCGCTTGGTTGTGCTCAAGAAACGCAAGTACTTTAGCTTCACCTTTCTCACCGCGACGAAAATCGATAGCTTGAATTTGGTTGATAAACGCAGTGACTTTTTGACTTTGATCTTGTTCAGAGACAATCGGTTTATTAGACACTTCCACTATCACAAGGTTATTCTTAACCTCGGTTTTATATAGCTTCAGCTCATCCATGTTGATGGAAACGGCAAAACCACCATCTCTGAGTTCACTGGTAATGCCTTGAATACCAGCTTTATCAATACTCAAAGCTTTTAAGCTTTCTTCAAACTCAGCCTGCTGGAAAAACAATTCAATACTGGTGCTTTCGCCGACAACACGAACTTTTGGCTCTGTATTGAGTTTTTCATCAAACACCAGTTGTAGCTGAGTTTCCCCTGTCGGAACGGGGTTATAGCGAATGTCATACAACATAGGAATGGCATGCGTAATTGACGAAAGGCCAACTAAGGCAACACCGAGCACAGAACGCCATAATGTTCGAGTGCTTTTAATGGTTGATTTTATAACGTTATTGTTAGTATTCACTCGTGCCACCTTGTTCCGCTTCTAACATTTCCACTTTTGTTAGCCTTTCTTTCCAACATCCCGTTCCATCTGGGATCAATTCTAATAATTCTAAATGATCGGCATGTACACTCAGCACTTTGCCATGATACAGGCCCATATATTCACCACGCTTTACACGATACAAGCCTTGCGTCGCCGCTTCGATTAGCGCCCAACGACCATCAGACTTGGCAATAATGCCTTTCATACGTAGATTATCCAACGGAAATTTCTCCAATGGATAGCGATCTCTATCTGGATCTGGATGTAAACAGTTTTTAATTTGAACTAGTTTATTTTCAATCACTTCAGGCTGGGGCGCAACAAAAGGGCTACGCAATTCTGAAGCGCTATACTTAAATGGCTCATAATTTTGCATTTCAGGTATAGGCTCGATTTTTGGTGTTGAGCTTGCTTTTACCTGATCAATAAATTCTTTTTGTTCTGCAGTACTATCATTACAACCCGAGATGAACATCAACGAGGTCACGCAGAGCATCAGTCGGATCATTTCTGACCTCCTTGCTCATAACGATAAGTTTTTGCCACAACACTAAATACCAGCTCGCCATTTCCTGCATTTTCGATTCTAAAATCATGTAGGCTGACTATACGAGGTAATTCAGATACCTTACTCACAAACTGACCAAATTCATGATACTTACCTATCACTTCTAGCTTAATCGGCAATTCGGTATAAAACTCTTTACGTACCTCTGGCATCCAGCCAATTTTTAGGAAGGTTAATCCGCTTGAGGTACCAACGTAAGTCAGATCATCAAGTAGTCCAGGCGTTTCGTTGGAGCTTGGCAGTCGTCTCAACAGCTCAGTGAATTGCGCTTCCATATCAATCATTTGCTGTTTATATAGCTCTAGATTGTTTGCTCTTGCGTATTTAATCCGGTAGCTCGTTCTCAGCTCTTGCTCTTTTTTAACCGCTTGGTCGTAGCGGTCAATGGAACTTGAGACCATCAGGTTATAACCCAATACCATCATTAGTAAAACCACCAGAACGGAGCATAAAACTTTTACAGGAAATGGCCAATGACCAATATTATCGAGCTCCAGCTCATTCCAATCTATTTCTTTTAAACTGTTTAAGTCAAAATTCATGCACTGTGCCTCCGCCCTATTTCGCTTTATCGGCTAAGTGGATGTCGTCATGAGACTTAATATAAAAGTGCATCGTAAAATCACTCAGTAATTTTGAACTTTGCTCACCGGCTACTATGCCTTGGATCACCGGCCGCTCTATTAAATATGATGATTCAACTTGTCGTAGCATTTGCGATAAGCGGTTGTTTGATTCACTCCGACCAATGACTTTGATCATATTGTCTTGTCGCTCAAGACTGGTGAGATAAACCCCAGCCGGAACCACTCGCGCTATTTCATCGATAATTTGCGTGCCGAGACTGCGGTTGAGTTGCAACTCCTCAATAAGCCGAATACGGCGCTGTAAATTTTCTTTTTGCTTATTCAGGTCGTTAATCGCAACTATCCGTGAATCTAGTTGAGTGATCTCGCTTTCGAGATAGCGGTTTTTAATTTCTTGCCCGGTTTTTAAGCCGTCATAGAAGCTGCCAAGCATGTACATTAACAACAGACAAGCCGCAATGATCACCGCAATGATAGTCAGAAAGATTTGTTGCGACGCTTGCCTTTGCTGCTCGCGCCAAGGAAGCAAATTTATATGTGGCATGATGAGAAGCTCCTTAATGCCAAGCCTGTCGCTAAGGCGAATTGCGCTTTATGCTTTTGCAGCACATGCCTATCTACTTTTGGTGCAATCTCCATATCAGTAAACGGGTCTGCCACTATTGTGTGGATCCCAAGCTCATCAATGAGCAGTTTATCTAAGCCATCCACTAAAGCCGTTCCACCCGTCAACACGATGTAATCGATATGATCTTTACCACTGGTCGTCATAAACATTTGCACTGCTCGACGAATTTGCTGCAGCATAGAAGTTTGGAAAGGAGCCAAGACTTCAAAGGTATAGTTTGGAGGTAAATCCCCCGTCGTTTTCGCCAGTTCTGCTTCATCGTAGGTTTTGTTGTAATAAGCAACAATGCTGTTGGTATATTGCTCACCACCAAACACTTGGTCACGAGTGTAAATCGTTTTCCCAGATTGAATAACGCTAATCAGCGTAAGCACTGCGCCAATATCTATCATTGCTACGATTTTATCAAAGGCATCATTTGGCAGTTCAGGGTAAATGACATCCATGGCTCTACTTAGTGCGTAGTTTTCTACATCAACAACTTTCGCTTTGAAACCCGCTTCTTCCAATGCGCCAACCCGTGCTTGCACGCTTTCGGTACGAGCCGCAGAGAGCAGCACATTCATTTTTGACGGATCGGCTTCGTTTACTCCAATTTTTTCAAAATCTAGACTAACTTCATCTAACGGGTAAGGGATCAGGCTATCTGCTTCTATTGCTATCTGAGACTCGAGTTCAGCATCAGTTAATGACACATCCATAAAGATCACTTTTGTAATCACGGTCTGACCGGATACGGCAACTGCTGCATATTGCGTGAGCTTTGGAATGCGCCGCTTCATTTTGGTTATCGCGTTGCCGATCGCTTCAATGTCTTGAATGGCCCTTTCATTTACTGCTCCTTTCGGAATAGGTTCAATCGCAACGGCTTCTACTCGGTAGCTGGAACTTGTCTTCGACAGCAACACCGCTTTGACACAATGGGAGCCGATATCGATCCCTATCATCAGAGGTGCTTGTTTTTTTAGTAGTTGGCTCAGCATGTGAAGCGCCCGTTTCCTTTTAAGACTGTGTACCATAAAAATTTAGCACACAAAAATATTAATCGTTTTTTAATCAAGATATACTAGCAGTGTCTACCTGTAATTGGGAGTCTAACTAGGGATAATTCCGTGAAATTATTGAAAAGATTTTTACAATTCGTTTTTGTTTGTACCCTTTTAGGCGTGTTGACACTTATCAGTCTTTATTATTATGTCAAATCTGACATACCAAGTGTAGAGGTTTTGAAAGATGTTCAACTACAAACACCCATGCAAGTCTTTACACGAGACGGAAAACTCATCAATCAATTTGGTGAAAAGCGCAGGATCCCTGTACGTTTGCAGGATGTTCCACTCCCCATGCGAAAGGCATTCTTAGCGACAGAAGATAACCGCTTTTACGATCATTTCGGTATTGATCCGATAGGTATCGTCCGCTCCGCTATAGTACTTATCACCACAGGGCAAAAAAAGCAGGGAGCCAGTACGCTCACCATGCAACTTGCCAGAAACTTCTTCTTAACAAGAGAGAAAGCCTATATTCGTAAAGTGAAAGAAATCTTTATTGCGTTGCATATTGAGCAACTATTAACGAAAGATGAAATTTTTGAGCTTTACTTAAACAAAATTGAACTGGGCAATCGCGCCTTTGGTATCGGTGCTGCAGCGCAAGTCTACTACGGTCGCTCACTATCAGAATTAACTTTAGCAGAAATGGCAATGATTGCAGGCCTGCCAAAAGCGCCTTCTGCGTTAAATCCAATTCGTAACCCAGAGCGCGCGCAATTGCGCCGGAATGTTGTGCTCGGACGAATGCTTGCTGAAAAGTATATTACCCGCGCAGAATATAGTGAGGCGACACAAGCTCCTATCACGGCTAAATTCCATGGCGCCGAAATCGAGCTGTATGCACCTTATATTTCTGAAATGGTTCGCGCCTATATGGTTGAGCGTTATGGTACTGATAAAGCTTATAACTCAGGCATGAAAGTTTACACCAGTGTGGAGTCTGACATGCAACAGGCTGCTCAGCATGCATTAGTTGATAATTTACATGCCTACGATATGCGTCACGGCTTTAGAGGCGCAGAAGAAACCTATTGGCATGCTGAAACGGAATCGCCGCTAAGCCATGAAGGCATTATTACTCGCCTTAAAAAGGTCAATGAAATTGGGCCGTTAAAAGCCGCTGTGGTGCTAAGCATTGCAGAGAAAACGGCCGACCTGCTCTTAAAAACCGGTGAGCAAATTACATTGGAATGGTCAGGCTTAAGTTGGGCCAGACAATACATCAGTGAAACGCGTCAAAGCTTACCACCAAAAACAACCGCAGATATCCTCGCGCCAGGCATGCAAGTGTTTGTCCGTAAACAAGACGACGGTTGGATGTTAAGTCAGTTGCCGCAGGCATCCAGTGCCCTCGTCTCACTTGACCCGCAGGATGGGCGTGTCAAGGCGATTGTGGGCGGCTACAGCTTTGAGCTTAGCCAATACAATCGTGCTACCCAAGCTAAGCGCCAGGTGGGTTCAAACATCAAACCCTTTATTTATTCATCCGCATTAGAAAATGGCTATACCCTAGCCACCATTCTTAATGATGCCCCGATTAATCATTGGGACAGAAGCGTTGGCGTGGCTTGGCGTCCGAAGAATAGCCCTGAAGTGTATAACGGCCCAATCCGTATTCGCCGAGCGCTTGCACAATCGAAAAACGTGGTATCTGTTCGTTTGATCAAAGGCGTTGGCATAAATAAGGCTGCTGATCACTTGCTTAAATTTGGTTTTCAAGACGCAGATATTAATCGCAGCGAGTCATTGGCGCTTGGTAGTGCTGCACTGACTCCTATTGAAATGGCGCGCGGCATGGCCACTTTTGCAAACGGCGGTCACCTCATTGAGCCGTATTTTATCGATAAAATTACCGACTCATTCGGCACTGAGCTGGGTTCTGCAGAGCCGCTATTGGTCTGCGACGAACAGCAGATGGAAGAACAACCTGAGCGCTGTGCACCGCAAGTGATTTCGGAGCAAAACGCATTTCTGATTGCTGATGCGCTTCACAGTGCTATCTGGGGTGGTGGTAGTTGGAAACACGATACGGGCTGGAGCGGCACAGGCTGGCGTGGTCAATGGTTAAAACGTCGTGACCTTGCTGGAAAAACGGGTACCACCAATGACTCAGTAGATACTTGGTTTACGGGCTTTAACCGTAATGTCCTCACCACAGTCTGGGTTGGCTTTGACGATGCGAGTAAATCCTTGGGTCGTGCGGCCTACAACGCTAACCTTGGTAATAATCAACTTGTTGGCGCAGAAGCCGGAGCGATTTCAGCACAACCTGCTTGGATAGACTTTATGCGTGAGGCGCTTAAAGACGAGCCTTTGGCTCCGATAGAGCCGCCTCCAGGGCTTATTTCAACTCGGATTGACTTAAAGACAGGGCTTTTGTCTCGCAAGAACGATTACACATCTCGGTTTGAATATTTCGAGCAAGGTACGGCCCCAACCAAGTACGTATTGGATACGGATAGCAGCACACCGTTTGACGATACCGCGCCGCTACCGACTCACGAAGAGTTATTCTAAAATAGAAATGCCGATACAGATGTATCGGCATTTTTGTCTTATACCAGTTGTATTATATCTATTTTCTTAAAAGAGTTATTTTAGATTTTGCGTCAGCCAGAATAAATCGGAATGTATTCCCGCTGCTGTCACTTCTTTACCTGCCCCCGGGCCTTGGATCACCAGCGGATTTTGTTCATACCATTTAGTGTGGATCACAAAAATATTATCACCCGGTGTTAAATTCGCGATTGCCGAGCCATTTGGTACCTGTGCAATGCCTACTTTTGCAGACACTTTGCCATTGCTTGCAATTTCAAGCGCACCAGTATAACGAAGCGCAGCGTCATTCGCTGTGGCCTTTGCATAGTGTGTCGCATAAAAGTCATCGAGTTGCTGGCGATTTTCTAAAAACGTTTGCCATGAACCCACACTCAAGGACTCTGGCATTAACGCCTCTAATTCAATATCGTCAAGCTCAAGCTCAATGCCTAACTCTCGTGCTAAGATCAAAAGCTTACGCTGCATATCTCGGCCAGATAGATCTTCGCGCGGATCGGGCTCGGTAAAACCAAGTTCTTGCGCCCCAAGCACTAGCTCAGAAAATGCTTCAGAACCATCATAGCGACTACAAAGCCAAGATAAAGTGCCGGAAAAGACGCCTTCAATTCTCACCACTTCATCGCCACTATTTTGCAGATCAGCCAATGCAAAGTTAATGGGAAGACCTGCGCCAACACTGGTATTGTAACGCCATAATAGGTTACGATCTTGTAACTGCTGACGCAGCTTTGAGTACCAACCTTGTTGTGCCGTGCCGGCATATTTATTAGCGCTGATCAAATGGCAGTCATGTTCAACAAACTGTGGATACAACTCGCTGAAACGCTCGCTCGCAGTAATATCGACCACCACTTTATGCTCGTAATCTAGCTCTTTAATACGAGTGAATAGCTCTGCTTCATTGTATTCGATGGCCTCATTTTGCCATTGCTGTTGCCACGATGCTAAATTCAACCCGCTTGGACAGAACAACATTTGCTTAGAACGCAGTAAGCCAACCAACTTAAGATCAAAGTGCTCACTCAGCTTAGCGACTTGGTTTTTGCATTGTTCGATAAACACTTCACCCACATTGCCAACACCAGCTACAATCACAGCAAGCTCTCTGCCTTTATTGACCAAACGTTCGTGCAATATAGCAAGTAGATCGCTATCAATTGCTTGATCGGTTAACACTAAGCTGTAATGGCGCTCTTGCAGCACAAAACGGGTGACAATCGCATGTTCATCCAATAATTCCAGAGCTTGCTGATGTAAGCCAGCAACATCCTGACTTGGGGCAACAATAGCAAAGCCTTGTACTTGCGACTCAATAATATTGGCTCGCGAATCCAGCGCTTTAATCACAACATGGCTAAACTCAGATGGCACCAGTAAGTGTGCCTCTCCACCTTTAACAAAATGATGAATGCTATGCTGAATAAGCTGGCTTAGCTGTTTCACTTCACCACTTTTTAGCTGCTCAACGCGTAACAGGTCAAGTTGTCCAAAAGTGGTAATAAAGCGCTTCTCTTTGCTATAGCCTGCCTTTACTATCTCAGTGCCAAGTGCATCGGCGTCAAAGCTGCTGCGAACTTGCAGTTTTATATCGGTATCTTTAAGTGGAGACAGCGTTTTTGCATGTAGTACTGGATTACCTAATCGTGCGAGTAATTCAGCTTGGCCACGACATACCTTTGTGTATTTTATGGCATTGGCGACTTTACGTGGATCAGTGCTGAATACACCCGTTGTATCCGTCCAAATTGATACTTGAGCCGCATCAAGATAACTTGCCAACAAAGTCGCGCTATAGTCACTGCCATTTCGGCCTAAAGTCACCGTTTCACCTTGTGCATTTGCGGCAATAAAACCGGTAACAATATAGATAGCGTGATCATCAATTGCGCGATAGCACGCTTCTTTGTTATGGGCGTGTAGTAACACCCCCTCTTGTTGTACAAATAACGTACGAGCGTCGATAGCTTTGGCTTCGATACCTTGAGAACTTAGGTAGTTTGCTAATATACGAGCCGACCATAGCTCTCCATGTGCAAGTAAACTCGCGTAGTGAAGATGCTGTTCTTCTCGTCCTAAAGCGATTGCTTGCAGCTCATTGACAAGCTGTTTGAGTAACACACTGTGTTGTTCACCTACAAACAGGGCATCAATTAATTCACGTTGATGATTTTCAACTTGTAATAAAACATCGTTGAATGCGCGAACATCTTGCTGCTCAAAGCTTTGCCATAACTTCACTAGGGTATTCGTTGTTTTTCCTGCAGCAGAAACCACAACACTGTCACCTAGTTGACATTGCTCTAACACTATCTTGGCAACCGCCTGATAACGCTCTGGCGAGCTTAAACTCGAACCACCAAACTTATGTACTACTTTTGCCATTTACTCACCACAACGCTACTGTATGTGCAGGCGTTAATTTGAATGACTTAGCATCATCACTCGCCTGACTTTCATCAATACATGCAAATCCCGATTCCAGATCTGCAATGAGATCCTGTGCATCTTCAATGCCTACAGAAATACGAATCAACGTGTCGCCCACTCCCGCTTCTAAACGTGCTTGCGGATCCATACCCGCGTGTGTCATCGTCGCTGGATGACAAATAAGACTCTCAACCCCACCTAAAGATTCTGCCAATGAAAAGTGCGTTAGAGACGTTAAAAACTTCGCAGATGTTTGCAGATCGCCTTTGATATCAAAGCTCACCATGCCACCAAAGCCGAGCTGTTGTTTTTTCGCAAGTTCGTGTTGAGGATGCGACTCAAGGCCAGGGTAATAAACTTGGCTAACATACGGCGACTTTTCTAAATACTCCGCAATAATCTGAGCATTTTCTTGATGTTGGCGTAAACGCACATTTAAGGTGCGCAGTCCACGTAGGGTAAGGTAGCTATCAAAAGGTGCACCTGTAATACCGATATTATTCGCCCACCAAGCTAACTCATCACCCAACTCCTGTGTACGCGCGATCACCGCGCCCCCCACGACATCAGAATGACCATTGATATATTTAGTAGTTGAATGCACGACTACATCTACGCCAAAGGCAATGGGGTTTTGTAATGCAGGAGACAAGAAGGTGTTGTCAGCGGCGACCAAAGCCCCCACAGCGTGTGCTGCATTTACGACAGCTTCTATATCCGTTAACCGCAAAATTGGGTTACTTGGTGTTTCAATCCAAACTAATTTAGGTTTGATCTGCTGCAGCTGCGCAAGACTTTCAGGTTGCGTGAGATCCAAGACGGCTAATTTGAGCAATCCACGCTTTGCAAGCGATGTAAACAAGCGATAGCTACCACCATAGCAGTCATGTGGAATAACCAGCGTATCGTCATGGTTAAGCAGTTGAGTTACTAGGTGAACGGCAGCCATGCCAGTGGCGGTAATAATACCACGAGCACCACCTTCAAGTTCGGTAAGTGCCTGTGCAAGCACATCACGATTAAAGTTACCGCTGCGGCCATAATCGTAGTCGCGTTTGGTATCAAAATCGGCAAAAGAATAGGTGGTAGAAAGGTAAAGCGGTGGCACTACTGCCCCATGCGCTTTATCAGCTTCTATACCGTGACGCACTGCTACCGTCGATTTATTAACTTGACTCATAAGGTCACCTAGATAGTTGGATGTTTAGACGTCTAAAAGGTTAGAGCAACAGAAACCAGAAGTCAAAACATTTATACTGCTAAATGGCTAAATAACTAGTATTTGACTATCTTTTTTAAACCGATAAAATTTCGCCACTCTAGGCGTTGCTAATACGACTGAGTTATTGAAAACTATGGCAGAGATTCTTCTATCTCGCTATGGCGGATTAGTTTATTCATCTATTTGAGTTTGGGATTTATCTTTAATTCGTAAGGTTATCCCTATATTCATGCGGTTGGTGAATAATGTAGACCAGAACCCAGTCATATTGGCATTGATGTAACTGAGGCAAGTACACAATTATGGCAAAATGGAACGGTGAGTATATTCACCCATATGCAGAACACGGTAAGAAAGCAGAGCAAGTAAAAAAGATCACGGTGAGCATACCTCTGAATGTACTCAAAGTGCTAACTGATGAGCGTACACGTCGCCAAGTGAATAACTTACGTCATGCCACGAACAGTGAGCTTTTATGTGAGGCGTTTCTACATGCCTTCACAGGTCAGCCACTGCCGAGCGATGAAGACTTGAGAAAAGATAATCCAGAGCGTATTCCTTTAGAGGTAAGACAAATAATGGAAGAGCGCGGTTTGGAGATCCCAGAAATAAACGAAGAGTGATAACTGCTCTTTCGCTCTGGAAATACAGACACAAAAAAAGCCTCAATCGAGGCTTTTTCATTTGAATAATACCAATGGTATTATTCCATATATCCAGCTGGCATATCGATTTGTGCCACGCCTGATTCAATTGCAGCTACCGCTACCGCTTTTGCGATACGAGGTAACAAACGTGGATCCATTGGTTTTGGAATAATATACTCAGGACCAAACTCTAGACTATCTACGTCAGCCGCTTTTAACACTTCAGCAGGTACAGGCTCTTTCGCAATCGTTCTAATTGCTTCAACCGCTGCAATCTTCATCTCGTCATTGATAGCGGTTGCGCGTACATCAAGCGCACCACGGAAGATAAACGGGAAACACAGTACGTTATTTACTTGGTTTGGATAATCCGAGCGGCCTGTCGCCATGATCAAATCATTACGTGCACCGTGTGCAACTTCAGGGCTGATCTCAGGGTCTGGGTTAGAACAAGCGAATACCACTGGCTTGTCAGCCATTAGCTTTAGATCCTCAGCAGAAAGTAAGTCTGGGCCAGAAACACCAACAAATACGTCCGCATCTGCAATCACGTCTTGTAACGTACGCTTATCCGTGTTGTTTGCAAACAGCTCTTTGTATTCATTTAGGTCATCACGACGAGTATGGATCACGCCTTTTCTGTCCAGCATATAGATGTGCTCACGTTGAGCACCGCATTTGATCAGTAATTCCATACAAGCAATAGCGGCTGCACCCGCGCCAAGACACACAATAATCGCATCATGAATATCTTTACCTTGGATTTCCAACGCATTCAGCATACCCGCAGCGGTTACAATTGCAGTGCCGTGCTGATCATCATGGAATACAGGAACGTCACAACGTTCAATTAGCGCGCGCTCAATTTCAAAACACTCTGGCGCTTTAATATCTTCAAGGTTAATACCTCCAAATGTGTCTGCGATATTTGCCACAGTATTGATGAAGTCTTCAGTGGTGTTGTGCTTAACTTCGATATCGATTGAATCAAGGCCCGCAAAACGCTTAAATAATAGTGCCTTACCTTCCATAACAGGCTTTGACGCCAAAGGACCTAAGTTACCCAAGCCAAGAATTGCCGTACCATTACTGATCACCGCAACCATATTTCCTTTACCCGTGTAACGGTATGCATTCGCCGGATCAGCCGCGATTTCACGTACTGGCTCTGCAACACCTGGGCTGTATGCAAGTGCTAAGTCTTTTACGGTCTCGGCAGGTTTAGTGAGTTCAACACTGATTTTACCTGGAACGGGCTTCTCGTGATAATCTAGAGCTTGTTGACGAAAGTCTGTCATGGCGCGATATTTTCCTACGAAGTTAATGTGAGAGTGTGGTAAACGTTCGCATTCTGAATGTTGGCAACCTAGCTAGCTGGTTACAGCAACACACAGTGCGATTAACTATATGAGCGACGACATTCAACCACTCAACAAGCGTATGTGCTTTGCTGTCGCGGTATGTCAATAGGACATATAGTTAATCGACCGTATTCACACAATACCGAGTTTTGCTCATTATTCAAGTAAAATCAGGTCTATCCACTAGCATGGTATTTTCTATACTTTTCCGAGAAGATAAGCTCAATTTTAAGAAATATTTCACAAATAAAATGACTAAAACTTAAAAAACAAGACGCTAAAATCAGCACGGAATGTATAAAATTAGCACAAATGTACACCAACTATAAAAACAATAAGAAAATTGCAACTTAACTAACTTTAACGTCAAGATACCGACATTTAATCGCAATATACTGACTTTAGTTTATATTAAGTGCTCATACCTGATACTATTTACTATATGAGCTTTGATTATTTTCACAACTTAAGCTCGTAAATGTTCAATATTTATCTGCTAAATAGAGTTTTTACTCTACCCAAGAGATCAGTAAAGTTTTGCTGCCAAACTGGCAAGTTTTTTATTTTAGAAGAATAAAAGACACAATAAGACGGGATGACTGACGGTCTATCTGCTGATGCAGAATAGGATGTATAAATCGAGAAGGTATTTTCAAACAGGCACAAAAAAAGCACCCTAAAGGTGCTTTTTTCGACTAGACCAACAAGATTACTTCTTGCTGCTAAGTGCACCGAAACGCTTGTTAAAGCGATCTACACGGCCACCTGTGTCAAGGATCTTCTGCTTACCAGTGTAAAACGGGTGACATGCAGAACATACGTCTAGGTGAATATCTTTACATAGCGTTGAACGAGTTTCGAACTTGTTACCGCAAGAGCACGATGCAGTGATCGTCTCGTAATTAGGGTGAATACCTTCTTTCATAGCAACCTCTAGTTAAGGCCGTATCGCTCTCCAAACCCGAAGTCTGGCACCATACGTAGTTATACAAAAATGTGGACGCGTATTTTAGTGCTTAACTGAACAATCTACAAGCAATATTTCAGAGTTTTTTATCACCGCCTCTGAGTAAGTTTTCAATTCGTACCACCTTAGGTATATACTTCGTCACTGCGCTCACTTTATGGAATTGTAATACATGCTCATTCTTGAAGTAGCTTTAAAGCTGCCACTGCACCGAACATTCGACTATTTGCTAGCACCAACCATGCAAGTTGAAGCAGGAATGAGAGTCACCGTCAATTTTGCCAACCGTCGCTGCACAGCGATTGCGCTTGCTAAAAAAGACGACACCGATGTACCAAAAGAAAAACTCAAGCAAATTATTGAGGTGTTGGACGAGCATCCTGTCTTTAATCAAGCACAACTTAGCTTTTTACACTTTGTCTCCCAGTATTACTGTCATCCAATTGGCGATACCTTATTCACAGCACTACCGGCAGTACTCAGAGATGGTGGAAGCCCAGACAAAACTCAGATCCCTATCGTCAGATTAACGGAAAAAGGGCAGAAACTACCAACACTGCGAGCCAAAAAGCAACAAGCGCTGCTTTCTCAATTATATGAAGGTGGTGCAATAAAATTAAGTGAACTCAAAGCGCTCGGATTTGCTAGCCAAACAATTAAAGCATTAGAAGAAAAAGCGCTTATCTCACAATCTATTGAGCATGATAGTGATTGGTCGCAAAACGAATTACAGCTAGGCGAAAAGCCACGCCTAAACGACCAGCAAGCGACTATTTGCAGCGCCGTCAATGCACAAGTCGGTTACCGTACCTTTTTAATCGAAGGTGTAACGGGAAGTGGTAAAACCGAAGTCTACTTACAGAGCCTTGAAAACATAATAAAAGCGGGTAAACAAGCACTGATCTTAGTGCCTGAAATTGGACTCACACCGCAAACAGTCAACCGCTTTAAGAAGCGCTTTAATAACCTGCCCATTGATTTATGGCACTCAAATCTAACCGATAACGAGCGCCTACATACTTGGCGTCGCGCCGAAAAGGGTCTGAGCGCTTTGGTTATCGGTACTCGCTCGGCCATTTTTTTGCCATTTCAAAATCTCGGCATGATCATCGTTGACGAAGAGCACGACAACTCGTTTAAACAGCAAGAAGGCCTGCGCTATCACGCCAGAGATCTCGCTGCATTTCGAGCGCATCAGGCACACTGCCCTTTGCTTTTGGGAACCGCAACACCGGCATTAGAAACATTACACAAAGCCATTACCAACAAATATCAACTCGTCACACTGAGTAAACGAGCGCAGACCCAGCACGACAACCAATTTCACCTTGTCGACATGAAAGGTCAGCCAGAACAAGGCGGGTTTTCACCAATGAGTTTACATTGGATGGAAAAAACACTCGCTCGTGGTAAGCAAGTTATGGTGTTTCTAAATCGTCGGGGCTTTGCACCAACATTGATGTGTCACGAATGCGGATGGCTTAATACCTGTAAACATTGCTCTACCAGCGCCACGTACCATAAAAACATGAACCGCTTGGTATGCCATCATTGTGGTGAACAGGACTTTGTACCGAGACAGTGTCCAGATTGCGGCAGCACCCAAATCATGCCCACAGGGCTTGGTACAGAACAACTCGAAGGCTTTTTAAGCGAACGCTTCACTGATATTCCCGTTACTCGCATTGACCGAGATTCTACGCGCCGTAAGGGCAGCCTTGAAAGCGCCCTTGAAGAAATTAATCAAGGTGGCGCGCGAATTCTGGTCGGCACTCAAATGCTTGCCAAGGGCCACCACTTTGCCGATGTCAGCCTTGTGATTATCTTGGATGTGGACTCAGGACTTTACTCTTGTGACTTTAGAGCAACCGAGCAAATGGCACAGCTCATTACGCAAGTTGCTGGACGAGCCGGACGTGCCGGTGAAGCGGGAACCGTGTTATTGCAAACGCATTTTCCAGAACATCCATTATTGCAAGATTTAATTAATAATGGTTATGGCGACTTCGCGCGATATGCCTTACAAGAGCGTGAAGAAGCTATGCTTCCCCCCTTCGCACACTTAGCTATCATCCGCGCCGAGGCAACAAATATAAATACAGTATTGCGCTTTTTGTCGGATTTGGTTCCTGCTACCCCCTATCCTGGTATACAATTGCTGGGTCCAATTCCAGCACCACTTGAACGAATAGCTGGAAAGTTCAGATATCAATTACACATACACGCACAACAACGCACTGTGCTGCGGGACTACCTTTCGCAACTTGCGCGCTATATCGCTACGCATGAGTCTGCCAATCGAGTACGCTGGAGCATAGATGTTGATCCAATGGATAGCTATTAAAATCAAATAACCTATGGCACAGCACGATTACATCAATAAGAAACCTAAAGGCAAGGGGAAAGACAAGCCAGAAAAATCGGCGAAATTTCCTGTTATTGCTGCTATTTTTGCATTTCTACTAATCGGAGGGTTTGCCTACGGTCTTTGGTTTATAAAAACCAATGCCGATCCTAAAGAAGTAGAGCAAGCCAAAAACCCACACCCAGTTGCCGAGCAAAAGGTTATTAAACCAAAGCCTCGCCCACCTGAGTTCATTGAAGAAATTAAAAATCATGAAATCAAGGTCGAAGTTAAAGAGATCGAGAGCAAAGGTCCCTATCAAATGCAGTGTGGTTCATTTAGAACCCATAGCCAAGCCGAAGCCATGAAAGCCAAAGTTGCGTTTGCTGGATTAATCGCGGAGATCCGTCGTACCGAAGGGAGTAACGGTGTCTGGTATCGTGTCCGTCTTGGCCCCTACGATACCAAGCGTTTAGCAGAAAGCGATAAAAACAAATTACAACGCGTTGGGATATTTGGCTGCGGGATTTGGGGCTGGACTTGATTTTTATAAGTCCACCCATATTTCCTACTAATCTAGAGTTACACGGGCACAGGCCCAGATAAGGATTACTATGACTACCATCGTTAGTGTTCGTCGCGATGACAAAGTGGTTATCGGCGGTGATGGCCAAGTTTCGCTTGGTAACACAGTTATGAAAGGCAACGCACGTAAAGTACGTCGTCTATACAATGGTAAAGTACTGGCAGGTTTCGCTGGCGGTACAGCTGATGCATTTACATTATTTGAACGCTTTGAAGCAAAGCTAGAGATGCACCAAGGCCATCTCACTAAAGCAGCCGTAGAAATGGCAAAAGACTGGCGTACCGACAGAGCATTAAGAAGGCTTGAAGCCCTACTTGCGGTAGCCGATGAAACCGCCTCGCTTATCATCACAGGTAACGGCGACGTGGTGCAGCCAGAGCATGATCTTATTGCTATCGGCAGTGGTGGTAACTTCGCACAGGCGGCTGCAACCGCACTACTTGAAAATACAGACTTAAGTGCGAAAGAAATCGTGGAAAAGAGCCTGAAGATCGCCGGCGATATCTGCGTATTTACCAATAATTTCCAAACTATCGAAGAATTGTAATAGGACTCGTCATGACAGCTATGACTCCAAGAGAGATTGTGCACGAGCTTGATCAACATATTATCGGTCAGGACAAAGCCAAAAAAGCCGTCGCGATTGCACTGCGCAACCGTTGGCGTCGTATGCAGCTTGATGAAGAGCTGCGTGCAGAAGTTACACCCAAGAATATTTTGATGATCGGCCCAACGGGTGTAGGTAAAACTGAAATTGCCCGCCGTCTAGCAAAGCTTGCTAACGCACCATTTATCAAAGTAGAAGCGACTAAGTTCACCGAAGTGGGTTATGTTGGTAAAGAAGTTGAAACCATCATCCGCGATCTAGTCGAAGTTTCTTTTAAACTAACACGTGAACAGCAAACCAAGAAATTCAAATTCCGCGCTGAAGAAGCCGCCGAAGAGCGTATTTTAGATGCACTTTTGCCACCAGCAAAAGACGCTTGGGGTGAGTCTCAGCCAAATGAAAATTCGTCAACACGTCAAGTATTTCGTAAGAAACTACGTGAAGGTCAGTTAGACGACAAAGAAATTGAGATCGACATCGCAGAAACGGCGCCTCATGTTGAGATCATGTCACCTCCTGGTATGGAAGAAATGACCAGCCAGCTACAGAGCATGTTCCAAAACATGTCGGGTGACAAGAAAAAGAACCGTAAGCTGAAAATTAAAGAAGCACTTAAGCTATTGATTGAAGAAGAAGCTGCAAAGCTTGTTAATCCAGAAGAGCTTAAAGAGCAAGCTATTGAGTCAGTTGAACAAAACGGTATCGTGTTTATTGATGAAATCGATAAAATTTGTAAGCGCGGAGAATCTTCTGGCCCAGATGTTAGCCGTGAAGGTGTACAACGCGACTTACTACCACTTATCGAAGGTTCAACCGTTAATACTAAACACGGCATGGTAAAAACCGACCACATTTTATTTATCGCGTCAGGTGCGTTCCAAATGGCCAAGCCGTCGGATTTAATCCCTGAACTACAAGGTCGTTTACCTATTCGCGTTGAACTAGAAGCACTAACTGCGGGTGATTTCAAACGTATTCTAACTGAGCCAAATGCATCTCTTACAGAGCAGCAACAAGCGCTACTGAAAACAGAAGACGTCACTATCGACTTTACCGATGACGCTATCACTAAACTGGCTGAAGCTGCATATCAGGTCAACGAGAAAACTGAAAACATCGGTGCGCGTCGCCTTCACACTGTGATGGAAAAGCTGATGGAAGAGATTTCATTCGATGCCAGTGAAAAGGCTGGTGATACCTTGACGATTGATGCCGCCTACGTTGAACAGCATTTAGACATGCTTGTTCAGGATGAAGATTTAAGCCGCTTCATTCTGTAAATTAAAATAAAAAGCGGAGCCTTGCTCCGCTTTTTGAGTTATACCAATTATGTATCAAGTCACCAAACTTCATTATCATACGCTCAGTAAAGTACTCGATGTTTATTTTGAGGACGGCCGCTGTTTTACGCTAAGTGCCGAATTCTTACGAACACATTCACCATCCGCCGAAGTGCAAGGGCATAGTCCGGCGCAAAAGCAACTCGTGCTAAACAAACAGAATGTCGCCATAAAGAAAATTGAACCCGTTGGTCACTATGCTGCACGCTTTGTTTTTGATGATGGCCACGACTCAGGGCTCTACAGCTGGCAATACTTATACACTATAGCTACACAACACGATGTGCTATGGCAGGAATATGTAAACGCTGTAGAAGAGTATAAAACCCAAAAGGACAGCGTACCTATCAAGTTTGTGCCTTAAATTTACTGTTGATAAGCAGCCTGATACGAAGATTTGACATTATCGACCAAGCTATCTAAAACCTTTAAATTCATCTTATTAGGGAAGAAATCAGCTTGTGCCGCTAGCTTGTTACGCATCTTCATTAGTGTCACTCGATCTTCTTTTAAAAACGCAACACTCGCGGCTATATACTCTACCCAAAGGAACTCGGCAGGATTATTCTTCGCAGAGAGCAGAAGTGCCTCTCCAACCTCTATCGCCTGTTCTCGCTTTCCCGCCATAGCATAATTCTGAAATAAATGCCATTGCAAACTTGCTTGCTGCTCTCCAGTCATGGTTTTATATTGCTCAATGAGCATTGCAGCTTCTAAATAACAACCCTGATTATACAGTACTCGCCACCCAGAGTTAGGTGTTTGATCAAAGCTTTTATAATTCATATTAGTCATGTTATTGCGTACAGTATCGAAGCTATCTCGACATAACATCGAAGCTTGAACAGAAAAGTTTCCCATAGCCAAAAGTAAAAATAGCCCCCGGATACAAGAATTACGTGTGGAGAGTTTCATTTAAATATTCCTTTTCAACATGTGATTTTCTCTTTATAAAACATACCTTTTAAAGATGCAAACCCCTACCTAAGACGATCCGGAAAATTTCTACAACAGTACATATTACTCACGATGTTGAATAGAGTCACCTTAAATGCAATACGCTTCTCAATATTCAAAATGACAATCAACCTGAACCTTAAAAATAATAAGCAAGCTCATTTCTTATCCGAGCCTCAGGTTTAATAAAAAACCCCACTATAAATTAAGTGGGGCTTTGACATTAAGAACCTCAGGTTGAATTGGTGTTTATACCTGATACTTAGCCACGGCTTCGTGTAATACGCGCGCTTGCTCTGCGACTTCTTCACTACTTTGCGCATTAGAGCGAGCATGCTCTGAGGCACCTTGCGCAATGTCTCTGATCTTAACCACGTTTTTATTCACTTCTGAAGCAACTTGGTTTTGTTCATCAATTGCCGTCGCGATATGCGTGCTCATTTCCATAATCGTTTGCACATCTTGGGTGATCATGCTGAGCAACTCCCCAGCCTTTTCGGCTTGCGACACACTTTCATTGCCTTGTTCACGACATTGTTCCATGATGTTCACCACTTCTCGTGTACGCTGTTGCAGTGTAGAAATGATACTTTCGATTTCTTGCGTGGAGTCTTGAGTACGCTGCGCAAGTGACCTAACTTCATCCGCTACAACAGCAAAACCTCGACCTTGCTCTCCCGCACGTGCAGCTTCAATAGCAGCGTTTAGCGCAAGTAAGTTTGTTTGCTCTGCAATACCACGGATCACATCCAATACCGAGCCAATAGTTTCACCGTCACGCTCTAACTGAGCAACAACACTTGAAGCACCACCTAACGATTCCGATAACTGCATGATGTGCTCAATTGTTGCTGTGACCTCACGGCGACCTTGTTGCGCATTTTCATTCGTTGTCTCGGCTTTATGCGCAGCTTCACCCGTATTATGAGAAATGTCTTGGATCGTCGCTTGCATCTCGGTCGCAGCGGTTGCAACCATATCCGCTTCGTGCAACTGCTCAGCCATACCAGTACTCGTTTGGGCTGTTGTCTCCGTTAAATGATCCGTGGCTTCATTAATAGTTGCCAACGCTCCATTCACATCAGCAATGAGATCTCTGAAGTCAGAAATTAAGCTATTAAAATCACGGGTCATAATCGTGATTTCGTCATTACCGCTTTGTTCAATTTGTAGACTTAAATTATTTTCACGACGAATGCGCTCAATGGTTTGATAAACGCGCTCTACGGGCTGAATAATTGAGCGACTAGTCGATAACACCAAAGTCATCACGATAATACCAGCCACAACAAATACACCGATGGCAAGCATCTGAGTTTTATCAACGTTTTCTTTGATCTCTGCCTTTGCCTGCTCCACGACTTCAGAGACCAGCGCATCACTTTTCTCAACACTCACTTTCATCTTGCCAAGCGCACCGCTCGTTAAATCTAAGCCAAGTGCTTCTTGTGCTCGAACTAAACCCGCAAATTTGGATTGATAGGTGCTCAATAAACTAAGTAGCTTAGATTGATATTGAGCGTTAAACCCAGCACTACGAATTTCCTGAGAAAACTGTGCAACTAGCTCGTCAAAACGCTTAAGATATTTGGTATCAAAACGTAACATAAAGTCTTTTTCGGCTCGACGAAGCTGCAGCATGGTTGAAAGGAGTTGATAATTCTGCTGCTCTTTTAGTAGTGTTTCTACCTCGTGTACCGCACCACGAAGCTCACCGTAAAGAGCATCCTTTGGATGCAAGCCAATTGTTTTTTGTAATTGCACCACTTTTTGAAAGTCATCGTAATAACTTTTTGCTAAGCGTTCAAATTCGTTGATCCGACCTAAATCGATATCAAAATCAGAAAAAGTACCTTGCAACAAAGCGAGCTTAGTTTGCAGCTCACGATACTCGTTTTCAAACTCATCGAGTGAATCTACCTGCTTGTAAAAAAGGAAATTTTTCTCGTGTTTGCGCATTGCTAATTCATGAATGTCGAGCTCTTCTGCATATTGAATGGTTTCATTCAATTTCAGCATAGTACGAGCTTCGTACATGATCATAATTAACATAACAACCAAGGCAATCCCTACCACTAATGCATTCACTTGCAAACGACGTCTGATAGTCAGATTTTCTAATACCGCCATCGGCTTACCTACAATGTTAATAGACTGGCTAAAGTATAGCTGAAGCCTTTCAGCCTTGCCTCATAATAGGTAATTATTCTGGGTTCATATTACAAATTAATATATTTACGCCGCTTTT
Organism: Pseudoalteromonas sp. JC28; assembly: GCF_013319255.1. Taxonomy (NCBI): domain Bacteria; kingdom Pseudomonadati; phylum Pseudomonadota; class Gammaproteobacteria; order Alteromonadales; family Pseudoalteromonadaceae; genus Pseudoalteromonas; species Pseudoalteromonas sp. JC28. Next base: position 16,313 of record NZ_QOKX01000008.1, on the reverse strand, counting down.
ACATACAAATTATTAACACCGTTCCAAAGTTGATTGTGCAATAAATCAATATTGTGCCATTGACCTCCTATCAACCACTCCACTAGCAAGCTAGGATCGGATGGAAAATAAAACGATGCCTTCGCGTCTGTTCGCAGCCATTCTTCCAGCGCCCCAGCATTGAGATAATTCATCACTTGGGCATGACCGAGTTCGGCTAGCGTCTGTGCATTATTCTGCTGTTCAAATTGACCATCTAATGGTTTAAGTAGCAGTTTTTTACCGAGTTTTAATGCTTCACTAGAAAGCTCAAACCCGGCATTTGCAATCACACCACTGGTATTTCTTAAGTCCTGAATAAACCCAGAACGACTCGGTTTTCTTAGGTGAATATGTTGCAAAGAAGCATTGTCAGCATCCGGGTGATAGCAGTAAAACTCCTTATCAGGGAAATCTTTTAACAACTCAATAATGCTATCCAAAGCTTCAAACGGCAGATAAACCAAAACTTTGTTAATTATCGATGCACATTGCTCCTGCTCAGCCTCGTAAGGAATAAAAGGCGGAATAATATGCTTATCAAACGGTTGCCAGTGCACCCCAAGATGAATATCAGCTGGTGCAAAATACCGGATCAGGGCTTTGTGCCAAGGCTGTACGGCAAATTGTGGAACAGCATCATATAAATATGACGCTTGATGACTCATCGCTATCACCGGAACCTTTGCCAGCTTTCCTGCCCACGCACTGACAGGCTCAAAGTCGTTAAAGATCAAGTCATAACCTGATACATCTAATTTTCTAACGTCGCGAATAAACTCACCAAACTTGAGCGACTGAAAAGTTTTTAAACGATTTAACTGGCCACGTTCGGTAACGAATGACAACCCTCGGCAACTGCGATAATCACCAAAATCATGCATATCGAAATAGTTTTCCGAAGGACGTCCAGAAAAAAAGTAGTCAACAGAAATTCCCATGTTGCGAAAGCAATTTGCCATTACCCGAGCTCGAGTCGTATGGCCATTTCCCGTTCCTTGAACACCATATAGTATTTTCATACGCTTCCTAATATCACTATCGCTAAACTTGCACAGGCAACACCCATTGCCGCACCAAGCACCACATCAAGTGGATAATGTACCCCTACAATTACGCGTGACAATGACACTCCTGAAGCCCAAATCATCAACGGAAACGCAGCTAGTGGAATTTGCTCCATCAAGCAAGTCGCATATAGCCAAGCGCCAGCACTATGCCCCGAGGGCAGACTAAACTTATCACTCGGCGTCAACAAGGCTTTCACTGCGTAGCAGTCACATGGTCGTAATCGTGCAAAACGATTTTTTAGATAGAAGTAAAGCGGCCTTTCAATTGCAAAGGCCAAAATCACGGTGAGTGCAAATTGCTGACCTAGCTGCTCCAAAAACAGAGCGCACGCAATTGCGACCAACACATAGAGTCCACCGTTGCCACTTTTGGATAGACCTAATGCTATCAATCTAAACCAGTTTCTTGGTTTAGGGCAAAACACCACAAAGTATAATGCAGCGTCCAGCTCGGCTAGTTTTGCTTTCATCATTCGAGTCACGCCTAATTGCTCACAATATCAGCATAGAAGAGCAAAATAACAAATAGGTGACACTTTTAAGACACAAATATGTAAGTTGAATCAAAGCATTGCTAAGCACAAGTATGAGAGTATACTGGTTATCGACAATCAATATTCGAGGATTCAATATGGAATACAGCACTTCTGATCTTTGCGACCACTTTGCTGATGTGGTTGATGTGCTAGAGCCTATGTTCATCAATTTTGGCGGCCAGACGTCATTTAGTGGTCGTATCACTACCGTCAAATGTTTTGAAAACAATGAGCAGATCCAAGATGTACTACAACAAGACGGTACTGGTCGTGTGCTGCTCGTTGATGGTGGTGGTTCAACTCGTCGTGCACTGGTTGATATTGATTTAGCTGAGCTGGCGGTCGAGAACAACTGGCAAGGCATCATCGTTTACGGCGCGGTGCGCCATGTTGATGAATTAGAAGAAAGCGATATTGGCATTCAAGCAATCGCTTCTATCCCAGTAGCAGCAGATAGCAGTGGCAGCGGCGAAGTCGGCATTCCCGTTAATTTCGCAGGTGTCTCTTTTTACGAAGATGATTTTGTTTACGCCGACTCCACCGGCATTATCATCTCTGCGGAAGAGTTAATTTTAGAAGATGATAACGAAGACAATTAAGCGCTAGAAGTAACAGTCATGAGTACAGCAGTCCGTATATATGATGAAAGTAATATTGCCACTTTTGTCAGTGCAAGAGCCGGTGAAACCAGAATTTGGCAAAGCATAAGCTTTTTACAATGTGATCATGACTACGCGGCTTCGCTTAGAGACGCGGCCCAATTTGGGATCCGTTACGTGTTGTTGGGGATCCCCGAGGATATAGGTCCGCGCGCCAATTGCGGGCAAGGCGGCGCCGAGCTCGGTTGGCAAGCCTTCTTAAAACGCTTTTTGAATCAGCCCGATAACCAGTTTTTGTCAGGCGATAAGGTTTTGTTGCTAGGCGAGGTGGATACCCTCGCTATTCAAACGCGTGCACTATCGCTCGATAACGCTAATAGCGAACAGCTAGCGCAGCTACGCACTCTCTGTGCTGACCTCGACAACCAAGTTATTGCAACCCTAGCACCTATCTTTGCTGCAGGCTTGGAGCCAATTATCATTGGTGGTGGTCACAATAATGCTTTTGGTATTTTGCAGGCACATTTTGAGGCCAGCAAGCATGCCGCTGGTGCCATCAACTTTGACCCTCATGCTGACTTTCGAGCTTGTGAAGGGCGACATAGCGGTAATGGCTTCAGTTACGCGCATCAAGCTGGTAGTTTGTCGCATTATCATGTCATCGGCTTGCACGAGCACAAAAACAACCAAACAATCCTTACTCAATTGCAAAACGCTGGATTCGGATTTTCAAGTTATCAAGCGATAAAAACCAGGCAAACTCAGAGTTTATCCGCATCACTCGACAAAGCGTTGGCAACGATGCCAAGCGACATTCCATTAGGCGTAGAGTTAGACGTTGATGCCATCGTCGGTATGCCTGCAAGTGCCCTGACCTATCAAGGCTTCACAAGTAGCGATGCCGAATATTTTGTGTACCGTATGGCTCAGGCTCGACATGCTAAATATTTGCACTTATGTGAAGCAGCCCCTGCTAGACACCCACTTGGTGAGCAGGCGGGTATCGAACATTGTGGCCAAATACTAACGAACCTTGCGAACGCTTATTTAAGTACCCGTCAACAGAGGCGCTAAACACTGTCACAGCCAAACCAATGTAAAGGTAAGGCGCTCCTAGTTATTGAGGTAGCCTTTGTTTCAGCCAACTGATCAAAATATTGCTGTTCTGTGGTCGAGAAAAGTAAAACCCTTGCGCTGCCACCGTGCCAATGCTTTTTACAAACTCGAGTTGCCCGAGAGATTCAATACCCTCGCCAATCACGCGACAGTGCTTTTCTTGATGCATCTCTACAATGCCTTTTACCAAGGATTTGGTATGCCCCATATGCTCTGGTTCTTGCGTCATATTGCGCGACAGTTTCACGTACTCAAAACGCAGTGCGGGTAATTTAGCAAGTACCAGCGGCGCATCACCAAAGCTATCGACACACATTTTTACACCCAAGTTCTTCAAACGACTGATCATCGCAATTTCTTGCTCATCTAGTTCGGCAAGCATACTAGCTGGACACTCGATAATGATAGCGCCAGGGCTTAACTGATGGTTGAGCATAGTGTAGTCAATAAACTCGATAAAGCTTTCGCTCAAGAGCTCAGCACCAAAGACATTAATACTGATGGGAACGCTGATCCCTTCCATTTTCAGTGCCAATGCAATTTCGCATGCACGCTCTAATACATATTCAGCAACGGGAATGGCAAGTCCAACTAAACGAATATCATCAATAAACTCATTGGCACTTAAAATCCCTTGCTTTGGATGCTGCCAACGCAACAGTAATTCAACAAACTCAATGCTGTTATCTTCATGACGAACGACTGGATGAAAATAGAGCTCAAATTCAGATCTAAAGTTGATTTTAGCTAACTCCGACAACCTAACCTGTTGCTCCAGCCGATGAATTTGCATACGTTGTTGATACGGCACGACCTGTTGATGGCTATGCTGATGCGCTTCTGATTGTGTATCTAGCGCTAAAAACACGCAAGAAATCAGGTTCTCAAGCTGCCCCATTTCTTCATCGCAATTTACATAACTCGCACGCATCATGATCTCTAACGTACAGCTACCAACATTGAATGGCTTTAAAGTGCTGTTTGATATTTCCTCTATCAGCTGCTCATGAAAGTGCTTACCATGCTTTAACGAACATACAAACGCAAAGTTAAGACCACCTAGATGCGCCATTTTCGCAGTTTCATTGCCATGAGTGATGGCCATAACATCGCCTGATTGCAAACATTGTGCAATACGATTAGCCGACTGAGCTAGCAGCAAGTCACCAAACTCACGCCCTAAATGAAAATTTACCTGCTCGAAACCCATGAGACGGACTAGCACGAGCATACAAGGGCTCCCTTCCGTTTGGCGATATTCATTAAAAGCACGTTTAAAACTTTGCCGACCAGGTAACCCCAAACTTTCATGCTCGGTGTGGTCATCATTGTGTTCTTTCAATTCAAATTCATTTGCGCTGCTATACGCTTGATAGGCAAGGAAAAGAATATACATAAACACAATGACAATTGCGCCATGCTGGGCAGGAAATGTCCATAGATATTCAGACACAGTCCACATTACTAAAGTGATTATCGCAGCAGCACTTATCAACAATAAGCCACTTTTGTGCTCCTGTAAGCCATGGAATAGATACAGGAGTATCGTCAGAGTAAGTAAATGTAATGTAGTGATATTGCCCGTAAAGGCGAGCAGTATTGCAAGTGTTGCACTGCTAAGGTGAGCCAGCTTGAGCATACCAGAGGGGCGCTGCAACATTAATGCTAACGCCCCCATTACAATGGCTCCGGCCATGCCAGCCATCATTGGCGTAATTAGTATCGCTATTCCTTCAGACAGCAATAATTCCGTGGCTCCGCCACTAGCTGTTGAAATTGAAAGCATAATTTGTTGCTTATAAAAGGATCATTACTGATTAAGTTTACCTAAGATCCACAAATTTGACAGGTCCGCTACACCAAATTGATAACTTAACTGTGCAGGATGGGTAATGTCCCATAACGCTAAGTCCGCGCGCGTTCCAACTTTCAATACTCCACGGTCGTTCAACCCCAAGGCTTTCGCAGCATTAACCGTAACACCGCTAAGCGCTTCTTCCGGTGTCATTCTAAATAATGTGCATGCCATATTTAGCATTAATCGCAGTGAGCACAAAGGCGCAGTACCTGGATTGAAGTCGCTCGCGAGTGCCATTGCTACTTTATGCTTTCTGAGCAAGTCAATTGGTGGTAATTGCGTTTCTCGTAAGAAATAAAAAGCGCCGGGTAAAAGTACCGCAGTCACATCCCCTTTCGCCATCGCTTCCACACCAGCTTCATCAAGATATTCAATATGATCCGCTGAAAGCCCTTTAAACTTTGCCACCAGCTCGCTGCCATGTTGATTAGATAGCTGCTCAGCATGACATTTAACCTGTAATCCCAACTGTTGTGCTCGAGTAAATACTTGCTCAGTTTGCTGATAGGTAAATCCGACGTTCTCACAAAATACATCAACAGCCGTTGCTAATTGGCGCGAAGCAACTTGTGGCAGCATCTCATCACAGACTAAATCAATGTAGGCTTGGCTATTGTCTTTGTACTCTGGGGGTAATGCATGCGCGCCCAAGAACGTGCTATGCACATCAATCGGGTGATGCTCATTAAGTAGTTGATTAATTTCTAGCAGCTTTAGCTCATTTTCAACGTCTAGGCCGTAACCCGATTTACTTTCAACCGTGGTAACCCCTTCTTTGAGTAAACTATTCAAGCGGTTCTTACCGTTAACATACAGCGTTTCTCTGTCTGCTAATCGTGTCGCCTTAACGGTACTTGCGATACCACCACCTTGCGCGGCAATCTGTTGATATGACGCCCCCAGTAATCGTTGCTCAAATTCGTTGGCCCGAGAACCTGCAAATAAAATATGCGTGTGGCAGTCGATTAACCCTGGGGTCAACCATTGGCCATTGGCTTTATGAATAGGGGTTGCTATGGCGTCAACCTCAGGTAGTTCACTACGAGGGCCTAACCAATTAATTTTGCCATCTTTAATAGCGATCGCTGCGTTTTCTATCGCACCATAAGGGGTATCCAAATTGGGATCCATAGTTGCAATATTGACATCGATAATAAGCAAATCGGCTTCTAACATCATACTTGTCCTAATCTAAATCAAATCCATATGCCAACACATTAAAAGAAACTCGCTCACTGCGAGATTTATCCATTGAGTCTATCAGGGATACTTGTATATACAAGAGAAGTGTGCCATCTTTATTTACATAAATATGAACTCGAGACAACAACTGTGCCTGAGCTTCCTAAATTTGCGCTGATAAAACAATATATTATCGATAATATTCGCGCCGCGCGCTGGCTCGAAAACGAGCGCGTGCCGTCGGAAAATGAGTTAGCTGACCAATTTAATGTTAGCCGAATGACCGCAAGACGAGCACTAAGCGAGCTAACTGAAGCCGGAATTTTAACTCGTAGCCAAGGTCTAGGTACTTTTGTTGCCAGTTTTAAATCTCAGTCTTCGTTACTTGAGATCCGCAATATTGCCGACGAGGTCAACGCACGCAATGGCAAATACTCATGCACCGTACTAACGCTTGAACTTATTGCAGCAGTAGCACCTATCGCCATTGCACTAGGTGTAGAAGCGGACGCACCAGTTTATAGAAGCGTAATTGTGCATAATGAAAATGAACAACCACTGCAAGTCGAAGAGCGCTTTGTCAATCCACAGTTGGCACCGGAGTATTTAGACCAAAACTTTGAACTGACTACCCCTCATGAATATTTATCTCAAGTCGCGCCACTCACTGAGGCTAGACACACCGTTGAAGCAGTTATGCCATCACCAGAGGTTTGCCAGTGGCTTGGGCTTTATAATGAAGAACCATGCTTACAAATGATCCGCCGAACTTGGTCTGCAAAGGGCATTGTTAGCTTCGCGAGATTAATTTCGCCAGGCAGTAAATATCGCTTAGGTGGTCATCTCACCTTTAAGCAAAGGTCGTAACACATAAAGTGTCGCCAAATATCGCGGCAGATAAATCAAAACGACATGGCAGCCTCGGTTGTCATGCAATACAAATAGACTAACAACCTAGTGAAACTAAGCAATCGCAGCAACTAGACGTTTCACTTAGGTTGTATATACAACAGGAGAGAGCAGAATGAGTGACAACCCAAGATTAGACCCTAGCCGCGAGATCCGCGCGCCACGAGGTGCAGACATTACCGCAAAGAACTGGCTTACTGAAGCGGCAAAGCGAATGTTGATGAATAACCTTGACCCTGAAGTTGCTGAGCACCCAAATGCACTAGTAGTTTATGGCGGTATTGGCCGCGCCGCTCGCGACTGGGCATGCTTCGATAAAATCGTCGAAACGTTAGACCGCTTAGAAGAAGACGAAACTTTACTGGTGCAATCAGGTAAACCTGTCGGGGTATTCAAAACTCATAGCAATGCTCCTCGCGTCTTAATTGCTAACTCAAATTTAGTACCACATTGGGCTAACTGGGATCACTTCAACGAACTCGATAAGAAAGGCCTGATGATGTACGGCCAGATGACCGCTGGTTCTTGGATCTATATTGGCTCACAAGGCATAGTGCAAGGCACATACGAGACCTTTGTAGCAATGGCAAAGCAACACTTTAATGGTGAGGCGAAAGGCAAGTGGATCTTAACGGGTGGCCTTGGCGGGATGGGCGGCGCACAACCACTCGCGGCAACAATGGCAGGCTTTAGCGCCCTCGTTGTTGAGTGTGATGAGTCACGAATCGATTTTCGTCTTAACACACGTTATGTGGACCGAAAGGCAACCACACTTGATGATGCATTAGCTATTATTGATGAAGCTAAGGCTGCTGGACAACCAGTATCGGTTGGCCTGCTGGGCAATGCCGCGGATGTGTATGCTGAATTGGTTGAGCGCAATATCACGCCTGACGTAGTGACCGATCAAACTTCTGCGCACGACCCACTAAACGGCTACTTACCGCAAACATGGACTATGGCTGAGGCAGCCGCGCTTCGCGAAAGCGATCCACAAGCAGTTGTAAAAGCCGCAAAACAATCTATGGCAGTGCAAGTACAAGCCATGCTAACGCTGCAATCGCGCGGGGCTGCGACAACTGACTACGGGAATAACATTCGCCAAATGGCCCTAGAAGAAGGGGTTGATAACGCCTTTGATTTCCCGGGCTTTGTTCCTGCCTATATTCGTCCACTGTTTTGCCAAGGCATAGGTCCATTTCGTTGGGTTGCGCTGTCTGGCGATCCTGAAGATATTTATAAAACAGACGCGAAAGTTAAAGAGCTTATCCCAGACGACCCACACCTTCACAATTGGTTAGACATGGCGCGCGAGCGCATTCAATTCCAAGGCCTGCCTGCTCGTATTTGCTGGGTTGGACTGAAGGACAGAGCGCGTTTAGCACGAGCATTCAACGAAATGGTCAAAAATGGAGAACTCAAAGCACCGATTGTGATTGGTCGTGATCACTTAGATTCTGGCTCTGTAGCCAGTCCAAACCGTGAAACGGAATCGATGATGGATGGTTCAGATGCAGTATCAGACTGGCCGTTACTCAATGCCTTGTTAAACACGGCTGGCGGTGCAACTTGGGTCTCGCTGCATCACGGCGGTGGTGTTGGTATGGGTTTCAGTCAACATTCGGGAGTCGTTATTGTGGCAGATGGCACAGACGAAGCAGACGCCCGTTTATCTCGTGTACTATGGAATGACCCAGGTACCGGTGTAATGCGTCATGCCGATGCCGGTTATGACATAGCCAAAGACTGTGCAAAAGAACAAAAACTAGATTTACCTATGCTGGAAGGAAAGTAAGTATGTACTCACTAAATTTAATCCCAGGCCAACTGACTTTAAACACGTTACGACAAATCAATCAACAGCCTGTTCATCTCAGCTTAGACGAATCAGCGAAAGCCGCTATTGCTAACAGTGCAGACACAGTTCAGCAAGTAATCAAAGAAGGGCGCACCGTTTACGGCATTAATACGGGTTTTGGCTTGCTGGCCAACACCAAAATTGCAAAAGACGAATTAGAGTTGCTACAACGCTCTATTGTACTGTCGCACGCAGCCGGTATTGGCGAGTTAATGGACGATAGCACCGTTCGACTCATGATGGTACTAAAAATCAACTCACTCTCTCGTGGTTTCTCTGGGATCCGCTTGGATGTAATTGAATTCTTAGCGGCCTTGGTTAATGCCGAAGTCTATCCTTGTGTGCCCAAGAAAGGCTCAGTCGGGGCATCAGGCGATCTTGCACCACTATCGCATATGTGTTTACCGATCCTTGGCGAAGGTCAGGTTCGCTATCGTGGTGAACTTATCGATGCCATCGATGGGTTAAAAATAGCAGGACTTGAACCACTTACTTTAGCTGCAAAAGAAGGTCTCGCACTACTTAACGGTACACAAGCATCTACAGCCTTTGCACTGCAAGGTCTTTTCAGAGCTGAAGATCTTTATGCGCAAAGCTGTGTCGTTGGTTCCATGAGCATTGAAGCGGCTATGGGCAGCCGCTCGCCGTTTGATGCGCGTATTCATGAAGTTCGTGGTCAGCAAGGCCAAATCGACACTGCACTGGCATTTAGAGATATCTTACAAACTCGCTCAGAAATAAGTGATGCTCATGTTGATTGTGAAAAAGTACAAGATCCTTATTGCTTACGTTGTCAACCACAGGTGCTTGGTGCCTGTTTAACTCAGATCCGCCAGGCCGCTGAGGTGATCCTTGTAGAATCCAATGGGGTAACAGATAACCCGCTGGTATTTGCTGATGCTGGAGATATTATTTCTGGCGGCAACTTCCATGCAGAACCTATCGCGATGGCGGCTGATAACCTAGCGCTAGCCATTGCTGAAATTGGTGCATTGGCTGAACGTCGTATCGCACTGCTTATTGATTCGAGCTTATCAAAACTGCCTCCCTTCTTAGTTAACAATGGCGGTGTAAACTCGGGCTTTATGATTGCGCAAGTCACTGCTGCGGCACTGGCCTCTGAAAACAAAACACTCGCACATCCTGGCAGTGTTGACAGCCTCCCAACCTCGGCAAACCAAGAAGACCATGTTTCCATGGCAACCTTTGCGGCAAGACGCTTACAGGAAATGGCTGACAACACCCAAGGTGTACTCGCAGTTGAATATCTTGCTGCAGCGCAGGGGTTAGATTTTAGAGCGCCACTTAAGCCATCTGACAAAGTGGCTACTGCTCAGCAAATATTACGAGCAGTCGTGAGCTTTTATGACAAAGATAGGTATTTTGCACCCGATATTGAAAGTGCTAATGCATTATTGGGTCAAGCTGCACTGGCGCACTTGCTACCAGCACAACTCTTACCTTCAGCCTAACTCAGATTCATTAACAATCGGATGATGATAGGCAAAGCCGAGTTCGGTAATACGCTCGGCTTTGATAATGCGCGCTTCTTCTTTTGACGAAGCGAAACTTGGCATCTCAGTCCCTAACTTTTCACAGTGATATTGATAAAACGCCTGTCTCGTGGGGTGTGCTGGATAACAAACATTATAAATGTCTGCAGCATCCTGCCACTGCGCGATCACGGTATTGATTGCAGCAACAACATCACCGCGATGAACCATATTCACTCTACCATTCGCTGAGCTAGACAAGGCTTTTCCTGCTACAAATCGCCCAGGCTCCCTACCGGGACCTTGAAGACCTGCTAAGCGCACCACTTTACCGCCTGCGTTAAGCACCATCTCTTCAGCAGTTCTTAGTATATCAACACGCTGGTTGGCTTTATCCGCTAACTTACCTTGTTCATCATATTCACCATTTTCGGTGCTATAAACGCCAGTGGTCGAACACAATAAGAAACCTGCTGCTGACATCTTCTTTGCAAGTAACAATGCCTGTTCTAACGTTTCTAAATAGTTACTATCGACATGCCTCGCTCTTGGTGGGATCGCACACACCCAATACGCGTTGTGTAAAGAAATTGAGTGCGCTAAGGTGCCATTTTCAGTCAAGACCAGCTGCCTTGACCAGCTATGCATCTCGCTAGCTTGGGTTCTGGTGCCTTCTATTTGCCACCCTTGCAACTCAGCTTCGCGACACAACGCTTCACCGAGCCAACCCGCGCCCAGTACCACCAGACTGCGATTTAATACTTTCATATGAATATTACCTTAACTAGGAAGTTACCTTGTATTATCTATGTAAAAGAAGTTAACGCAAACGGTGGCGTTCTCCTGTTATCTATGGTTTGATTACCGTTTGCATAAGCTAAAAATAAGAAGTGTCATGCTTGAGAATTTATCCCTTAGAAAGAAAATATTGCTGCTAATTGGCGGCACCATTTCCGTATTATTAATTATTGCATCAAGCTTTTTCGTCAGCCATATTGCAACGCTCTCTCGAGATGGAATTGAACGAGAAACGCAAAGCTATATTCAAGCCGAAAAATTGGCGATGGAAGCATTCTTTGGCCAATACGGTAAAGTAGTTGAAACCTTTGTTTCTACGCCTCACAACATTCATTGGTTTGAAAATTATAATACCCGTGGCGCCGATCTGACTAAAGATAAAGACTATCAAGAGGTCAATGAAGACTTAGTTAGAATCGCCAAAGGTGATGAAAATATTCTCTCAGCCTTTATTGCCTCAGCAAACACCGGTGAATATTTTAAAGAAAATGATCGTACATCAGCATATTCGGATGGTCGACCTTACTACGCCTATCAGCGCCCATGGTGGCAGGATACGCTGGATGTAGGTAAATTGTATGTTGGTCCAATTGCAACCGATATCAATACCGGTGCAGTGTCTGCTGTGATCCGTCAACCTATCTACAATAACGGCGGCAAACTCGTCGCCATGGGTGGCGTCGACTTACAGATCAATAAATTGAACGATATGGTTGAACGTATCAAGTTTCAAGATAAAGGTTTTGGCTTTTTGCTCGATGGTGATTTAAATGTTGTGCATTTATCCAAGCGTACTGGTCATTCACTCTCTACCACAGATGAAGGCGAGAAAGGCAAAGAAGGTTTAGATGGCCTTGAATCCCAGTTTTCCAATACATCAGGCTTTGACGCTCTAAATGCCGCTATCAAGCGTAACCCCGTTGGCAATAGTACAGTCACGTTCAAAGGGGAAGCGTATTATGTTGTTTATGACAATGTGAAATTAGACAACCCCCTATTGGATTGGCACGTTGGCCTACTTATTCCGGTGTCGCTGATCGAAGCGCCTGTAAATGACGCCGTAATGAGCACAATCACAGCCTTGATTATTATCTTAGCCATTATCGTGGCAATGATCTTGCTCGCCACGCAAATGATCACCAAACCGATTGTAGCGCTTACCGAAACCATGCGAGACATCGCATCAGGTGAAGGCGACCTAACTAGACGTATCGATATCACCAGTAAAGATGAAGTTGGTCAACTCGCGCTGCATATGAATACCTTCATCGATAAACTTAGAGCAATGATGCTCGATACCGCAGCACAAGCTGAGCAATTAAGTAATGCTTCCGCCCAATTGCGTGAAGTGTCAAACAATACTAACAGCGAAATTCAGCGCGAAAAAGAACAGGTCGATAGCGTAAGCGCCGCTGTGACCGAGATGGCAGCCACTGTGACTGAAATATCACGTAATGCACAAGAGACCAACCAAGCCGCTGATGTCGTGCAACGTATTACCAATGAAGGTGCAGGACGTTCATCACAAGCCCAAGAAGTCATGACTGAACTTGCACTTCATATTGGCGAGGCTGCAAAAGTGGTTGCCGGACTTGAACAAGAAACCAGTAACATAGGTGCCGTTATCGATGTGATTAACGGTATTGCTGAACAAACGAACTTACTGGCACTCAATGCCGCCATAGAAGCCGCCAGAGCAGGCGAGCAAGGTCGAGGCTTTGCGGTGGTTGCTGATGAAGTCAGATCGCTTGCAAGCCGCACGCAAGAGTCTACCGATGACATTCGTAATATGATCTCTCGTTTACAGCAAATCGCCCAACAAGCTTCAGTGATGATGCAGCAAGGTCAAGACCGCGCAGAGGGGACCGTAGAGGAAACGCAAGCCGTGCTTGATGCCTTGAAAGAAATCACAGAGTCGGTCACGACAGTACAAGACCAAAGTCATCAAATTGCGACATCAACAGAGCAGCAAACCGTTGTTGCAGAAGATATTAACAATAGTCTTAACCAAATTAATGAGCTCGTTAATAGCACGGCCAACCACGCCAATGTACTGGCAGATGAAGCCCGTGACTTGAACGACTTAGCCAAGGCGCTGAACTCAACAGTCAACCAATTTAAGCTTTAATCAAACACCAAAACACGTCGCAATCGCGGCGTGTTTTGATCTGAGGCAAATCTAACCTAGACGGTAAAAAGTACACTGACACTCTTAATAAAACTCGAGAGTGCGTATCGTGATTAATTTACCTATTTGGAATGATTCCCTTATCAACAAGTACAATATATCTGGTCCTAGATATACCTCATATCCAACGGCCTTATCGCTTGAGTCTGGTTATAGCCAAAAAGAGTTACAAGCGGCTATTACGGGCTCTAAATCTCGTTCACTCTCGCTGTATATTCATATCCCTTTTTGTCATCAACTATGTTACTACTGTGGCTGTAATAAAATCATTACTCGTCATCAATCCAAAGCTGACGTTTACCTAGATTACTTAGCACAAGAAATCGCAGCAAAAGCGCCGCTATTTTCTGAGTATCGTGTAGAACAACTTCATTTAGGCGGTGGTACACCAACTTTCTTAACTACAGAGCAAATAACACGTCTAATCGAAATGCTCAATAGTGCATTTAACTTCTCTCAAAGTGCACAGCGTGGTATTGAAATAGACCCAAGATCACTTGCACCAAATATGATGCGTCACCTACACGAGCTCGGATTTAATCGTGTGTCTTTTGGCGTACAAGATTTTAATGATGAAGTACAAGCTGCGGTAAACCGCCCACAGCATCTAGATGAAGTGCTGGCTACCTTAACTGAAGCGAGAACGCTCGGTTTTAAATCTATTAATATGGATATGATCTATGGGCTACCATTTCAAACAGTAGAGAGCTACAAGCAAACGATTGAGCAACTTATCGCGCTTTCTCCCGATAGAGTCTCTGTATTTAACTATGCCCATCTTCCAGATAGATTTGCAGCACAGCGAAAACTAAAAGAAGCCGACATGCCAAGTGCGGGAGAAAAACTTGAGATCTTTAAGCAAACACTGGAGCAGATGACCACCGCTGGGTATCAATTCATCGGTATGGATCACTTCGCTAAAAAAGACGATGAGCTGGCTATGGCGCAAAATGAAGGGCATCTACACCGTAATTTTCAAGGCTATACCACTCATGGCGAGTGTGACCTGTTAGGTCTTGGTGTGTCATCCATTTCCCAAGTTGGTCACATGATTTTGCAAAATGAAAAAGAGTTAAAACCTTATTATCAAGCTTTAAATGATAAAAGGTGTGCGATCACTAAAGGGATAACCTTAAGTGGTGATGATGAAATACGCGCGGCTGTGATCAAACAGCTTATTTGTCATTTTGAGTTAGATAAAAAGCTGTTCGAGCAACGCTATGATATAAATTTTGACGAATATTTCGTTCAAGCACTTAACGCTCTAGAGCCGCTAGCAGCAGATGAACTGGTAGAGCTGAATGAACACACCATAAAAGTCACAAGTAACGGCAATTTGTTTATTCGCATCATCTGCATGTGCTTTGATGCTTACTTACAAAACCAAGTCAAAAACACCCGCTTCTCTCGCGTTATTTAACCACCTAACCCTCTCAAACCTCCCACAATACTGTGTTTATGGTGGGAGTGAGTGCACCTCGCGAGCCTTTCTATGCCCCAAAGCTATACCCAAACAGAAAAAACCGTCGTATTGTTGAAACGGGTTTTGATGTACATGGGTGTTCCACATTATCTTTGAGCCGAAACTTTCATTGTAAGCCATCGGCGGGTGAACCACCTCCCACCATGTTGCACTGTGCCTATACTGTGGTAGGAGCGAGTTTACCTCGCGAGATTTTCTATACCCCAAACAGCAAAAAACCCGTCGCATTGCTGCAACGGGTTTTGATGTACATGGATGTTCGAATGTCGATGAAGTTCATGGATGAACGCTTTTCATCAACCTCTTATTTGGCCCTGGCTCGCTACGAAGTAGGATGTTCTCATTTTTTAAATAGAGAGTCACATGGGTGATCCACACTATCATTGACCGGGGCCGACCCTTCGGCTGTTTTGTTTCACTTCTGAGTTTGGGTGACGAGAAACCGAAGCACCGCTTCGCAGTTCGAGGAAGTGAGCGCAAGGACGCGCGAAGGGAGATGCTACATGGAAGTACTTTACCCCAGACAGCAAAAAACCCGTCGCATTGCTGCAACGGGTTTCTCTTATTTGGCCCTGGCGATGTTCTACTTTCACATGGGTAATCCACACTATCATCGACGCTGTTTTGTTTCACTTCTGAGTTCGGCATGGGGTCAGGTGGGTCCAAAACGCTATAGTCACCAGGAAATTCTGTTCATCAATGAAGTCTCCYTCATCAATGTAAATCYGGAAAAAGCTATTAAATTCTTTTGTCTACTTTAGTCTATTAACTTCTGTTAGCTAAGGCCTCCATGGATGGAGGTCATGCTAGGAATTGTCTGGAACAATTCTAGTAAACCACTTTGGCGTTGTATGGTTAAGCCTCWCGGGTAATTAGTACGAGTTAGCTTAATGCCTCACAGCACTTCCACATCTCGCCTATCAACGTTGTAGTCTTCAACGGCCCTTCAGTTGACYCTAAGTCAAAGTGAGAACTCATCTCGAGGCCTGCTTCCCGCTTAGATGCTTTCAGCGGTTATCAGTTCCGAACGTAGCTACCGGGCAATGCAATTGGCATCACAACCCGAACACCAGCGGTTCGTCCACTCCGGTCCTCTCGTACTAGGAGCAGCCCCTCTCAATTCTCAAACGCCCACGGCAGATAGGGACCGAACTGTCTCACGACGTTCTAAACCCAGCTCGCGTACCACTTTAAATGGCGAACAG